>CAYWIY010000016.1:24887-31063 GCA_964458455.1 uncultured Syntrophomonadaceae bacterium | reverse complement strand
GCTGACATATCACCCACCTCTAGAGTATGAAGTCCTCGGGATCATCAGGCTTGTAACTGGCCTGGAACGGCTCAGATTCCGGATCCAGGCCGGGCTCGAAGCCGTACTTGTCCCGAACTTCCCGGGCTAATTTGCGATTTAGCTTGCCCAGGGGAATATTTGCCGGGCAAACCCGCTCGCACTCACCGCACTCTATACAGCGTCCGGCCAGGTGAAAAGCCCGGGCAATATTGAAAGCTGTATTTTCGGAGAAGTTGACCGAGCGGTGAACCCAGGTCGGGTTCAGGCGATCGAGTATGCAATCCTGGCAATAGCAAAGTGGGCAAACATTGCGGCAGCTGTAGCAGCGAATACAGTTGGAAAACTGCTCCTGCCAGTAAGCCCAACGTTCGTCCACATCTTTATCTTCAATTTCGGTCACGCCTTCATCTTCGGACAATTCCCAGGCGTCTACCGGGTCGCCGATTGTAATATCGCTGACCACGGGGTTGGGATAGCGGCATAACCGGCATTTTTCAGCCAGCAGCTCTTCCCTGGGAACGGCAGTTTCTTCACCATTCTGGATGATAACAAAACCATCATCGCTCCATCGGAGTTCTGCCGGTTCTTCTGCTTCCGGGTATTTTTCGGCCAGCACGGCCGGGTCGACCATGCCCGGGCAGGGACAACCGATAATAACCACTTCATCCCGGTGGATGCCCTTTTCGACCAGCAGCTGGGCCACGGCCCGGCTGTCACAGCCCTTGACCATCAGGGCAACCTTGCGGTCATCCGGCTCCTGCCCGCGGGGCAGGGGCAACTTTTCCGCCAGGGTCAAGTAAGTGGCCAGATTAGCAGTGCAGAGGGGTGAAAAGATCAACTCTGCAGTGGCATCGGCATCTTCCACAAAGCTGGGAGCGACCCGGTAACCGTAGCTTCCTTTTTTCCAACCGATCAGGTATTTTACATCATCACGGGCCGCCACTTCGGCAGCGGTTTCGCGTAATTTTTCCAAGTCCATCGTTTTAAAAACCCTCCTACCAGTCGATCTGCCGGCGCCTGAAACCTTCAAACGGCCCGGCTTCACGCGCATCTTCGACGGTTTTTTCCACTACTTCTTTCCACTTGTGACCTTCGGAAGCAGATACCCAGCTCATGTGGAAACGCCGGGGATCGACCCCGACAAATTCCATCAGATCCTTTAACATGCCCAGGCGGCGCCGGGCATAGTAATTTCCTTCCATGTAATGGCAATCACCGGGATGGCAGCCGGAAACCAGGACTCCGTCCGCACCCTGCTGGAGAGCGTTAACCACGTAAAGAGGATTGACCCGGCCGCTACACATAACCCTGATAACATGGACGTTAGAAGGGTACTGCACTCTGCTTGTTCCCGCCAGGTCCGCCCCGGCATAGGAACACCAGTTACAGAGGAAAGCTACAACGTTTGGCTCGTAATTGTTACTCATTTTATGACCCCCAATGCCGCTATCTGCGGTAAAATCTGGCGATCGCGGAACGATTTCGGCTGTATTGAATCAGACAGGCAGGCTGCCGAACAGGAGCCGCAGCCCTTGCACAGCGCTTCGTTAACCCTGGCCACTTCAATCTCGTGGCCGAAACGATTGACGGTAACCATTTCGATAGCCGAATAAGGGCAGATTTCCACGCAGAAACCGCAGCCCCGGCAGGTAGCTTCGTTTACTTCCGCTACCTGGGCATCAATGGTAACCTTGCCTTTGGCCAGAGGTATTAAAGCCGACGAAGCGGCTCCCTTGGCCTGGGCTACCGTATCGGGAATATCCTTCGGGCCCTGGCAACATCCGGCCAGGAAGACGCCTTCGGAAGCGGTATCGACCGGACGCAGCTTGGGATGAGCTTCCATAAAAAAGCGGTCTCCTGACTGGGACAGCCGGAGCAAGTCCATAACCTGACGCATTTCCGCCCGCGGTTCAAGCCCCACTCCCAGGACCACCAGGTCGACTTCATCTTCCAGGGGGGTGGAAGTAAGCGTGTCTTCAGCTTTTACAACCAGCTTGTTACCGCGTTTGAAAATCTCGGACGGATTGCCCCTGATATAGCGGACATTTTCCCGGCGGACCCGGTCATAGAATTCTTCATAACCCTTACCGAAAGCCCGCACATCCATGTAGTAGATCCTGATATTGGCATCAGGCAACTTTTCCCTGATCAAGTGCGCCTGCTTGGCCGTATACATGCAGCAGACCCGGGAGCAATACTCATTGCCCACGCTTTCATCACGCGAGCCCACGCATTTAATAAATGCAACTTCTTTTGGCTCGATTTCTTCTTCCCCATTGTTAATCAAAACCTTCCCGCCTGTTGGCCCCGAGGCGGAAACAAGCCGTTCCATTTCCATACCGGTAATAACATTGGGGTAATCATCATAACCGTATTCCGGCTTCTTCGAAGGATTGAAAGGATCAAAGCCGGTAGCCACGATAATAGCCCCGACCTTGAATTCGACAAATTCATCCTCCTGTTCAAAGTCGATGGCCCCGGTTCCGCAGACTTCCTGGCACTTCGGCCCTTTACCGCACTTGCCCCGCTTCAGGTAAAGGCAGTTTTCCGGGTCAATGGTAAACTTGGCCGGGACCGCCTGGGGGAAGGGCAAGTATATCGCGGACCGTTTGCCCATCCCTTCGTCAAATTCATTGGGAAAACGGTCGGCAACCCGGCATTCCTTGGCACAGTCGCCGCAGCCGGTGCACTTGTCGAAATCGACATAACGGGCCTTCTTGCGGACCTTGACATCGAAGTTACCGATATAGCCGTTGATTTCATCAACTTCGGAGTACGTGAGCAATTCAATGTTTGGATGTCCGGCACAATCAACCATTTTAGGGGTCAAGATACAGGCCGAACAATCAAGGGTGGGAAAAGTTTTGTCCAGCTGGGCCATACGCCCGCCCACAGACGGTGTTTTCTCCACCAGGTAAGTTTTGAAGCCGGCATCAGCAATATCAAGCGCTGCCTGAATACCGGCAATTCCTGCCCCTATGACCAGGGCGGCCGGCTCGGCGTCAACTTCCGTTGACTCAAGCGCTTCAAGCAGCCTGACCTTGGCCACAGAAGCAGAAATCAACTTCTTGGCCTTGGCCGTTGCTTCATCCATCTCCTCGTGAACCCAGGAGCACTGTTCCCTGATATTGGCCATCTCAAGGAAATAGGGGTTGAGACCCGTTTCCTGGATCGCCTTCCTGAAAGTCGCTTCGTGCATACGCGGGGAACAGGAAGCAACAACGATCCTGTTTAACCCGTGTTCCTTGATGTCTTCCTTAATCAGGGACTGCCCGGGGTCAGAACACATATATGAATAGTTGCGCGCCACTTCTACGTTAGGCAGTTTAAGCGCGAATTCTTCAACTGTCTCTACATCCACCGTAGATGCGATATTAATACCGCATTGGCAGATATAGACACCTATTTTTGGCTTTTCAGTCATCTGGTTTTCATCCTCCCGCAATAATTAACCCTTATAAACATCATAGCTAGCCCTTGAGCTCTTTCAGTTTTTCAGTCAACGCGGGCACAACCTTGAACATATCATCGACTATGGCATAATCGGCCACCGTAAAGATCGGAGCCTCAGGATCCTTGTTCACGGCCACGATGGTCTTGGCTCCCTTCATGCCGGCGAGGTGCTGGAAAGCACCGGATATACCCAGGGCCAGGTAGAGCTTGGGTTTAACCGTTTTACCGGAAGTCCCGACCTGGCGATCGTGGGGAATCCATCCGGAATCGGTAGCTGCCCTCGAGCCCGCAATATCTGCTTTAATCGCTTTGGCCAGATCTTCGATGGCGGGCAAATTCTTATCTTCTTTGAGCCCCCGGCCGACTGCAACCAGGATTTCAGACTGGGTAATATCAACTTCTCCAACCTCGGCTTCAATGTACTCTACGAACTTGCGGTAGGGTATGTCTTCCTTGAGGGGAGAATCCATTTTTTCAACATCGCCAGCGGCAGCCGGTTCAGGCGCTTCGACCGCTCCTTCTCTGATTGTCACCAGGCAGGTATCGGCCGGTTTAAAAGCTACGGTAGCATTAACTTTGCCTGAATATATATTTCGAGTTGCTTTCAGGGTCCCGTCTTCATAGTTTAGATCGATCGCTTCCGCCACGTATGGCAGTTTCTTTTCCACTGCCAGTGAGGGCATAAAATCAACACCCTGGGCGGTTTGGCCGGTCATTAATACAGATGGCTTAAGGTCGTCAAGCAGGGCGGACAGGGCCTTCTGGTATTTTTCTGCGTTGAAATCTTCAAAGAGGGGGTCATCAATTGCAATTACTTTGACCCCGTACTCGCTCATTTTCTTAGCCATATCATCAATACCGCTGCCAAACAGAAGCACTTTCACTTCGCTACCCATGGCTTCAGCAACTTTGGGAGCGATTGCCATCATTTCAAAAGATATATCTCTTAATTCACCCTGACGGTGTTCAGCCAGCACTAATACATCACCCATTATACTAAGCCTCCTTTAGCCAGAATGGACGCCAGTTTCTCAGCTTTTTCTTCCGGTTCGCCCTCGATAAATTCAGCGGCAGACTCAACTTCGGGGATGTAGAGGTTTTCCAGTACAACCTGCGAAGCGTCAGCGTTTACTTCAGCCGGGTCAACGCCCAGGTCATCCAGGCTGACCACGTTCAATTCTTTCTTCTGGGCCTGCCTGATGCCGCGAATTGGAGCGTAGCGAGGCTCGTTAATCCCGGTCTGGATAGTCAATACGGCGGGCAGTTCAAGCTCGACCACTTCCATCAATCCACCTTCAAGCTCGCGGTGAGCCCTTACCTTACCGTCCAGCATTTCCACTTTTTTGACCATGGAAGCGTGATTAACTCCCAGGTATTCAGCCAGAGCCACCCCGGTTGACATGTGGTTAAAATCATCACCCCAGCAACCGGTTAAAACCAGGTCAAATTCCTGGTCCTTGATCGCCCCGGCCAGAACCCTGGCCACGATCAGGGGATCATGTTCGGCAATGCGGTCATCTTCAACCCGGGTCGCTTTATCGCACCCCTTGGCCATGGCCATGCGGATCATAACTTCGGACTGCTTCGGCCCGATTGACAGGACGTCAACCTCACCGCCCTTATCCTCCTTAATTAAGACCGATTCTTCCACGGCGTAATTATCGGCATCGTTAATGTCAAAAGAAAACCTGCTGTCATCAACTGTCTTGCCGTCTGGATTGACCTTTACTTCGGCTTCGGAAGTATCGGGCACGTACTTGATACAAACAATTGTTTTCATCGTTCTTTTCCACCTCCTGCAATATTAAGACCTATCAGGCTTCAACAAATTCTCCTAAAAGCTCCATAATTTCAGCAACACGCATCTCTTCTTCGTAACCAAGCCCTTTCATGGCATCCTCCAGGGTCAGCACACAAAACGGACAGGCTGCAGCCACGATATCGGCACCCAGTTCTTTGGCGTTCTTGATCCTGGTTTCCGCCAGCCGTTCTTCCCGTGACTCTGATTCCACCCACATTTTACCCCCGCCGCCTTCACAACACAGGCTGCGTTCACGTTTACGGTCAAACTCAAGCAATTCCACTCCCGGGATGCTTTTCAATATGCGGCGCGGTTCATCATAAACACCGCTCTGCTTACCCAGGTAACAGGGATCGTGGTAAACAATCTTTTTCGGTAGCTCCCCTTTCCAGGCCAGTTTGCCTGCCTGGATCAGCTCATCCATCAGTTGGGTGTAATGAATGACCGGGTGTTTCAAGTCGGGGAAATGAGTCCGGTAGGTGGTAAAGCAGTGCGGCGAAAGGGTGACGATGCGATCGGCGCTGAACTCATTTAAAAACTCGGTATTATCTTCCACGGTCATTTCAAAGAGCCCCTCTTCGCCGATAGTAAAGACTTCACTGCCGCAGCAGCTTTCATCCTCGGGCAAGAACGCATAATCCACACCGGCCTTGTTTAAAATCTTGACCATATTTTTTGCCGTTACCTGCACCCTGGGGTCATAACAATTGGTGCAGCAGACAAAAAAGAGGTTTTCCACGTGCTCTCCCGGTTCGGCAATCCTGACATCAAGGCCTTCCATCCAGTCTTGCCGGGTAGCCCGGGGTTTCTCCCAGGGGTTGCCTTCCAAAAGAACGCTTTGCAGGGCGTCGCGAACCGTGGGTTCAACTTTTCCGCTTTCCACAATCATGGAGCGTAAACC
>CAYWIY010000016.1:0-24877 GCA_964458455.1 uncultured Syntrophomonadaceae bacterium | reverse complement strand
GATCAATACTTCCAGGGGCTTCAAGCCCTTGGGGCAACGTACGGCACAGGTATGACAGGCTGTGCAATCCCAGATTTCCGCCAGCCTGGCCAATTCATCCAGTTTTTCCTCATCGTAGGCATCGTTGACGAACTGGCGCACATTTAAGTCGGCCCGGACAGTTACCGGGCAGCCGCCGGTGCAGCGTCCGCACTGGATGCAACCCAGAAGATCATATTTTTCGGTGAAAGTCTGGCTTTCAGTAGTCATTATCATACCCCGCATCATAAATAATTATTTTCCTGCTTTATTTCCGGCAGTTACCACAGAGGGCAGCTGCTAGCTCAGTAATTAAATCACAATAGTATCTTTCTTTCCACCTCCCTGATTATAGTAATTTGGCTTATATTTTTATATTCCTTGCTTATTATAACAGACAATGAATAGACAGACAACTTTTATAAATTAAGTTTACATTCTTAAAATTCGACATCCCGTTTTTTTCTCCTGCCTGATTTTTTAATTCCTTAATATTTCACACTTGCAAATATTGAGCGTATTTATTGAATCTGCATTCTCGAACAAACAGTTTATAAAACCTTGATTTCCCCCGGGTTTCCACCGGTAATTCGCCCTACTTCATGTCCCTCCCTGCCGGCAGCTTTCAAGTGATCCAGGTAGGTTTGTACCTTATCCTCTGAAAGGGCTACCAGAAGGCCGCCTGAAGTCTGGGGGTCGGCCAGAACGATCAGGGCATCGTCTTTTTCTTCCGCCCTGCCCTCCCAGGACACATGAGGCCGCATATACTCGAGGTTGCGGTAAGCGCCGGCCGGGATCATGCCCATGGCCACCATTTCTTTAACCCCCGGGTAGAGGGGGACTTTCCGGTGATCAATTTCTGCTCCAACTTTACTGGACAGAAGCATTTCATGCAGGTGGCCCAGGAAGCTAAACCCGGTTATGTCGGTGGCAGCGGATACGCCCGTTTCAAGCATAGCACGGGAAGGGACATCGTTCAGTTCGGCCATACCCCGGACAGCCTGGGTAGCCTCTTCAAATGCAATCATTTCTCCTTTAACGGCGGTAGCAATAATACCCGTTCCCACCGGCTTGGTAAGAACCAAAACCTCACCGGGAACGGCCCCACTGCCTGTAATGATCTGCTGCGGGTCTGCCAGCCCGGTTACAGCCAGGCCGTACTTGGGCTCTTGATCTTCGATACTGTGGCCGCCGATTACCACCGCTTCGGCTTCTATGACCTTGTCATAACCTCCCCTTAGTATTAATTCCATCACTTCCAGCGGGTGGCAGGACACAGGAAAACAAATAATATTCAGGGCCGTGAGCGGCTTTGCTCCCATGGCGTAAAGGTCGCTCAGCGAGTTAGCCGCCGCAATCTGCCCAAATTCATAGGGATCATCGACTATAGGCGTAAAAAAATCCACCGACTGAACCAGGGCCTGGTGTTCTGAAATCCTGTAAATTCCAGCATCGGCAAAATGCTGATCCCGGTTTAAATAGTTCGGGTCGTCTAAAACAGGTAGTTGGCGCAGGACCTGCGCCAGGTCTTCAGGACCAATTTTTGCCGCTCACCCGGCGCTTTTAGTCATCGCCGTCAGCTTGATTTCCCGGCTCTCCATCGCTTCACTTCCTTTCTGTGACAAACTGTTCTGCGACAAACTGTAACAACATATATACATTGCCTGTCATTCAACAAGGACAGCAAGCTTTATAGCTACAAGGGCTGTCAAGTGAGCCAGCCTTAATTATTGATTACCGGTTTAATTTAACGGCTACCCGGTGGTCTTCCACCCGCCTGGTCAGCTTTTGCTGGTCAAAATGTTCCAGTAAAGCCTGGGCATACTTACGGGAGGTGCCAGCCAGGTCCCGGAACTGGGCCAGGGTCAGGGTTGCGTTATCGGCAAAATGCTCGCGGAGCAGCTCGATCGCTTTTCGGTAAGCATCCCGGTGAAAGTAAAGATCCTCGCTGACCTTAACCAGCAAGCCGTTTTCCTGCAGGTAGTTGAAAAATTCATCCCTGCGATCCTGCCCCGCCCCGGCCTTTTCAAGAGCATCCCGGGCCGACGGGGGCTGCAGTTTTCCTGCCACATACTGTTCAACCAGGTTGTCCAGGATTAGCTTTTCCTTGCCGGACGGGGCGGGATTGAAATTATACAACCTGACCAGGTCGCTTCTAATCTCCACCTTTTCTTCTTCCTGGAGGCGATCCAGGAAAGCATCATACTCGCGCTGCCCGAATGCACGGGGCAGGGTTCCTCGCAGGCGAGCCCTGGAAATACCCGGTGACAAAGGATACTTTTCGTGGTAACGCTCCAGTTCAGAAAGCAGGGTGGCCTCAAAATCCTGGCGGATGGTGGAAAGGATGTAAGCTCCGCCAATCTGCTCGACCTGGCCCCGGGCCGTAAAATCTTCCAGGATTCCTTTAATCCGCTCCTCGGCCAGGCGGGTTTCTTTCATCAAACGAGCCGGTTCAGCGGCAACCAGTTCTTCTAGCTTGCTGAGCAGGAAGGCAGCGTCACCGCCTTCAGTCGGAGCCTGCTTCAGCTCCTGCAAACGCTCAATTACCTCCCGGCGGAAGCGGCGATGTTTTTCCGGGTAAGGATCCAGGACCATCCCCCCGCCAATGGTGGTCATTGGCGAATAAGAACGAATTACAAAGGGGTCGCCTCGTTCGGCTACCAGCGCTTTTTCCAGGCGGCACTGCACCGGGGCGCTTTCTCCGGGTTTAAGCTGATCCCGATCAAGCAACAGCAGGCGGCCCACGGTGCGGACCGTGCCCAGGAAGAAATGAACCGGATCGAGATTTTTCAAACTGCGCGGCGATCCCGGCAAAAGTTCCACCCAGGCATCAAGCAGGGTGGTCTGGCTGTAATAGCCTGGATTGCTGACCACGCTACCCCTTAAGATCTCTCCTTTTTCCACACCGGCCAAGTTCAAAGCCACCCGGCTGCCTGCTTTTGCCTCCTCCACATCCTGTTCGTGGACCTGGATATTGCGCACCCTTGCTTCTAAACCCGGAGGAACTACGGCAACAGTCTGACCAACCCGGACCGATCCCTGCACCAGCGTCCCGGTAACCACGGTCCCGAACCCGGCAATAACAAAAGCGCGGTCCACGGGTAAACGCAAAGGGCCGGTGGAACTGCGCGTATCCAGGTTTAAAGTCAACCGGTCGATCAAATCTTTCAAATCATCGATCCCCTGCCCGCTGACCGCAGAAACAGAACGGATCGGGGCATCTTCCAGGAAAGAGCCCTTCAGCTCCTCCCTGATTTCATCTTCAACCAGTTCCCGCCACTCTTCTTCAACCAGGTCAATCTTAGTAATAACTACTATTCCATTGCGGATACCGAGCAACTGCAGAATATCAAGGTGCTCCCTGGTCTGGGGCATCACACCCTCGGTAGCGTCAACTACAAGCATTACCAGATCGAGCCCGGCAGCGCCGGCCAGCATATTATGGATAAATTTTTCATGGCCGGGAACATCGACAACACCGGCAACCCTGCCACTGGGCAGTTTAAAGGGGGCAAATCCCAGGTCAATGGAAATGCCGCGCTGCTTTTCTTCCTGCAGGCGATCGGTATCCACCCCGGTCAAAGCTGAAATCAGGACTGTTTTGCCGTGATCAACGTGTCCGGCCGAACCAATGATTAGCTGTTCCAAAGTATAAATTCTCTCCTGTGATAATCATCTTAAATAAACCCTGTCAAGACAAACATAATTATTCCCGGCAAGCCGCAGCGACAGCTTCGATCAGTTCTGCTTCCTGATCTACCCTGATCGTGCGGGGATCAAAAAGGATCCGGTCCTGCTGGAGGCGCGGGATCACCGGTGGGCGCCCCCGTCTTAGTTTTGACACCAGGCCGGATGGAGATTCTGACACCGGCGGCCTGAATGCAACCAGGAAGGTAGGCAGCTCCGCAGTGGGCAATGCCCCGCCTCCAACCCTGGAAACGCCTTCAATCACATCTATACTTCCATCTTCAACCTGTCCTGACAGCTTTTCGGCCAGGTTTTCCGACCTTCGGCGCAGTTCCTGCGGAGAAACCTTCAACATGGTCCAAACCGGTATTTGTTCTACTGCTACACCGGGGTCCAGGTACAGGCGCAGGGTAGCCTCAAGGGCAGCGATTGTAAACTTGTCGATCCTTAATGCCCGGGCCAGCTGGTTTTTTCGAACTAAAGCTACCAGGTCCCTTCGGCCGACAATGATCCCGGCCTGGGGCCCCCCAAGCATCTTGTCACCACTAAAGGTAACCAGGTCAGCCCCGGCGGCTATACTGTCCTGGATACGCGGTTCAGGTGGGAGGTTATAAGCCGTTAAGTCCAAAAACACACCGCTGCCAAGGTCTTCTACGAGGGGCAGGTGGTTCCTGGCAGCCAGTGCAGCCAGGTCCCCGGTTTCCACTTCGGCAGTAAAGCCGACCATATGATAATTGCTGGTATGGACCTTTAAAAAAGCGGCCGTATTATCATTAAGCACCGCCTCGTAATCGCGCAGATAGGTCTTGTTGGTGGTACCGACCTCGACCAGGTGGGCCCCGCTGGCGGCCATTATCTCAGGGATCCTGAAAGAGCCTCCGATTTCAACCAGCTGCCCCCTGGAGACAACAACTTCTCTGCTGGCAGCCAGGGTATTTAAAACCAGGAAAACGGCAGCGGCATTGTTATTCACTACTGCTGCAGCTTCAGCCCCGCTCAGTTCGCAAAGCAGTTCCTCGAGGTGATCATGGCGCGAACCCCGTTCCCCGGTGTCCAGGGAAAACTCAAGGTTGGTGTAGTTTTTTGCAGTAGCGGTTATTGCTTCAACTGCGGTTGGGGCCAGGGGCACCCTTCCGAGGTTAGTATGGATAACTATTCCGGTAGCATTGATCAAGTATTTATGGTTCGAGTCTGCCTTACGTTCGGCCAACAAGGCGGCTTCTTCAGCCAGGGCGAAAGGGGAAAGATCAATCTGAACCGGCGACTCCGGCGGATGTTCAAGGCTTGAATAATCGCTTAATCTACGACGGTAAGAAGCAATTGTCTCCTGGGCCGCCTGCAGGACCAATCGCCGCGGCAGGCGCTGCAACTTATCTTCCAGCGGTGCCTCGCGCAGCAGGCGGTCAACTGCCGGCAGTTCCCGCAGGAGGGATTTGTAATCAGGCAATTTTTTTTCTCTCCCCGCTATTCTATTCCTGTTCCCACTCTTCCGGGATTACAGGTAACGCAAGGTCCACGGTAATTATAACAATTTAGAACCCGGGTTGACAACTTAACGGCAGTTTTAAGCAGCCTGTTTACGGGATTTTAAATGTATCAGCACCATAACTGTTGCTGCATACCTGCTTTTTTAAGGCTGCTGCCTGCCGCTTGATTAACCGTAAGGCGAACTAAAAAAGAGCATCCAATGCAGCGTGTAAACACCCTGGAAATTAAAGTTACTTGATTATTTCTTCAGGGTATACCCCAGTTTGAGGTTAAGTTGATATTATATAGGTTTCACCTTCAACCGCCATTTCCACCCCGGGATAATGGTTCTCTGCTTCCACCCGGGAAACATCCTGATCCCTACCCGGATGATGATGGGTTAGCAAAAGCCTTTTCGCCTGCGCAGAAGCAGCTGTCCGCGCAGCCTGGCCAGCGCTGATGTGGTTGGGAAGGTTGTTGGTGATATCTAAGTCCTGGTAATTGGCCTCACAGAGAAGCAGGTCTGCTTCACAGGCAAAGTTTTCCAGTCCCTGGAAATATTCTGTATCTCCCGAATAAACCAGCGTCCCTGATGCGGATTTGATCCGCAGGGCTATTCCGGGGACAGCATGGAGAACAGCCGTAGTTTCAATGGTGAAAGGGCCCAGCTCCAGGGCTTGATCCGGCCCAATCGGCTGAACCGAATAAATATCTTTGTAGGGCAAACGCTCAAACTCCTCTTCCGGTTCCGGGGGAGCATAAATCTTTAAAGGTTCGCTGAGCCGGCCGCTGTTCCGGGCCATTACCAGGCCGTATCGCATGATCATAACATCAGAGTAGTGATCTGGATGAAGGTGAGAAAGCAGGACAGCATTAAGATCTCTAAAATCAATGTGCTCCTGCAGGCGGCTCAGAACCCCGTTGCCGCAGTCGATCAACAGGTTATACTCCTCTTCGCGTAGCAAGTAGCCTGAACAGGCTCCCCCTGCCGGAGGATAAGGGCCGTAACAACCAAGGATCGTTAATTGCATAAGCTTACCCCTCCTTTTATCATTATAGGTATACTTCCACTAATACAGCGAAAGATTAAGGATCTAGCGGAACCATCTATCATATCACAGATAACTGCACCCGCCCCGCGGCAATTTCATCTTCCAGGGCTGTTTTTATTTCCTCCTTGGCACTAAAATAGATAATTTGCCAGCCTTTCCTGCTGAGATGATCGAGCATACCGAGCAGTTTTTGCAAACGCTCCGCATCGGCCTTGATAAAAGGATCATCGAGAATCAAAAATCCCTTGCCTCCCCGAAGCAGGCTTTCAGCCAGGGCCAGGCGGATCGAGAAGTAAAGCTGGTCATAAGCCCCGCCCGAAAGGCTGCCGGCATCAAGAAGCAAGCCTTCTTCAGTCATTACTTTAACCCGGTTTTCTGCTCCGTCAAAGACAACCTCCCGGTAACGGCCGCCGGTTATAGTTTTAAAGTAGTCGCTGACCGGTTTACCAGTCCCGAAAAGGTCATTTACTTTTTGCTCTTCGGCGGCTGCAACACTATCCACCACTGCAATGGCGGCCAGGGCCTTTTCACGTTGGTGTTCCTGCCTTTCCAGCCACTGACTTACTTTAGAGCCGGCAACTTCCAGGTCAACAACGGTTTGGCAGGGCAGATATCCTTCCTCATCCTGTAAGAGCGCATTAACATCTTTTTCCAGACTCCGGAGTTGATCGCCACGCCAACTCATTTTCTTCCGAATTCGCTCGATTTCTGTATCCGTCTGTTCCAGTTCTTGTTTTAACTGTTCAATAGTAGACCGATCATAACGTAAATCCGGGGCCGCACCGGCAAAGTTTTCCAACCGGCTTATCTGCTCATCCCAGTGGAACAACAACTCTTCCAGAGTATAATTTTCATCGTCAGGGCTAAAAAGGCTCAACAAAATACTTTTTTGCTTTTCAATTTCACCCTGCAGGGCATCCTTTTCCTCAAGCCGCTTATTATATTGAGCAAGGCTTTCTACTCCGCCAGAAAAACTTATTTCGGAAATCCTGCTTCCCTCCTGCCCGGCTCTCTTCTCCGCTTCACGAATATCTTCCTTCAACCGGCCAACTTCCTTTTCCAGCCACCGCACTTCATTATCGGCCTTTTCCAGGGCTTCATGGGCCAGCTCGAGATTTCTATTCACCCGGCCCGCCGCGGAACGGACTGTACTTATATCACAGGCTGAAAGATCAAGTTTTTCTGCTTCAGCACAGGCTTCGGATTCAATCCGGCCCAGGACAGCTTGTCTTTGTGCACTCCTGAACCGGAAAAAACCGTAAAACAGCAAAATAGCGAGCGATCCGAAAAGGATGGGCAGCAACCACCAATCTGTGGTAATTACATAACCGCCCAGGGACATTAAAAAAGCCAAAACCGAGATTACAGCTGTTCCGTTGATAAAAGGGGTAGTTAGCAAAGCATCCTCTTTTTTGCAGGTTCCCTCAAGGTGGTTGTACTTTTCCAGGGCCGGTTCAATCTCTTCGTTAATCTTTCGGGACGTGTGCTCTATTTCCATTAAGTTTCCCCGGTAAAAATCCCTTTGTTCTTGAGCCTCCTGGAGCTGTTCCTGCTTTTCATGCGCCTCTTTTTCCAGGCGCTCGATTTCGCTTCGCATAAAGCTACGGTTCATTTCAGCCCGCTGCCAGGCTTCGTAATCATCACGATTAAAGCCCTCCAGTTTTCCAAGTCTGTCCAGGGCGTCACGAAGCGCAGAAACAGCTTCCCGGCCTCTTTCGTAGTGCTCCCTGTTGTAAGCCCTATCGTAGTTTTCGAGCAGGACTTTAATTTCTCCCCGCCGCTCTTCCAGCCAGGCCAGGCTCTCTTCGAAACTGCTAAAATTTTCGGCTTTCAGTTCCTCCAAAAAGGTTTCGATCTCGCTCAAAAGGGTTTTTCCCCTTGTATACCTGTCCTTCAATTTGCCCGGGGCAGCATTTGAAAAATCTCCACCGGCGGTAACGCCGCCCAGTTCCTGCAGGTTATCCCTTAAATTTTTAATTTCATCTACCCTCATCCCGGTAAGGCGTCCGGTAACCGCACGAAAAAATTCTTCTTCACCGGAAAGGGCCAGATCACTGTCGCGGATTAAAAATATGTTCCTGAACTCAAGGGCGCTAATTTCTAGCAGGCTTGAAAAACGCCCTGCTTCAGGCAATTTATAATTTTTTTGCCCTGTTCCAACCACCAGGTATCCTTCCGGCTTTTCTTCTACCCGACTGACTCCAGCTACAGGCTTAAGTTCCCGGTTACTAAACATCATTTTAAGAATAGCGTCAATGGTTAAGGTTTTTCCTTCTTCATTTGGAGCGAAGAAAAGGGTAAACGGCGCCGGTTGTTTTACATCCCCACCCGAGAGAGGGCCGTAGCGAGTAATGGCAAATTCCTTTAGGAACACTGTTTGATCCTCCTGAAAGCCTGGATTATCATTTCTTCGACCTCTTCTTTCAGCCAAAGAGGGTAACCGGATTCTTCCAAGACACCTTTCATTTTTTTGAACAAATCATCTTCTAAAATATGGCTAACATCAACAAAGTTGAAGGTCGGTTCAGGAGTATAACGGCCAGCTGTTTTTTCCTTGATCGCAGAAACCAGACCGGTTTCGTCCAGGTTAAAAAAAGCGCCGTCAAAAAGGCCTTCTACGGTAAGCAAAATTCCAGCTGAGGAATGCAAGTCGGCCATTTTGTGATCCAGCTCCAACAAAGGATCTTGCTTTGTTAAAGGATCAAGAGTGATGACCAGTTCCTCGAAATGAAAGCTGTCCAGGGCAATTTCCCGGGGAGTTTCTCCGGCAAGCAGCAAATTAGCCCTGCGGCGGCCGGTTTCCCGCCTGGTTACAGACACAGGTGATCCGGGATAAACAAAAAGCCGTCCGCCCGGAGTCTGCCAAACGGCAAAGCGAGAGTGGAAATGACCGGCCAGTATGTAGCGGACCGGCAGAGGATCAAAAAATGCGAGCCGGGCCGGCATATAACGTTGTTCCCCCTCTTTCCCCATATCCCGGCGAGAAAAGAAGGTGTCAAGTAATTCACCATGAAACAGGAGGATGTTTTCCTGTTCCGGGTCCATCAGGGATCCCATTTCACGCAGGCGAGCGGCCAGGTGAGTGGGGCCGACATAATCATGAGGCAGCCCCCACAAGGCCGTTTCTCCCAGGTGGACCGGCTCCCTCCAATCTTGAATCACGTTTACATTGTCCCCAAAGTACAAACCGCTGCGGTACGCCCTGTGATCATGGTTGCCGGGTAGAATAATGGTTTTAAATCCGCACCCGTCAAAAGCCGCCCTTAGTTCAGTCCGCATCATCTCGGCGGCTCCTGCACACTCAAAAAGATCCCCGGCTATCACCAGGGCTGAAATCTCTTCCCGCTTGGCCAGGGCTAATAACTCTTCAAGGGCGGCCCAGCGCTCACCGGCATCTTGGTCCAGGTGGAGATCTGCTGTATGAAGGATTTTAATCATAGTGGCCTCCCGACAGAATATAATGGCGGAAAAATAATAAAAGGGGCGAACCAGTATCCGCCCCCCGTTTTTATGCAATCTGTTCAAAAGAACAGGTCTGGATCATTTCTTTTTCAAAATAGACACAACCTGGTCACCATAGTATGAAAACAGGATCAACAGCACCCCGAACATGGTCAAACCCGCCGTTACCTGGTAAAAACGGGTCATGGCCGTTTCCAGGTAAAGTTCCTGGTAAGGCTGGACATCGGCGAAAATATTATCCAGGAAAGCCAGCATGACGGCGCCTACAAACACGGTCATAACCAGGGTTAGCAAACCGGGAGCCAGAAACACTTTAAATCTATGATCAATAAAGTATAAAAAGATCAATAAAAACCCAAGGCCGGCCAGGCTAAGCCAAAAAACATTATGAATAACCATCGGCTGCAGAGTGACAGTTATTAGCTGCACTTCAGTATAGGGAGGGGTAGCTTCTGTAACAATTACCCGTACGGTATCTTGCGCTTTTACTCCAAACAAGGAAAAAGTCAAAAACGTAATCAATATAGTAATCGAATAAATAAAGCCAATTACTATTTTTAACCAACTTCTAAGGCCCTGTCTCATTTTACTCCTCCTTATATGCTATAATACCTGAAAACACAGTGCTTTAATTGTAGTATTATTGTATTGCGATAGTTTTTAACTATTCGCTTTGCAGGCTCAAGATTCCTGCCCGATATATTCCAATTTTTGATTATAATTATAAAAATTTTTTAATCGCCGCACCAACCGGCCAGGTAGGTCGCGGGTTTTACGATGGTCTGGGTCCGGTCGGGCCCCACTGAAATCATTTCTATGGGCACCCCAATTGTTTCTTCCATTGCCTCCAGGTACTGCCTGGCCGCTTCCGGCAGCTCTCCCAGGGTACGGGCTCTTGAAATATCTTCATGCCAGCCTGGGAACACCTCATAAACCGGCTTACACTGTTGAAGTGTGGCCATACTTGCAGGAAATTCCTTCGTCTTGGAACTACAGCATTCATAAGCTACGGCCAAATTAACCGTTTCCAGTCCGCTCAAAACATCTAGCTTTGTAATGGCCAGTCCGGTCAAACCATTAATGCGGGCCGCATACCGGGCAATTACCGCATCAAACCAGCCGCAGCGCCTGGGACGGCCGGTGGTGGTGCCGTATTCGCCTCCCTGGTCCCTGAGCAGGGCCCCTGCTTCACCTCTCTCCTCCGTAGGAAAAGGCCCTTCCCCAACCCGGGTAGTATAGGCTTTGATCACTCCCAGGACCCTTGAAGCACACTGGGGACCAAGTCCGCTGCCCGATCCGGCCGCTGCCGCTACAGTGGAAGAAGATGTAACATAAGGGTAAGTGCCGTGATCAATGTCTAGCAAGGCTCCCTGAGCTCCTTCGAATAAAACTTTTTTTCCTTCAGCAAGATTTTCTGAAAGCAGCCTGGAGGTATCAACTACCATAGGCCCCAACTTTTCAACAGCCGGGCGATACATCTCTAACAGTTGGTCAAGATCATAACCTTCATGCCCGTACGCCCATTTTAATAAATGGTTTTGCAGGGGCAGCACCTGGGCCAGACGTTCCCGGAAAACCTTTATATCAGCCAGGTCAGTAGCCCGCAGGCCCCTCCGTAAAGCCTTGTCAGCATAAGCCGGTCCAATCCCCCGGCCGGTAGTGCCAATCTTATTTTCGCCAAGCAGTTCCTCGTTAACCCTGTCATAAACCTGGTGGTAAACCATGATCAGGTGGGCTTTAGTGCTGATCCGCAGGTTAGTGGTGCTGATGCCTCTTTTTTCCAATTCACTCAGTTCATCAAGCAAGACCAGCGGGTTGATTACCATTCCACTGCCAAGCAGGCTTATGCACCCCGGGTAAAGGATACCCGAAGGTATATGGTGGAGCTTAAATATATTGGCCCCGTATACAACGGTATGGCCGGCATTATCACCACCCTGGAAGCGGGCCACCACATCCGCTTCAGCAGCCAGGTAATCAATAACCTTTCCTTTACCCTCATCGCCCCACTGTGCTCCTACAACAACCAGGCTGTTGGTATCATTCATCACAAATCCCCCGTAATCTTTTCTTCCAATAGGCGATTCAATTCAACCGGGTCAGCCCGGCCTTTAGTTTTCGCCATTACCCTGCCAACCAGGTAAGCAAAAGCTTTCTTTTTCCCCTTGCGGTAGTTGTCAACCGCTTCCGAGTTACTGGCAATTACTTCTTCTATAATCGGCAGGAGATTTTCACGGCCGGTTATTTGTTCCAGGCCTCGTTCTTTGATCGCTTTTTTCGGGTCCACACCGGCCTGCACCATTTCAGCAAGCAGTTCTTTGGCCACTGGGCGGTTAATCCTGCCTTCGTCAAGGAGCTGAAGCAAATTGGCCACCAGCCTGGGCTCCACTTCCTTTATCGCTTTTCCGCTTTCTCGAACCTGGTAGAGCAGGTCACCCTGGACCCAGTTGGAAAGGTGCTGATAATTGGGGTATTCTTCTGCAGCTGCTTCAAAAAAATCACCCAGTTCCTTGTTGCCGGTAAACAGGAAGGCTTCATCTTTTTCCACGCCGTACTGTTCCTGGAGGCGCTTCCTGCGCCTGGCAGGCAGTTCAGGCAACTGACAGGCCAGGTGCTCTACAAAAGAGCTTTCCAGGATCAGGGGCAATAAATCCGGTTCGGGAAAATAACGGTAGTCAGAGGAGCCTTCTTTGCTCCGGGTGGCAAAGGTCTGCCTCTTCTCTTCGTCCCAGTGACAGGTTTCCTGGATTACCGACCCTCCTTCAGACAAAATCTGTTCCTGGCGCTCCCTTTCATAATCAAGGGCCAGTTCCACAGAACGAAAAGAATTCATATTTTTTACTTCAGCCTTGGTACCCAGTTCACTGCTCCCCTCGGGCCGCAGTGATATATTGGCATCGCAGCGCAGCGACCCCTCTTCCATTTTGCAGTCGGAAGCCCCTGAGTACAAAAGTACGGTCCGTAAATCTTCCAGGAAACGGCGGGCCTCCCTTCCTGAATGCAGTTCGGGAGCGGTGACGATCTCCAGCAGTGGAATCCCGGCCCTGTTATAATCAACCAGGGAATGGCCGGCCCCGATGATGGAGTCACCGGCATGGATCAGTTTGCCGGCTTCTTCTTCCAGGTGGACTCTTTCCAGGTTAATCTTACGCTCGCCACCTGCAAACTCCACTTCCAGGTAACCTCCCCGGCCCAGGGGTTGATCATACTGGGAAATCTGGTAGGCCTTGGGCAGGTCGGGATAGAAGTAGTTCTTGCGGTCAAAACGGCTCCGCAGACTGACTTCGCTGTTTAATGCCAGGGCTGCTGTAACCGACAGCTCGACAGCCCGGCGGTTGAATACCGGCAAACTGCCCGGCAGGCCCAAACATACAGGACAGCAATTCGAGTTCGGCTCCCCTCCAAAAGCGGTGCTGCAGCCACAAAAAAGCTTGGAGGCAGTCATGAGCTCTACATGGATTTCTAGCCCGATCACAACTTCGTACTTCATTGCTGCCTCTTTCCTCCTTCAACATAATCTAAACTGGGTCGCAAGGGTGCCTGTTTTCGATTTTCCTCGAAGAAGCGGGCTGTTTTCAGAAGCAGGTGCTCCTGCAAGGGGCGGGCTGTCAGCTGCAACCCCAGGGGCAAGCCGCTGGAATGAAATCCGTCCGGCACAGCCAATGACGGTACTCCGGCCAGGGAATCGGTGATATTACAAACATCCGACAGGTACATCTGCAGAGGATCATCGGCTTTTTCGCCGATCTTGAAAGCCGGTGTCGGTGAAGCAGCCCCCAGCAGTACATCGTATTTTTTAAAAGCCTCTTCATATTCACGCCGGATCAGGGTCCTGACCTTCATCGCTTTCAGGTAGTAAGCGTCGTAATAACCGGCGCTCAAGGCATAAGTTCCTATCATAATCCGCCTTTTTACCTCGGGACCAAATCCCTCACCCCTGGTCCGGCTGAACATGGCTTCAATGTTACCCCCATCGGCAGTAAAACCGTAGCGAATTCCGTCGTAGCGTCCCAGGTTGGAACTGGCCTCGGAAGGGGCAATCAGGTAGTAGGCACTTAAACCATAATCCGTAAGGGATAAAGAAACCTCTCCTACCTCAGCCCCGTGTTCTTCCAACAGGGAAGCTGCTTTTTGCACTGTTTCAGTCACTTCCGGATCAAAACCTTTTGTGCTGCTATACCTGATCACACCGACCCGCAGTCCGTTTAAGCCAGGCTCAAGCCCGGCGGTATAATCGGGAACAGCATCAGGCAGGGAAGTCGAATCAAGGGGATCATAGCCTGCAATTAAATTCATTAAAAGGGCACTGTCAACAGCATTCAAGCTAACAACACCGATTTGATCCAGTGAAGAGGCAAAAGCAATCAGGCCGTAGCGGGAAACCCGCCCGTAGGTCGGCCTGAGTCCTGTTACCCCGCACAGGGAAGCCGGTTGGCGAATCGAGCCGCCTGTATCGGAACCCAGGGCAAGGGGAGCCATGCCGGTAGCTACAGCAACCACTGAACCACCACTCGATCCGCCTGGAACCAGCTCCGGATCCCAGGGATTGCGGGTAGGGAAAAAGGCCGAGTTTTCTGTTGAAGAGCCCATGGCAAATTCATCCAGGTTGGTTTTACCCAGAATGGGCATTCCGGCACTTTTAATTGCTGCAGCTGCAGTGGCGTCAAAAGGAGGGATATAATCTTCCAGTATACGGGAAGCGCAGGTAGTGCGCAGATCTATGGTAGATATATTATCTTTAACGGCAACCGGCACTCCAGCCAGGGGATGAAGCACTTCCCCGCGCATTCTCCTGTTGTCGATCTCGCCGGCCGTATCAAGGGCCGTCACGGGGGTTTGCGTGATAAACGCCTTCAGGTGGGGATCGACTTCATCTATACGCTCCAGGAAACTGCGCACCACTTCAACCGAACTTACTTCCCCGGATTGCAGCATCCGACTCAATTCAAAGGCAGTATGTTCGTAAAGTTGCATTTTATTCCTCGCTTCCAGCTGGATTTTTATCCCAGTAGGTATTAATTGCTTACTTAATTACAGGTTCACTATTCCTGTTCCAGCTCCGGAGAGGTAATCTGCGGAACCTTGACAAAACTTTTTTCTCGCTGGGGAACATTTTGCAACACCCTGTTAAGGGGAAGAGAAGGCCTAACTTTGTCTTCCCGCAATACTGCAGGCAGTTCCGTTACATGCGAGGTAGGCTCAACACCGGCAGTATCGAGCTCCTGGATGCGTCGGGCAGTCTCTAAAATGTCGCTAAGCTGACCGGCAAGGCGCGTCTTTTCCTCCGGTTCAAGGGACAGGCGTGCTAACCGGGCTACATAATCAACTTCTTTCCCAAAATCAACAGGCATAGATACCAGCCTCCGTTTGTAAACGGTTTCAAATTTCTAGATGAAATAGGCCGGCTATGCAAGCCGGCCGGTAAATTATGAAAGTGCCGGGAAAAAGGCTATTGCTCTTATCCCCGGGCTTATCCCGGCGATTATACTATTTAAGACAACAGTGATCACATCAATTACAACCTTTAGCTACAAAACTTGTAACTCTCAGCCTATTGCCCCTGGTGAATGACAAGCAGCGCCACGGAGACGATTCAAAAGTCCTTTAAAGCACAGCTTTAAGGCCGAATATAAGACGGTGGAACCGTCACCATAGCTGAGCGGACTATGCCTGAGTATTTACAAAACTAAATGTCACAGGGATAATTTTAATCTATCTGTATAAGCCCGTCAAGTTATAGGCGACCTTATTTTGGTTATGACATATGCATCTGTTAACTCGCTAGCATGCTTTTAATTAAATTGCCGGCACCTTCAAACCTTAACTTGATGATTGCATCAGTATTTAATTTGATTTTAGCGCCTGCCGGGTTAAATGCAAAAGAAGATGGGCAGGCACTCATATGCTATAATGTAGCGCAGGGAACAAAACCGCCCGGGACACTGAACAAGCAAAATGGAGGCATTGTACCAATTATGCAAGGCAGGGAGAAAAAATTTGATTTAGCGGTAGTAGGGGGCGGCCCTGCAGGTTCCATTACAGCTGCGCTGGCTGCGGAGGCCGGACTTACGACCGCCGTGCTGGAGCAGTATAAAATGCCCCGTTTTAAAACATGCGGAGGCTTCGTTTCTGCCAGGGCTCTTTCGCTTTTACCGCCGGACCTCGATCTGGATAGTGTTCCCGGGGATCCGGTATTTACCCTGCGCATTATCAAAGGCAACCGAAGTTATGATTATCGTCCCTCCGGGCGCCTGGGGATACTGGTAAATAGAGAGCACTATGATCAGTACCTGCTTCGATACGCTGCTAAAAAAGGAGCTGAAATCCTCGAAGAACATACCTTACAGGAATTGATTGAACCAGGTGCTTCTTCCGGCCCTCCGGCTTATTACCGCCTGGAATCGGCAGAAGCTGCCACCTCCCCGATCTTTTCCCGTTATATTGTTGGAGCTGATGGTGCCAT
Organism: uncultured Syntrophomonadaceae bacterium; assembly: GCA_964458455.1. Taxonomy (GTDB): domain Bacteria; phylum Bacillota; class Dethiobacteria; order DTU022; family DTU022; genus B1SED10-74M. The sequence continues at coordinate 8,728 of CAYWIY010000016.1, read as the reverse complement.
CGGCCGCACCGGAGTGCTTTCCGGTTTGCGAAAAACCGGGTTGTCTCCTTGTGGTCGCGGCCTTAGCGAGATAGTCAAAACTGGAAATAACCAGGCTTACACCGGCATAGAACCGGGGATTTTAAAGTTTTTCCCACTGCCGGGATTGGGCGGAATGGGATGGTCTTTCCAGGGCAGCGGATGGATCAACCGGGGCGTTGGCGGCCTGCTTGGCCCCGGCTTGCTAAAAAAAGCCTACTTACAGCTTTTTGCCGGCGAAAAACCCGGCTGCGGGCCTTCCTGGTGGCCCCTGCCTTTCCTGGGGCCATTAAAAAAAGCAGGTTGCAAGAACCTGCTTTTAATCGGTGACGCTGCCGGCCTGGTAGATCCTTTTTCCGGCGAAGGCCTTTTTAATGCTTTTAAAAGCGCGATACTGGCTGTCAATGCCATCAAAGAGGCCGAAGAATCGGGAATGCAAGCTGCGGACATTTACAACCGATCATATAAAAACCACTTTAAAAAAGCTTTCTTACCCACAATCGCCGGGGCGGCGGTTTTACACAGCCGGGGCATCTTACACCCGGCCTCAATGCCCGGCCATATGGCCGGCTTAATGAAAAATAGACTCTGTTTCAACCGGCAGTTCAAACCCTGGACCTAACCCTGTTTTACAGTTTAACCGAGCAGGCGGATAATACTCGGGTTGGGTTTAATAGCTGAGATATCGGTTACCTTGCTTAAAGCCTTATGGAAAGCTTCTTCCCTGACTTCATGGGTCACCAGCACCACTTCGGCCAAATCGCCCACTCTCCGCTTCTGGATAATCATGTCCAGGCTAACCCCTTCATCGGCAAAAGCGTTGGCCAGGGAAGCAAAAACACCGGCCCGATCCTCAACCAGGAAACGTAAGTAGAAGCGGCATTCTACTGCCCCTATGGGAACAAAATCAGTCTCCTGCAGTTCTCTTTCTATCACCCCGTTAGAAACATTGAAACGAATACAACGGGCTGCTTCGACCACGTCCGACAAAATAGCGGTTGCCGTTGGCATAGGCCCAGCCCCGGGCCCGTAAAACATGAGCTCTTTTGCCGCCTCGCTTTCTATAAAAACGGCATTTAGTTCGTTCAACACAGATGCCAGGGGATGATCCATGGGAACCAGGGCGGGATGAACCCTTAAAGCAAGGCCTCCAGGGAGATCTTCACCGATGGCCAGGAGCTTAATGGTGTAACCAATTTCCCTTGCATAGGCGATATCTTCATAAGTGACACCCCTAATTCCTTCGATGTAAACCTGGTCGAAATCAGCTTTCTTACCGAAAGCAAGGTTGGACATTATAACCAGCTTGTATGCTGCATCCAGACCCTCAACATCGTTAGTGGGGTCTGCTTCAGCAAAACCAAGCCTCTGTGCTTCAGAGAGGGCGTCTTCCAGGGTCAGATTATCCTGGTCCATATGGGTAAAAATATAATTGGTAGTCCCGTTGACAATACCGAGCAACCGGCTAACCCGATCGGCAACCAGGCTGTGTTTGAGGGGGCGAATCAAGGGAATCGCAGCGCCCACACTGGCCTCATAAAAAACATTCAGGTTTTTCTCCCGGGCCAGTGCAATCAGTTCCTGGCCGTGGCGGGCCATCATATCCTTATTGGCTGTAACTACGTATTTGCCATTTTCAAGAGCTTGTGCGATAAAACTGCGGGCAGGTTCAATTCCGCCAATCAGTTCAATAACAATATCAATTTCCGGATCATCCAGCACCTCGGCGGCATCCGTGCTCAGCTTTTCTTCATCCAGCCCAAGCGCCTGCAGACGTTCATGATCCTTGTCGGCCACCTTTGCCAGGGTTACCTCAAAATTAACCCTATCATTGATCAAATTACCGTTACGCTTGTATAGATCGACCACACCTTTGCCGATTGTCCCTGCGCCTACGAGGCCTACTCTTATGCATTCTTTCCCCATTTTCTGTCCTCCCCCTTATAGAGTTGTTCCTGTGCTGCTCCTGTTCCTATTCATAAATTTTTTCTTCTTCTTGATCTGCTTCTGCTGCGTCAAGTTCGATATCGCGGCCTTTAAAACCTTCTTTTGCCAGCTCCCTATAGTATTCGTGCTGAATAATTAAGTCCATAATCTCGTTGGTCCCGGTCCAGATCATGATCAGGCGAACATCACGGAGCATTTTTTCAATGGGATAGACATTTGTATAGCCGATACCTCCCATAACCTGCATGGCATGGTTTACCACCTGCCAGGCATTTTCAGTGGCCACTTTTTTGGCCTCTGAAACAAGTCTCCTGGAACGACCGGGCGGATCCCCGGCATCTACAGAACGGGCAGCCAGGTATACTATACCCCTGGCCGTATCAAGGGCGGTAACACCGTCGGCCACCTTGAAACTGACACCCTGGTAATTTTTGATTTCCTGACCAAAAGCTTTACGCCTGGTACTGTAACGCGCGGCCACTTCCAGGGCGGCTCTACCCATTCCTACCGCACCACCGGCGCTGGTCATCCTTTCAGGAATCATCATTTGATAAAATATAGCGGCCCCGTTGTTTTCTTCTCCCAGCAGATTTTCCGCCGGAACCCGGGCATCCTTGAAAACAAGCCTGCCGGTTCCGCCGCCGCGGGTGCCCATCAAACCGTAGAGGTATTCTGCCTTAACCTCGGGAGAACGGTCCACTATAAATGCGCTGATCGATTTATGGGGAGGGGACTCCGGATCTGTTTTTGCATAAACCATGAAATAGTCGGCCCCCTCGGATCCGACCACAAAACGCTTTTGCCCGTTAATTACATAGTGATCTCCTTCTTTCCTGGCCGTGCAGGTAGCTCCGAAAAAATCCGATCCGCCGCGCGGCTCGGTAAGGGCTTCTGCACAGGTCAGGCGGCCTTCAAGGGTCGGCTGCAGGTATTTCTTTTTCAAATGATCAGAGCCAAACTTATCGATAGCCTCTCCCACAATACTGACCAGTGAGTAAAGGCAACCCAGCGAGGTCCCCAAAACCCCGACTTCTTCCAGGGCAATAATTTCAGATGCCCAGGGCATACCCCTGCCCCCGTACTCTTTTGGAAAACGCAGGCCCAGCAGGTTCCGGGCTGCCGCCTTTTCCAGGAATTCACGTGGATAGCGGATATTGTCTTCGTCCATATCCCGCAAAAGCTTCTTGTCAATATCCTCCTTGACAAAGGCACGGACTTCTTCCTGTAGCTTTTTTTCTTCGGCACTCATCAAGCAATCGAGCATTCTCATACCTCCGCATTTTTTAATAATATAGTGGCTGAAACACTACTATGTTAACAAACCCGAACCCCGGCCAGGTAAGGGTTAATAAACCTCGAATCCTCAGCTTCTGCCAGGCTCTGAAAAGCCTGCTTGTAATAAAACATCACATCACGGGCCATATGGCCCCGTCCCTCCGGCACCAGGTCACCGGCCAGGCCGTGCATAAAGGCCCCGGCCCGGGCGGCATTTTCGGCTTCCAGGCCCTGGGCGATAAAAGAGGCAATCAGGCCCGTTAACAAATCCCCAGAACCGGCCGTGGCCAGGGCCGGTCCACCGGTGGTGTTAATAGCAGCCCTTCCATCAGGAGCGGCAATAATCGTATTAAAACCTTTTAACAGCAAAAAAACACCCCATTTCCGGGCATGATCCAGGGCCACTTCCAGGCGATTTTCCTGCACTTCTCGGACAGAAAGGCCCGCCAGGCGGCCCATTTCACCTGGATGGGGGGTTATTGCCACCGGATGTTTGGCCTCTTTTAGTATTTCCATCCTGCCTTTTAACGCTTCCAGGGCGCCTGCATCTATAACCAGGGGCACAGGTGAAGAAATAATCAACCGTTCAAGAAGTTCGGCCGTATCGCTGCCCGGATCAAGTCCCGGCCCTATGGCGAGTACATCGCAATGCCCGGCTTTGTCAAGTATGGTTTCCGCTGCACCCGGGCTGATTATACCCTGTCCTGCTTCTTCAAGAGAAATGGTGATCACCTCTACCAGCCTGGCACTAACAGAGGACTCCAGGCTTTGCGGAACCGCCAGGTAGACGAGGCCCGCCCCGCCCATCAAAGCCGACTCGCCGGCCATAACAGCTGCCCCGGTCATACCGGGTGAACCGGCCACGATCATGACCCGGCCCAGGTTGCCCTTGTGAACAGATTTGTTCCACGAGGGCAAGATAGACAGGATCTGCGCCGGGGTGATCAGATCAACCGGCTCATTTTCAACCAGGGCAGGTGGAATATTAATCTGGCCCACATAAACCTCCCCGGCCTTTTCGGCCCCTTCATGACATAAAAGGCCCTGTTTGGGAAAAGCAAAGGTTACGGTCCAATCGGCCTGCACGGCACAGCCCATTACCGCACCGCTATTGGCATTAACACCCGAAGGAATATCAACAGAAACCACAGGTAAGCCTGCATCATTTACTCCTTCTATCAATTCTGCAAACAGGCCCTCCACGTTCCGGTCAACTCCTACCCCCAGCAGGGCATCCACCACAAAATCGACGCAATTTAATTCTTCCCGGAACTGCTCCAGGCTTTCCCGCTCTCCGAGGCGGTTGATGGGGTAAGCAGCCCTTTCTAGAAACTGCTCGTTCATCCCGGCATCACCGCGGTATCCTCCCGGCTTTACAGTGCTCCACAGTGATCCCGACAGACCTGCATTTTTTAGAAGCCTGGCAATAACAAGACCGTCGCCACCGTTATTCCCGGGACCGGCCAGGACGGCAAAACGCTTCGCCCGGGGCAATTTATGCCTGATCAGTTCAACCGTGCGTATAGCTGCCGTTTCCATCAAAACCGCACCCGGCATTCCCATTTCTTCAATGGTTCTTCGGTCCGCTTCTTTCATTGCCGCGCTGCTGAGCACTTTCATTTCTTCGTACCACCTTTCTGCAGGTCCAGTTAATATATTTTTTCCGGAGATTTATAATTTCGATAACTAGCGATTTTTCTCCTTCCTGTCGCATAAATTGTAAAACAAATACTTGCTTTTTGTCTCCTCTGATGATAATATTCTAGTGTTTTAGAGGAAGGAAAGGAGGTATGGAGTTTGCCTAACATTAGATCAGCAGCAAAAAGATCAAGGCAGGCAGAAAAACGCGAATTAAGAAATAAGCGTGTTAAAAGCCTGGTTAAAACTTCAATCCGCCGCTTCGAAGAAGCGCTTCACAGCGGGGATGAAGAAGAAGCGAAAAGTATGCTGAACCGTGCTGTGCGCCAGATTGACAAGGCGGCGGCCAAGGGAATCCTGCATAAAAACAATGCAGCCCGTAAAAAGTCCAGTCTTTCCCGCAGGTTTAACCAGAGCGCAACCGGTTAAACTCGTAAACGACAATTAATCCGGCCGGGTTAATTATAAAGATTTAAACAACAAAAAACCAGCCTTATTTCAGCCGGGACGGCAGAAAAGGCTGGTTTGTATTTGACGGCTCCGCGTTCTTCCCTCCGGCCTCTGCTTCACTCCGTAGGGTTTATCTATTCAGTTCAAGGGAGCTATTTTGATAAAACTAATCACACAGTCTGACGTCCCCGCGGCAGGTCTCCGTGAGCTATAGAACATGACAACCGAAACGTCCCCGTGGCAGGTGCGTTACTAAGGTTTTTGTTTTAAAATGGGGACCTTGTGCTCGATCAATTTTTCAGCCAGCCAGGCGCTCGCCTCTCCCACCACAGCCGGGCATTTGTCTTTATGGCCGCCTCTTTTTTCATATTCGTAATACTCATCATTGTCAAGAAAGCGGTAAGCGGTCCCGAAAAAGCAGTGCTGGACCTCGCGGCAGGTTTCACCATTGTATTTTTCTCGAAACATATCCCAGTATTCCTGGACCAGGGGACCGGGCCGCCTTAAGAGACTGATATCGGAAAATTCTTCACGGGGTCGGCCAAAAAAGTAACTAAGGACCATGATCCCCCCGGTGAGGGCTCCGCAGGTCCCTTCGATAGAAGATGCAATTCCTCCAGAAAAAGAAGTGGCGGCTTTAAAGACAGCATTATTCAAAGGGAAAAAATCCTGGATCGCCCCCACTACACACTGGGCACACCCATAGTAGCGCTGTTCTAACTCATACCCGCGCTGGTATACTTCCTGAACCAGTTTATCTTTATCCATTCCTGCGTTCTCGGTCACCTCGATCACTCCTTTTTATAACTCTACTTTATAACTCTACCAGGATCAGAACCCAAATCCTGGCAAATTCATCTTGCCATGCTTTGCACATAGTCAATCCGGCTTAAAACTAATTTTAACGCCTGAACCGGATCAAGGCAACCGGTTTTAATCTGGTAATCGGTTTTCTGCAGGGCCAGCATCGCTTCTTCCAGGGCCAGTCGATCATAGCGGGCAGTTTGTTCTTTCAATTTCCGGGCTACAAATGGTTGGACCCCTAAGGTGGAAGCAAGATCACCGCCCCTTTCTTCCTCAAGCAGGCTGTAAGCCTGCATTAGCATCCGGTAATGGCGGGTAAGCATGAAGAATATAAGTAGGGGCTGTTCACGTCTTTTCAAAAGCAGGTCCAGGAGTTCCTGGGCTCCAGCCAACCTGCCCTCAGCCAGGGCATCGGCCAGCTTGAATACATTACCCTGCAAGTCACCTGAAAACAGGGTTTCCACAGTGTCGGCTGTTATCGTATCTTCCTCATCTCCAAGATATAAACCGTATTTTTCCAGCTCATTGGAAAGGTAGTACAGGTCATGGTCTCCGGCTAAAAGCAGCCTTTCCACTGCAGCCCGGTCTATCTTCTTACCCATTCGTTCAGCTTTCCTGCGGATCCATGCCGCAAGGGTATCACCCTTGAGGGAGGCGCATTCAACAACCACACCTTTTTTATCGATCAATTTAAACAGGCGCCTGCGCCGGTCAGCCCCCGGGGTTAAAAAGACAAGAATGCTGTCTGGATCATCAGGATTCGCCCTCTCCATGAATTCAGACAATAGGTCGGCATTATGTTTCTCCCGGCTGTCCAGCCCCGGTTCCTCTCCAAGTTCTTCCCGATTTGCTTTTTTCCGGGGCGGAGCCAGGTAAGGAGGATTATCAACAACAACGATCCGGCGCCTGGCAAAAAGGCCTCCTTCATTTAACCCAGATATAATTTCTTCCAGTTCGTGCTCTGAACCATCCACCTTTTCCAGGCCAAACTCTACCTCTGATCCCAGGTAGCTGTCTGCCAATCGGGAAATAAATTCCTGCTGGAGATACCTTTCTTCGCCGAAAAAAAGGTAAACGGAGGCAAATTTACCTTCTTTGAATTGTTTCAGTAAAGCCTGATAGGATATCATTATTAGCTCTTCCCTTGCAGGGCCCTGGTCCAGATGCGTCTTGACTCAGGCAGGAAAATAACCAGGACTGTAAAAATTTCCAGGCGGCCGACCACCATCAGTACAGGCAGGAGCAACTGCCCTGCCGGCGGTATAGACTGGTATGTTTCCACCGGCCCAACCCCGCCAAGGCCGGGGCCGACATTGCCAAGAGTTGCAGCCACGGCAGAAAAAGCCGTTTCCGTGTCCAGGCCCATTAAAGCCATGAAAAGTGTCGAACCAATGGCAAGAAATAAATAGAGAAATCCAAAGCCCATCACCGAACGCAGCACTTCTTCATTCACAAACTGTTTTCCCAGCTTAACAGAAGAAACAGCGGAAGGGTGAATGACCCGGTATAATTCCCTAAAAGCATACTTAAACATTAACATCCAGCGGACCTGCTTCATAGCCCCACCTGTTGAACCACCACAACCGCCGACAAACATAGCCGTCAGCAAAAAGAGGCGGGAAAAGTTGTGCCAGCCGTCAAAATCCGCTGTGGCATAACCCGTGGTGGTAGTGATAGAAACAACCTGGAAAGCGCTCTGGCGCAGGGCAAGAACCAGGCAGTTCCCGGCATCTTCCAGGGTATTGATGGTTACCAGGCAAATCCCTACCAGGATAACGGCCAGGTAAAACCTGAGCTCAGGGTTTTTCAAGACGTTGAATTCACCGCGGATCACCCGGAAATAGATGGCAAAGTTGATGCCGGCAAAAAGCATGAAAAAGATAATGATCACTTCTGCTGCCGGGTTGTCAAAAGCGGCAATGCTGGCATTATAAGGCGAAAACCCGCCGGTAGGCATCGTGGTCAGGGCATGGGCAACGGCATCATAGAAACTGATCCCGGCCAGCATTAACAGGATCGCCAGGGCCAGGGTAAAAGCGACATAAATCAACCAGAGCCTGCGGGCGGTTTCAACCACCCTGGGCACAACCCTTTCTGCAACCGGTCCCGGTATTTCCGCCTTGAACATGGTCATGCTTCGAAAACCAAACCTGGGCAGGACGGCCAGAAAAAGGACGATGATGCCCATTCCACCGAGCCACTGGGTAAACTGGCGCCATAACAGAAGGCCGCGAGGCAGAATCTCAATATCTTCAATCAGGGTGGCCCCGGTTGTGGTAAACCCGGAGACGGATTCAAAAAAAGCCTGCAGAAAGCTGCCACCAAAAACATCGTAAAAGTGGTACGGCAGGGCCCCAAAAAACCCGGCCACAAACCAGGCCAGGGAAACAACAATAAAATTTTCAATAATACTGAGTTCTCCACCGCGCGATGGAAGGAAGTACCAGTAGAGAGCACCGCCCACCGCTGCAGTGACAAGGATAGCTTTAAAAAGAGCCACCTGATCCGGGCCCCGTTCGGCAACTGCCCACAGGGCAGGCAGCAGCATGGTCAAGGCCAGGAACAGGAGCATAATTCCCAGCAGGTATAATATGCG
>CAYWIY010000015.1:0-31452 GCA_964458455.1 uncultured Syntrophomonadaceae bacterium | reverse complement strand
TGATCCCAGCCCCTGGCTTTCATTTCTTCGCTTGTAATTGGTAAAAAATCCTGGGCCATTAATTCCTCCGGTATCGGTTTAACTCTATCCTGTATCCTGCTAAAACTGCACAAGTTTTATAGAAGCGGTAAATACTCAGCCAGTTATCCTTGAACTCGGAAAAGCGCTTTTTCAAATCTTGCCTGCTATAAAGCATAACCTATTTGGCCGGCTGCGACAACAACCACCAGAGCTTTTGAAATACAGACTGCATTTACGGGTAAGGGCCGGAGGGGGTTATAAGCTGCCTTCGGCAGGGAAAAAGCACCCTCCTGGCGAAACAGTTAAAGCGGTCCTTTCTCGCGAACAGGACAACTTGCTGGCGGAGATAGACCGGGTCCTGGCCAGGAAAGCGCCCGGTTCTCTGAAAAGTGAATTCTTGCGCGGCCTCTAAAGGCACAGGAGGTTGATTTGAATGAAAAAAACCAATGCTGCCCGGATCCTGGAGCGGCTGGGTGTAGATTATAACATCCTTGAGTTTGATGTAGACGAGGACGACCTGAGCGCCCAGGATGCAGCGAGAAAACTGGGTTTGCCTCCTGAGCAGATCTTTAAAACCCTGGTAGCCCGCGGCGATAAAAGCGGGATCATAATAGCCTGCGTCCCCGGGGGGAAGGAACTGGACTTAAAAGCCCTGGCCAGGGTGAGCGGCAACAAGAAAGTAGAGCTGGCCCCTTTAAGAGAAGTCCGCAATTTGACAGGTTATATCAGGGGGGCAGTTTCCCCGCTGGGCATGAAAAGCAGTTACCCCTTTTTCCTGGACCAAAGTGCCTTCGATCACAGCTCGATCATTGTCAGCGCCGGAGCGCGCGGGGTGCAGATCAGCCTTTCTCCACAAGACCTGGTTTCAGCACTGGAGGCTGAAACCGGTGTTTTAACCAGGTAATCCCTCAACGGGAATATAATTTAAGATACAGGTATTTATTTAATGGTTACCTTCTCGGCAAAGGCCTGGCTCAGGTCGTCGACTATTGTTTTAACCGGCAGGATTTCCTTGATTTTAAAAACGTTCTGTCCTGAAAAGACTACGCCCTGGTCAATATACCCCAGGCGGCTGTTTTCAAGCGCCTCCAGGATGCAGTATTCCTGGGAGCAGGATTTCAGGCAGTCGTTACAGGTTGTGTCCGGGCATTCGCCCCGCCTCAGGGCCTCGGAAAATTCATTCCTGATCGCCCGTCCCGGCAGGCCGACAGGGCTTTTAACAATTACAACATCTTCTTCCCTGGCATTAAGATAATGGGCTTTAAAAGATTCAGCTACAGAGCATTCTTCACTGAGGACAAACCGGGTGGCCATCTGGACCCCGTCTGCTCCTAACTGCATCATATTTTTAATGTCATGGCTGTCGGTGATGCCCCCGGCGGCTATGACCGGAACTTTAACTGTAGCCTTGATTTCAGGTAAGATTTCAGCGGTGGGCCGGTCAGTGCCCAGGTGTCCGCCAGCCTCGCTACCTTCGGCTATAACGGCGGATGCGCCGTATTTTTCAGCGATTTTTGCCAGCCGCCCGGAAGATACTATTGTAAGAATAGGGATGCCCGCTTCTTTGCCCCAGCTGAATATATCCCTGGAAAAGCCTGCCCCTGATATGACCAGGTCAACTTTTTCCTGGAGGGCGGCTTTTACCAGTTCCGCAAAATCGCGGACGGCATACATTACATTTACGCCGATAATCCCGTTCATGGCAATTTTCCTGGCTTCCCGGATTTCCCGGCGCAGTTCTTCAATACTCATTCCGGTGGCGGCGATCACACCAACTCCTCCGGCAGAGGCTACTGCCCCGGCCAGCGGGGCTGTTGATACCCGCACTGCCATGCCTCCCTGTATGAGGGGGTACTTCAGGTTTAAATTTTTAAAAATGTGCATGCTCATGGTGATACCTTCCTTTAATTATACTTATGCTTAGCCTTGCCTGTATTCCGGTTGCCCTTATTATTTCCTGTTCTATAGTGGTAAGGGCCTGGCCTGCCGCGTTTATTTGATTTTTTATGCTTTTTTGGAGCCCTGGGTTCGTCGGCGGTAATTTTAACCGGGGTAAGATCCGGCTCTTTGGTCAGCATTTTCAACGCCGCTGCCAGCAAGGTCACTGCATCATTGTCTTTGAGTAAATCCAGGGCAGTATCCCTGTAGTGCTGGTAATCGTCTTCACCAACAACCCGGGTAAGTTTTTCTGTAGTTATACGCTGCTGTCCTTTTATGGTTTCTGTGATCGTTGGAACCGCCTTGCGATAAATTTTTCTTTTTATGGATCGTTCGATCAGTTCCAGGTGATCAAGTTCGCGGTTGGAAACCAGGGTATAAGCTATACCAGGCCTGCCCAACCGTCCCGTTCTCCCAATGCGGTGGACATAGCTTTCGGCATCCTGCGGAATGTCAAAATTGTAGACATGGGTTACAGAGCCGATATCAAGCCCCCTGGCTGCTACATCTGTGGCTGTCAGGATTTCAATCGTTCCATTTTTAAATTTGTTCATTACACTGTCCCGCCTGGGCTGGGTCAAATCACCGTGAATAGCCTCTGCCGAGTAACCGCGTTTGACCAGGGCTTCGAAGATTTCATCAACCCGTCTTTTTGTCCTGGCAAATATTATCGCTGCTTCCGGTGCGTGCAGGTCAAGCAGGCGGCACAGGGCATCAAACTTTTCCTTTTCATGAACCGGCAGGTAATACTGTTCAGTATTGGGTACCGTTACTTCTTTAGCCTTTATTCTGATGAACTCGGGTTCTGTCATGTACCTTTTGGCCAGATCTTTGATCGGTTGCGGCATGGTGGCAGAAAAAAGCATGGTTTGGCGTTCGGCGGGGGCTTCAGAAAGAATCGTTTCTATATCTTCACGAAATCCCATGTTGAGCATTTCGTCAGCTTCATCGAGGACCACAGCTTTAAGGTGTTCGAGCCTGATCAACTTTCTGCGCATATGATCCATCAAGCGGCCGGGTGTTGCGACTATTACTTGAGGCTTGTTTTTCAGTGCCTTGATCTGCCTGTTCATATCCTGTCCGCCGTAGACAGGCAGCGCCCTGATGGATTTGAACCGGCCCAGGGTATTTATTTCTTCAGCTACCTGGACAGCTAATTCCCGGGTGGGAGTTATTATCAAACCCTGGATACTATTTTGTTCCAGGGTGCATTTTTCAATGATCGGGATACCGAAAGCTGCGGTTTTACCGGTTCCGGTTTGGGCTTGCCCGATGATGTCGGTTCCGTTCATAGCTGCCGGGATAGACAGCTCCTGGATGGCTGTAGGCTCTTCAAAGCCCATTGCTGCAGTTGCCCTGATCACGGGCTCACTCAGCCCAAAATCATAAAAAGTTACCATTAAGTTTATATCCTTTCACTTGCTTTTAGCATTTGTTTGATTTACGCAAAAATAAGGGCATTCCCTTAGATTGAGAGAATGCCCCTATCCTGGTCTTGTTATCTAAATTTATTGAGGTACAACGTTAGCTGCTTGTTTTCCACGTTCGCCTTCAACAACTTCAAATTCTACAGACTGTCCTTCTTCCAACGTCTTGAACCCTTCAGCCTGAATCGCTGAGAAATGAACAAAAACATCTCCGCCCTCTTCTGTTTCGATAAAACCGTAGCCTTTGTCTGGATTAAACCATTTTACTTTACCTTGCATGTACGTAATTCTCCTTCATTTTAGAAATGGTATAAAAAGAGGAACTTGGCCAAACATCTTACCCTTTCCCAGGCAAAGGCTAAAGACAGTTTGCGTGATGCTCTTCTTTTCAATACTGAGCAAAACTATATCATGTCTTCACCAATAAAGCAAGAAAAAATTTATTATTGTAAACAAGTTTGTCTTCAATCAAGATCCAGGGCGTCGTTCGGGCAGGCCCTTATACATTCCATGCAGCCTTTACAGACTGGAGCGTACATCATGGGCTTGTCGTATGGTTCTTCCTGGCCCAGAAGATCGAGCGGGCAGGCCTGGACGGCCTGGCAGATGCCGTTATTGCAGTCTTCCGGGCGGCATTTGTTATAGTCAAGTAATAGCAACCTGGGCATTTCTAATCCTTCTCCTTTTGTATGCTAAAGTTTTTGCATTCAAACCAGGCTTAATTCAATATGACCCCTGGTAAAAGTATCAAGCGAGATTACAATATTATAATATAACAATATATAAGGTTTTGTCAACTTCCGTTCCTAAAAAATTATGCTTTCATTTAATCTCTGCTGCCTGGACCCTGCGGTTTTAAGCTGATTGGAAGCACTTCTCAAAGATTTTTCATGTTCATATTCACATATAGCGCCTGTAAAAATCAATTTAATATACGCTATTATATACAGGTAATATTCTTTAAAGAGCGAATATATAATAAACATCTATTTTTAAGCTGGATCAATAATGGGGGTGGAGATTTTGGAAAAAACTATGCAGGTTTGGTCTGATGTTGGCCGGTTGAAAAAAGTGCTGCTGCACAGGCCCGGCCAGGAACTTGAAAATCTGACTCCACGTTATCTTGAAGATCTGCTGTTCGATGAAATCCCCTGGTTGGCCCAGGCCCAAAAAGAACATGACAATTTTGCCGCGGTATTAAAGAATAACGGGGCCGAGGTGTACTATGTAACTGATTTATTGGCCGAGATTGTCAAAGATCCGCAGGTTAAAAGTGAGCTGATCAAAAGGCATCTCAAGGCCAGTCCCTTGATCGAAGCGGAAGTATTAAATACGATCTACAACTACCTCAGCGAGCAGGAACCACAGGAGCTGGTGGCAACTTTAATTGCTGGTTTTCACAAAAAGGAAATCCAGCACTTAAAAAAGCACCGCACCTTGAGCGATTTAACCCTTGACAGCTATCCCTTTTACCTGGCGCCTTTGCCCAATATGTACTTTACCAGGGACCACGGGGCTATGATCGGCCCGAAACTGCAGGTCAGCAGTATGTTTAACCCTGCCAGGCGCCTGGAAACGATATTTCTGCGCTTTATTCACAAGTACCACCCACTTTTTAGAAATGTTGAGCTGGCTTTTCACGAAGAAATCCCTTACGGCATCGAAGGAGGAGATGTCCTTGTTTTAAACGAGGACACTGTTGTGATCGGCCTTAGCGAAAGGACTACTGAAGAGGCAATCGAGTGGATTGCCCATAAATACCTGGTGGAAAAGGAACTAATCAAGCACATCATCGTGATCCAGATTCCTTCCAGGCGGGCTTACATGCACTTAGATACAGTTTTTACCATGGTCGACAGCGACAAATTCCTGATGTATCCAGGGATAAAAGATGTCGTCACTACCTACTGGTTGGAGAAAGGCAGCGATGACAGGGTTTCAGCTTCAAGCGGCTATAACCTGCAGGGAGCTCTGCGTAAGGCTTTGAACGAGAAGCAGATTGAAATTATTTATTCAGGCGCCAACGATGAAATCACGGCTGCCAGGGAACAGTGGGGAGACAGCACCAATTCCCTGGCTGTCAAACCCGGCACAGTGGTTTGCTATGACCGTAATGAAGCCACGAACGAGACCCTGCGCCGGCACGGAGTCGATGTGATTGAAATTGACAGCTCAGAACTCGTGCGCGGCCGCGGCGGCCCGCGGTGTATGAGTATGCCCCTGGACCGGGAAAAGTCAACTTAAAAACGGAGGAAAAATATTGGAGCGAGAACTATCTTTAGAGTTTGTCCGGGTAACAGAAGCAGCAGCCCTGGCCTCGGGCCGGTTGATGGGCCGGGGGGATAAAGAGGCCGCCGACCAGGCCGCGGTTGATGCCATGCGTGCGGTTTTTGATACGGTCAACATTGACGGGACTGTAGTGATCGGCGAGGGAGAGATGGACGAGGCTCCCATGCTCTACATTGGTGAGCGGGTGGGCAGTGGAAAGGAACCCTGTGTTGATATAGCCGTGGATCCCCTCGAGGGAACCAACCTGGTGGCCAAGGGTTTGCCTAATGCCCTATCGGTTGTGGCCATTGCTAACCGCGGTTGTTTCCTTCACGCCCCTGATGTCTACATGGACAAGATAGCGGTAGGCCCTGGCGCCAGGGGGTGTGTTAATCTTGACGCGCCGGTAGCAGAAAACCTGGGCCGGGCGGCCGAGGCCTTGAAAAAAGATGTGGGGGATGTAACCGCTATAGTCCTGGACCGGGAAAGGCACCAGCACATCATCGAGGAAACCAGGAAAGCGGGGGCGCGGGTAAAATTGATCAGCGACGGGGATGTTTCTGCGGCCATCGCTGCTGCAATTGAAAATACCGGTGTAGATATTCTTTTCGGCATTGGAGGCGCCCCGGAGGGGGTCATAGCCGCAGCCGCCATTAAAATCCTGGGCGGTGAAATGCAGGCCCGCCTGGCGCCGGAAGATGATGAAGACCTGGAACGGATCCGCAAGCTTGGAATTGACGACCATGATAAGTTGTTGCAGCTAGAAGACCTGGTCAGCGGGGAGGATATCTTTTTTGCCGCCACGGGGATCACTGATGGCGACATGCTTAGCGGGGTCCGGTACCGGGGTAAGACGGCAGAAACTCATTCTTTGATCATGCGCGGTGTAACCGGCACTATCAGGAATATTTACGCTACCCATACCCTTGATAAAAAGCCGCGTTTTATTGCAGACCCGCCTGCCTGCCGCCGGCCTCGCTTGGATTAACCGGCGCCCGGTCTGCTGGCCGGCCTGGTTTTATACTGTTGCGACCCGGTTTTAATGTTCTTCAGGACCGTAGATCCGTTTTAAATCGGGCAGTTCGGTGCAGTAGTAGTGGATCAAGATGTAAATATGGTTGAACAGGGCCATTAGCAGGGATGCCGGTGAAGCCAGCAGGATACCGGGAATATAGAAGCCGAGCGGGCAGAGGACATAAACGGCGTTGGGGACTAGTTGGAAAACACCTTTCCTGCGCCACCCGGTATCGCGGTAAGCCAGCTCGAAGCGATCCGCACCGGCCAGGCGCTTGTAACCGTAGTGCCTGGTAATTGAATAGATCACCCATATAAAAGGAACGGCCAGGGCCAGGGCCGTGATCTCCCTGGAAGGTTCGGGGAAAATGAAACTGTCCCGGTTGGCTAAAGCTGCCAGAACGATGGCCCCCAGGCGGGCAACGAGCAGCATAGTATAGTCGATATAATAAGCGATATAGCCGATACGGGGCAGGTTGGCGGTTAGCCACCCGGTTTCTAGCTGGGTGCGCCAGATCAACATCACGTAAACCTGGTGCAGGAAGGCGGCAATGATCCCGATCCATAGCCATGCTTCAGCGCTCAAACCCCAGAACTGGCCAAGGAAATAGTAAGGAAAGAAGTTCATAACTGCATTTACCGACACCACCAGCAGGGCCAGTAAGACAAAATGCCATTCTTGTTTTTCAAAAATATTTTTTAACACTGTGGGTCCGGGCCTCGTTTACGAATAACGGTATAAACCTGCTGATTATGCTGGGCTTTATGCCTGAATTAAAGGTATTATAAAAGCGGCTTACTTGACGATTAATACGTTAGTGTGGGCAATCTGCAAAACGGCGCTGCTGACACTGCCCATGAACAGCTTCTTCACTCCGCCCATACCCCTCCTGCCAATTATAATCAAATCATAACCCCCTTCGTCTGCTACTTTGCTGATCACTTCGGCGGGGTGGCCGGTTTTGTAGAGGGTATTGACCGGTATATCGTGTTTTTCAAATTCTTTTAAAGCCCCGGTAAAATATTTTTTGCGCTCTTCCTGGATTCTTTTATCAATATCTTTAATTTTCTTTTCATCTTCTTCTGAAACCAGGTATGTGCCGTGCCAGTAATCCGGCAATATGGAAGTGCCTTCATGAACGTGAATAATTGTTACCTCGTTGACCGTGCAGCTTCCGACCAGTGCGGATGCAAACTCGATATTCTTTTTACTGAAGTCAGATCCATCGGTGCAAACCAGAATTTTCATCTCTATCTCCCCTTTCTTAGTTAAGTAATTCTATAAAGACTGTTTTTTTACCTCCTCGCTGCTCTAAAACCGGCGCTTTGGCCTTAAAAAAATTGGATAATTGGCGCGGTAAAGAGGGATAAGCCCAAAGCTGGTTGAATAAATACAGTATCAAGAGATAACCTTAGAAAAGGAGTTTGCCCTATGCATAAATTTCCAACAATCGACACTATTAAAGAAGCGGCGGCAAGAATTGAACCCCATGTTCACCGCACGCCTGTTTTTACTTCGGCAACAATTGACCGGCTTTGCGGCAGGCAAGTTTATTTTAAATGTGAAAACATGCAAAAGGTAGGGGCCTTTAAAGCCCGGGGCGCTGTAAATGCTGTATTGAGCCTCAGCGATGATGATTTTCAGGGCAATCCTGAAAAATGCGTAACAACCCATTCCTCCGGCAACCATGCCGCAGCCCTTGCTTACGCTGCCCGCAGGCGGGGCATACAGGCCCATGTGGTTATGCCGGAAAATGCCCCACCTGCAAAGAAGGCGGCGGTCGCAGGTTACGGGGCCAGGATTACCTATACTGAATCGACCCAGAAGGCCAGGGAAGAAGCCCTTGATGACATAGTAACCCAAACCGGGGCTGTTTTTATCCATCCCTACAACGATCCCCGGGTTGTTGCGGGCCAGGCTACGGCGTCCATGGAGTTAATGGAGCAGGTGCCAGGCCTTGATACCGTTATTGCCCCGGTAGGGGGAGGAGGGCTTTTAAGCGGGACCGCTTTAAGTGTATCTGATCTACAGCCGAAAACTGCAATAATCGGGGCGGAACCAGAAGGGGCCGATGATGCCTTCCGCTCCTTGCAGGCCGGTAAAATAATTCCTCAGACCAACCCCCGGACCATTGCCGACGGCCTGCGTACATCGCTTGGTGATTTAACCTTTCCGATCATTGAAAAGTATGTTAGCGCTATACTGACGGCAAACGAAGACGCTATAGTTGAAGCCATGCGCCTCGTTTGGGAAAGGATGAAGCTAATCATCGAGCCTTCAGCAGCCTTGCCCCTGGCAGTCCTAATGGTTAAAGGCGATCAGATCAAGGGTGAAAAGGTAGGTTTGATAGTATCAGGCGGCAACGCCGATCTTGATCACCTGCCCTGGCTTGAAGGTTAGCTCAGGCCGCGTTAAAACCCGTATCCCGCAGGATTTTATTACGTCCCCAAAAAGTCAAACCAGGTTAAGTTTGTATTGAGACCATATTGAGACCCCCTGCAGTTATAATTACTAGACCAGGACAGGTTATTGTAAATAGCAGGGGGTCTCTGTATGGTGCTTTCAGAAGCAGAAAAAAAGAGAAGTTCCAGTGCCGGTTTCATAATCAGGATCAGGCAGGAAGATGGCTTGGCTGTAAAGGGCAGCATTGAAGATGTCCAAAATGGTCGGGTGAGAAATTTTGAAGATTTTCTGGAACTCGTCTTTTTGATGAACCTGGCTATTGAAGAAAAAGGCTCTCCCCAGTGTGACAGCGCTTTAAGAGAGTTTTAAGATTAAAGCCGGTGATGTGAGGTGAGGTAATGGCTTCGGAATCAAACCAGGAAAAGGGAAAGGAACTGGTGTTTTTTGTGCGGGTTCAGTTTCGGCGCAATACCAGCATGCAGGGCGCAATCACCTGGCTGGACGGTAAAAAGAGCAGTCATTTTCGAAGCGTTCTAGAGCTGGGCAACCTGATAGGCAGCGCCCTGTCTGCAGAATCGCAAAAAAGCGGCAGCAAGGAATCTGCTATTGGCTGGAAAGACAAAGAGAGCGCTTCATAAACATCAAAAATGAGCTCTGCAGCGCAAAAAAATAAAAGCTGGCAGGAGCAGGTTTCCCACAATACTAGAAGCAGGCTGGGGGAATAATCAGTGAGTGGCATTTTTAAAAAAATGCTGGATTTAAGAGGTGCCGGGCAGATTGGGGAGGAAACAGCATGAACAAAAAAAGCACGAAACTGATCGCCCTTGGTTTATTACTGGCATGCACCGGCCTGGTGTTGATGGGCCAGCCCTTTTATACCTGGGCCCGGGAACAGAACGCAGACCACCCCTGCGCTGTTTCGATTGACCCGGACAAAGGCCTTTTTCAGCTTGAGAACATGAACCCCGGCGATGTTTATACCGAAACTATGAAAGTTACCAAAACGGGGGAGTCTTCAGCCAACCTCTACTTAACCTGGGATCCGGTATGGGGTAAGCCTGAACCGGGAGAGCCGTACAGCCTGTTTGAGTGGCTTTTGCTTACCATAAGCCTCGATGGAGCTGAGCTTTATTCCGGCTTGATGTCAGAAGGCCCGGTAGCCGGGGATCCCGTGGTTGCTGGTGATGCCCTGTTCGTAGGCTTATTAGAGCATAATGAAACAATCGAGCTGGAGTTTAAGGTAACGATGCCGGGCCCTGAAACGACCAACGACTACCAGGAGGCCACCCTTGAAACCAAAGTAGTATTTTATACAACCTGCACTGGAAATGGGCCTCCCCCACCTCCGCCGCGTCCTCCAAGACCTGATCCGGACGACCCGGACGACCCGGACGACCCGGATGATCCCGAGGACCCGGGTACACCGGATGAGACAATCATTGCTCCGGAAGCTCCGGAACTCATTCCGGCAGATCCACCGGATCCTGATGGTCCTGTTGATGAAATAGTGGTAGATCCGGAAGCTCCCGAAACTATCCCGGAGGACCCGGAGGAAATCATCACTATTGCTCCTGAAAGGCCAACGGTAACAGTTCCTTTGCCCCGGACGGACGGAGTTTCAATTGCCTTTTTTGTTTCCGGGCTGGCCATGATCGTTTCTGGAGTGATTTTGAAAAACCGTTCCGGCCGGTGAAAATAGTTGTTTCTTTGAATCTCAGCCGTGCTATATATTTTAGCTTCCTGCCCGTTGACTTTAGTGGCTGAAAATTGATATAATTACAGGACCATCGTTCGGGTGCAGCCTTGAATCCGGACCTGTCTGCCGGAGGTAATTATGTCCAAGCTAACCATCGATACCGTTGTTAACAAGGTTGATGAATTGCCCTCATTGCCCCAGGTCGTGGTCAGGGTCATGGAATTGACAGAAGATCCCGATTCGACCGCTTTTGATATCCAGGAAGTCTTGAGCCATGACCAGAACATGACTGCCCAGGTTTTGCGGATGGCAAACTCCATTTATTACGGTTATTCCCGCAGGATAGCAACAGTTACTGATGCCATCATCCTGATCGGTTTTAATGCTGTGCGCAGTATAGTTCTTGCGGCTTCGGTGAGCAAGATTCTAAAACGGGAATTAGAGGGTTATGTGATGGGCCAGGGGGAATTGTGGATCCATTCCCAGTGTGCGGCCGTTTATGCCCGGCTTTTGGCCAAAAAAACCAGGTATCGTTCCATTGAACTTGCTTATACCGCCACTTTGCTCCATGATATTGGTAAATTGGTTTTGAACAGCTACATGGATGATGCTTACCGGGAAGTTATTGATATTGTAAACAAAGAAAAGATACCCTTTGACCAGGCTGAAAACAGGATCCTGGGTTTCAGCCACGCTGAAGTGGGAGGCAAAGTTGCAGAAAGGTGGAATCTTCCTGCAGACCTGGTTGAGGCTATTTCCTGTCACCATGCGCCTGCCAGTGCTGAAATAAACCCTAAACTGACCTCTATAGTGCATATTGCCGATGCCGCTACCCTGCAAATGGGTATGGGCCTGGGCATTGACGGGCTTCTTTATCCTATGTCAAAAGAAGCTGTTGAAACCCTGGGGCTTGAACAAAAGGATTTGGAAGACCTGATGGCTGAGATTGTAGATCTGTTTATTGATAAAGATGTTTTTAATTAAAATCCTGCCCTCTCCTAAAGCGAGGGCAGGTGCTTAATAAATTAGATCACACAACAGCCGGTATTCAAAAAGAAGCAGCAGCTTCTTTTTTTTGTCCTGGCGCTTATTAATACCTGGGGCGGAAGCGCGCGGTGAAGTGCCTGAGTATATCTGCCTGGTAGGTGAGCTCAAGACCGCGAATTTTTTCCTTGCGGGCGGCTATAGCCTCAAAAGCTTTCACTACCTGGTCCATGTGCCGGTCAGTATAAACCCGGCGCGGAATGGTCAGGCGGATCAGCTCCTGGGATGGGAAGACTTCCTTTCCTGTATCAGGATCTCTATAACCGAAGGCACAGGCGCCAAGTTCGACACTCCTGATTCCTGCTTCCCGGTACAGTTCCACTGTCAAAGCCTGGGCCGGAAAATATGCCTGAGGCAGGTGAGGTAAAAACTCAAGTGCATCGACAAAGACACCGTGTCCTCCTACCGGGGTTACAATGGGCACCCCTGCTTCAAGCAGCTTCTGCCCCAGGTAGTGAACCTGGCCGATGCGATCTTCCAAATAGTTTTTTTCTGTGCCCTCGTAAAGTCCGCGCGCTATAGCTTCCAGGTCGCGCCCGGCCAGTCCGCCGTAAGTGCGGAATCCCTCGTAGCAGATTTGCATCTGGACCGCCTTTTCATACCACTCTTGATTGTCTTTAAAAGCCAGGAACCCCCCGATATTGACCAGGGCATCTTTTTTGGCACTCATGGTGCACCCGTCGGCATATGAGAACATTTCCCGGGCAATATCCCTGATCGGCACGTTTTTGTAAGCGGGATCCCTGTGTTTGATAAAGTAACAGTTTTCAGCGTACCTGGCAGCATCAATGAAAAGCGGCCTTTTATATTTCCGGGCCAGTTCAGAGGCGCTGCGCAGGTTTTCCATCGATACCGGTTGCCCCCCGTTGTTGTTGCAGGTTGCTGTGATGATGATCATCGGCAATATGGAAGAATCATTGTTTTTCAACTCTTCTTCAAGCCGGTCCAGGTCAATATTACCTTTAAACTGGTGGCTTGAAGCGGTGTTCAGCCCCTCGTCAATGACCAGGTTCAGGGGGCGGGCTTTCCTGAGGCGGATGTGCCCCTCGGTGGTATCGAAGTGCATGTTCCCCGGTACCTTCTGGTTTTCGCCTACAAACATGGACATCAGGATATTTTCTGCAGCGCGCCCCTGGTGGGTTGGTACCACGTACTGATAACCAAAAATATCTTTTAGGGCGGCCTGCAGGTTGTAAAAGTTCCTGGAACCGGCATACGATTCATCACCAAGCATCATTCCCGCCCACTGGTTGGCGCTCATGGCAGAAGTGCCGCTGTCTGTCAGCAGGTCGATATAGATGTCTTCTGCCTTTAAGTTAAAGATGTTGTAGTGGGCTTCTTTGATCAGCTGCTCTCTTTCGGTGCGCTCTTTAAGTCTAATCGGCTCGACCATTTTTATCCGGTACGGCTCCGCATACAAGTCCCTTGATCTCAAAAAGACAACCTCCTTTTTATGCTTCCGGCGGCCGGGTAATAAAAAGCCGGGCAGGTGGATAAGGGCAAGGTTCTATATAAATAATAACATGTTTATGAACTTTTTGAAAAAGATTCCCCCGGGTTATTGACTGGCTAACTGCCATATGATAACATTCATTCAACTTATGAATTGCTTGGGCAAAACCACCGAAAGATGGTGACGCAAAGCTAAAGGGGCTAAGACACAAAATAGTGTTAGGTCAGCCAGCTGCCAATTCTGGAGTACTCCACCACGATGCTCACCTGGCCTGCAGGCGAGTTTTTTTATCGCTTTTTGGCTGCTTTGCCCCGGGCTTAACTACTTTCTCTCCTTTGACCAGGCTTACATGATCCGGCATCAAGAATAAAAAAGGGGAAAATATCGCGGCGGAGGTAGCCGGTTAATGTCTTTGAAGGTTCGCTTTGTTCTGCTGTCAAGCCTCGCTTTAATGACTATTTTTGCCTTGTTCACCGCGTTTAATTACCGCGAAGATGTCCGGTCCATGGAGCGATCGGAACAGGAAAAAGTAGAGATGCATTTAGCAGCAATTCAGGCAGAAATAGATGAAAGGTTTAACGTGGCCGGGACCGGGGCCCAGCTGGTTGCAAGTGACGAAGAAGTCCAGGCTGCCTTTGCCGCCAGGGACAGGGACGCGCTTAAAAGCAATCTGGAACCTCTTTTTAAAAGCATCCAGGATCAGGTGGGCCAGTTCCATTTTCACCTGCCCGATATTACCTCTTTTTTAAGGATGCACCGGCCGGAAGAGCACGGTGATTACCTGACAGAAAGCCGGCCCGGGGTTGTGGAAGCCAACAAAACGGGGTTGCCAGTAAAAAGCATTGAAAAAGGGCTTGGCGGGCTGGGCTGCCGGGTGATAGTGCCGGTCTCCTATCACAATGATCACATAGGTACAATTGAAATGGGAGCCAGGATTGACCAGGATTTTTTGCTGGGCCTCAAGGACGCTTACGGTTCAGAATACTTTATTTATGGTGAAGCTGACCGGGATAATTATATTACTGGGACCCTGGCAGAAGATCCGGTTGCTATGCCCGGCGATCATCTAGATCAAGTCGTGGAAGGAAAACAGGTTTACGGGTTTGCCGGCGACCGGGACAGTGTTGTTGCTGCGCTGCCCCTTACCGACTACCGTGGTGAGGTTGTTGCCTACCTTAAAGTTGTGTCTGATCGCAGTGAGGTTATTGCGGCCATGTTTGAAAAGCAGGTCTTAATGGCCCTGAGCTATCTCAGCGCTGTTGTGGTTGCCGCATTCCTGGTAATGCTGGCCTTCAATAAATCCATCCTCAAGCCGCTTGATGATTTTAAGTATTACCTCCACCGTGTAGCTAGCCTCGACCTTGACGCCAGGTTGCCTGTGAGCAGGAAAGATGAGCTGGGAGAAATGGCTAAGGACCTTAATCACACCGTAGAGGTAGTCAGGAACGCCATGGACGATCTCGAAACCTCACACAGGCAAACCTTGATTGTGCTGGACAACATTTCGGCTGTTGTCTATGTGGCTGATAGAAATACCCATGAGATCTTGTTTATGAATAAGCATGGCAAAGATATTTACGGTGATGTGGTGGGCAGGACCTGCTGGGAGGCTTTGCAGAAAGGCCAGGAAGGGCCATGTGAATTTTGTGCTATCCAGCATCTGCATAACGGCGAGCTGTATAGCCGGGAGAGCTATTCCTGGGAATTAACAAGCACCTATAACCAGCGCCATTATGAATACCGCTGCGGGGTGATTAAGTGGATCGACGGGCGCAGTGCCTGGATTGCCATCGCTACAGACAACACCGAGAGAAAAATGGCCGAAGAAGTTACTTTGCAGAGCCGGGAATGGTACCGGACTCTGGCAGAGGATATACCCGCTTTTGTGTGCCGTATGTCCCCTGCTTTCGAGATTTCTTTTGCTAACGACTCCTACTGTCACCTGGTAGGTAAAAAAAGGTCCGAAATTTTATACAAAAACCTTCTTGATATACTTCCGCTGGAAAACCAGAAGGTTTTTACTGAAGCTGTAGAAGTATTGAGCCCGCTCCAGCCTGTTTCGACACATATCAACACCAGGGTTACCTTTGACGGCAGCACCAGGTGGATCAAATGGACTAACCGGGCCCTTTACGAACAGGACGGGACAGTAAAAGAATATTTATGTATTGGTGAAGACATTACAGAACAGAAGCTGCATGAAGCCCAGCTGGAATACCTAAGCCTTCATGACCCCCTGACCGGAGTATACAATAAAACTTATTACTACAGCGAGGTCAACCGCCTGGAGGGAGGGCGTGAATACCCGGTTGCAATTATTGTGGCCGATCTGGACAATTTGAAAATAATCAACGACACATACGGTCACAATGCCGGGGATCAGGTGTTGAAAAGTTGTGCCGGAATTCTTTCCGGTTCTCTCCGCCTCGGCGATGTAGTGGCCAGGGTAGGCGGTGATGAATTTGTGATCATCATGCAGCGTACCGACAGGGCCTCGGCAGAAGGCGTAATCTGCCGCGTCAATGCCGGGATTGACAGATACAACCAGAATTCAGAAATTCCAATCGGTATCTCCCTGGGGCTCGCAGTAACAGGAGGGGCTGATAAAGGTATTGAAGAAACCTGTAATGAAGCGGACCGGGATATGTACAGGCAGAAAGCAAAAAACGGGCTGGATAAAAACTATTTTTAAGAGCTACTTTGGTTCTGCACACAATAAAAAAAGCGGCGCGGCCGGTAATTACGGCAAACACCACTTTTATTTTTTCGAACGATGCTATTTCCTGTTTTAAATGGCTGTCCGACTATTCGTCGAGATTAGTGATTGTTTTTATGTGCCGGGTTCCTGCAGTATTCCCATGAACAGGATTGCGCCGGTTTGCTCATCGGTGATGGTAAAAAAGAAAGGCCGGTCGGCGATCATGGTGAAATGATCGGGCCTTGCCGATTCTACCCTGATTTCTACCGATGTTGCGGCGGCGGCTTCAGTGCCTTCTTCGTTTACCTCGATAAAGCTTTTATGCTTGACATCGCTGATATAAAGGCGGGGCGGAATATCCCGCATACTGCTGAAATCGGCGGCATTGTCATCAAAGGCGATTTCCATGCCCAGTGTTTTGAGAGGATCATTTAAGGATGCCTCGTATTCGAAGGTAAACCGGGGCAGGCCCAGTTCTCCCTCTCTGTTTGAAAAGGAGGCTGTCCAATCAGTCCAGGTGCCGGGGTTCAATTCTTCCATAAAGCCTTCCAGTCCGGCTTCCTCAGAGGGCAGGAATACGTACATGCCCAGCCGTTTATTTTCGCCGTAAGGCAGCCGCACTGCCTGGAAAAGTTCTGTTTCCAGGTAGTCACATTCACCCTCCTTGAACATAACCGGATGATCTGTGCGTGACCCACCTGGAAGGTGGAACGGGATCTCCCGGGTCAAATCCGGATCGAAGGGATCTGACCATTCCCCGTTAAAATAGATGGCATTGATTAAAAAAAGGACTGTTAAAGGATCGATCGGAGGCTCTACCATATCCTCGATCGCTCCCCCGGTTTTACCTTTAACCCATTCATTGATCTTTTCTGCTGCCGCGGGATCATCGAAATCAAGGCTTGAAGCTTCGGCGTCAAAATAATCTTTGTTGTCCTGCAGGAAGTCTTCCTTAAAATCGACTCCCTTCCTGGTCCACAGGGAGTTGGCTGCAGCCATTTCCACTTTTGGATCAGGGTTCTGCAGGATGGTCAGCAAATCGGCAAATGCTTTATTAACTTCTTCTTTGCTCATGCCTTCAAAGCCAAGGGTTTTTTCCATTGCTTCCCTGGTTTCTGCTTCAGCGCCGTTGTAGGTCATGGCTAGAGCGGTTATAATGCTGGCCGGGGAGATAAAAATGTTTTCATCTTCCTGCTCTGTCCTTAACTCGTGCAGGATACTAAAGCCGAGCACTTTATTGGCCCGGGTCAGGCGCCGGTCCAGTTCTTCCACCGGGGCGGCCAGGCCTTTTTCCGTTTCAAAGAGAGCGCATCCGCCTGCCAGGGCCAGAAGAAACAAGCTTAAAACCAATAGCCAGGTGGCCCGGTTATAAAAAAGCAATTTCCATCCCTTTAGTTTTCGCATATCCAATCCCCTCACTTTTTTTACATTTACCTTTATGACTCCTTGCAGGCTCTCACGGTTCCCATGTTAACAGGAATCTGGCTTTGCCGCGGTGAATATATATACAAAGGGGGATGGTAGAATGAATAATCAGGACAAGGGGCCGGAAGGCCTGGCACAGGATCGCCTGGCCGTGGCCCGGGGTGATAAACCGGCCGAACTGCTGCTTAAAAACGGCCGGGTGATAAATGTTTTCAGCGGGGAAATAGTTGCGAGCAACATTGCAATTTCAGGTGAAGTAATAGCAGGCGTAGGCAGCGATTATACGGCTGGAGAAAAAGTAATTGATCTGGACGGCGTTTACGTGGCTCCCGGTTTGATCGATGCCCATCTCCACATAGAAAGCACTTTGCTGCTGCCGCCTGAACTGGGCCGGATCATAGTAGGGCACGGCACTACTACCGTTATTCACGATCCTCACGAGATCGCCAATGTCATGGGCCCGGACGGGGTGAGAATGATGATCGAGCTCTCAAAACAGGCTCCATGCGACTTTTTTGCCACCGTCCCTTCTTCGGTCCCTTCCACAGACCTGGAGACGGCAGGGGGAGAGCTTGATGCCGGCACGGTAGAGGGTTTGCTCCAAAACCCTTATACTATCGGCCTTGGAGAGGTGATGAACTATCCCGGGGTGATCGGTGGCGAAGAAGAGGTGCTTAAAAAGATCGCCGCCGCCGGGAAAGCCGGCAAGGTCGTGGACGGCCACGCGCCGGCTGTAGAAGGCAGTGGGCTGCAGGCTTACCTTTCTGCAGGTATAACTACCGACCATGAATGCATAACCGCTCCAGAAGCACGAGAAAAACTGGCCGCCGGCATGAATGTTATTATCCGGCACGGTTCTGCTACCTCCAGCCTGGCCGAGCTGGTGCCCCTGGTTAACCCGGCCACTGCCGGTTCCTTTATGCTGGGCAGTGATGATAGGGAAGCGGGGGAGTTGCTTGAACAGGGGCACCTGAACGAAGCCCTTAAGAAAGCGGTGGCTTTAGGGGCAGATCCTCTTTTGATGATAAAAATTGCTTCCCTGAATGCCGCCCGGCATTACCGGCTTTACGACAGGGGCGCGGTGGCCCCCGGCTACCGGGCCGACCTGGCTGTTTTTGAAGACTTAAGAAACTTCCGGGCCCGCATGGTTATCAAAGACGGCCTGATGGCAGCCCGCGATGGAAAAGCCATCAAAGAGCTGCCCTCTTTTAAATTGCCACCTTCCGCCCGGGAAAGCGTCAGGCTTTCCAGGCCTTTAGAAAAAAAAGATTTTACCCTGTCCTATCCGCCGGATGAAGTGCCTGTAATCGGGGTTGTCCCGGGCCAGCTGATCACTGAAAAATTTCTATTGGAAGTGCAGCGGGAAGAAGGCGGCGCTGTTAAAGCGGACCCGGCTTCAGGAATTAATAAAATCGCCGTTATAGAAAGGCACGGTAAAAACGGCAATGTTGCCGTAGGACTGATCCGCGGGATAGGCTTGCAGAAAGGGGCCCTTGCTTCAAGTGTAGCCCATGATTCGCATAACCTGATTGTGGTCGGCGCTTCAGAAGAAGCGATGGCCTTTGCTGCCAATGAACTGGCTTCCGCGGGCGGAGGGTTCGTGGTTACCGGTGAAGATAACTCTACCAGGGCCCTCCTGCCCCTGCCGGCAGGAGGGTTGATGTCCGAGTTGCCGGCGGATCAGGTGGCAGAAAAAATGGCCCGTGTATTAGAGGCTGCCCGGGAGCTTGGCACAGCACTGCCCCAGCCTTTCTTAACCTTATCTTTTATGGCCCTGCCGGTTATTCCCTCTTTGAAAATTACCGACCGGGGCCTGGTCGATGTGGACAATTTCACCTTCTTATAACCGGGTTAACCTTCTAGGTATGGAGCTGTTCGAGCACTTCGTGAAAGCCCTCGATGCGGGTCAGCGCCTGACCCCAGGGAAAGCTCGCCCCGTCTATGCAGTCGCCGTCCAGCGCTAAGAAGGGGATGCCTTTTTGGCGCAGTTTTTTCTTCATGGTCAGGGTGCCTCCAACAGCCTGGCGGCATCCCCAGTGGGAGAAGTGGATAACCCCGTGAGCTCCGTAATCTTCGACCATCTTCTCTATTGTAAAAAGCCTCCGGTCAATTGGTCCCAGGCCTGGATGAGAAAGGGCTTTTTTGGCCAGGCTTAAGAAGGGTTTGTCCGGATCGAGCGGCGGCCAGTAAACGTAGTTCATTTCCTCGGCCACGATCTTCTGGCCCAGTTCTTTTTCCATGTACGAGATCATTTCTGAGGGGTAGTAGGGGCGAAGGTGCATCCAGATTAACCGGTATTGTTCCTTTTTGAACTCCGAAGCGTCACCGCGTTTATCCTCTATTATATCCTGCAGTTCTCCGGTCAGGGTTTCATATATTTCAGGTGTTTCAGGATGGCCCTGTCCCAGCAAGGTCAGGTAAATATGATTCAAGCCTTCCTCACCGGTGAGCGGTGAGGGGCTGTTTTTGCGCAAGCCTGCTATTTTCTGCTGGTAATGCCGGGCCCGGTTGGAATTGTCGAAGACTTCCCTGATCTTTTCGCCCGTTAACTTTTGTCCGGTTTGTTTTTCGAGGTCTTTCGCTATTTCAGCCAGCTGGGAAGCGACGTACTGCAGGGCTTCCTCTCCCTCCCGGAAGGGGACATCAAGCAAATAAAGAGGCTTGTTGTAGCGCCGGGCCATGTACTGGAAAAGGCGCGGAGCCCCGTCGCAGAGATGGGAGCTGGCCATCAAAAAATCAGGCACAGGGAAGTACTCCAAATCTGTCCCGGCTGCGGCGCAGCGGTGAAAGGAGCAGCTGTCTGCAGAAAGCCCCATCTGGTCGGAATGTTTGAGCAGGTCCGGGGCAAGCTCCAGGGAAGCAGAGGTGCCTGCTGCAGCTTCGGGCGCAAAGGGGACCAGGTCAAACAGGTAGATCAGTTCACCGGGGAAAAAGGCGCTGGTCCAGGCTACCGGTCTTACGTTTTGATAGGCTTCGGCTGCCTGCTCAAGGGCCATTGCTGTCAGCCTTCTCCGGGATTTGAAGGGAAAGCTGCTTTGGTTTAAGAATATATCTTTAGCCAGGCGGTAGGTGGAGGGAGAAGATAAAAGTTTCCTGCCCAGCTCTCCTTTTAATTTTTCTCTAAACAACTTTTGCGGATTCATACTTCTGGCACCTCCTTATTTACTCCAGTATTTCCAGGAAGGCTTCCACCCTGGTCTTGAGCTGTCCCAGGTCTTCTTCGCCCAGTTCGGTTTTCACCTTCAGGTGGGGGATCTCTTTTTCTTGCATTAAGTCTTTCAACATCAGGTAGTCATAGTGGGACATATCGCAGAACATCAAATCATGGTAGATTACCGCCCGCACTTTTAGATCTTCCAGCAGGCCCCGGTAATAATCTTCCCGCATCTGGCGGTTAAAAACCCGCGGGCAGGGCGGTTTTTCCAGGTAACTGCTTGCTATGAGCCGCAAGATACCGGTGCTAGAAGAATTTGTGCCTGAAGGAGCGGCCGGTTTAGGTTTTTGCAGGTAGCGCAATCCGGCACAGTTTTCCGGGTAAACCTGCAGTTCGGGCAGCTCTGAAAGCATTTCCATCAGCCCCTGCGGGGGTAGGCCGCCTGCAAGGAGCAGGGAACATTTTTGGCTCTTTGAGGAACCGGGCTCTTTCTCACCGGCACCGGTGTTTTCGGCCGCTTCTTCCATTTTGCTTATAAAAGTTTCCGGGTCTAAAGCTGCTGCTTCCATGGCCAGGCCGTATAACCCGTCAGGGTACAACCCGTCCGTGACATTTCCGTTCAGGCCGGCAAAGCGCTCGAGCAGTTCGCCCTTTTTCCTGTAAATTTCTATTGTTCGCTGCAGGGCTCCTTCATCTACCGGCTCTCCCTTATCACCGAGGAATTCAGAGAGCAGTTCCAGTTCTCTGGTATAATACTCAACCGCCAGCTCGTCCTGCCTGCGCGGTACATCCAGCAGGTAGACGAAGATACCGCTTTCTTCTTTTAAGACGTTATAAAGATGAATCATGGCGTTACATGAATTGGCCACAACAATACCGGCCATATCTTCGTAGAGGCCGCTTCGCAGGTTGCTTAAAATTTTGCGCGGGTAGGGGCAAATATTGCCCGGCAGGGCATCTTCAACCGAACTGTCCCCGGCCCGGTGCTGTGGAAGCAGGCGGAAAGGCGTGAAGCCGGCAGCATGAATCAATTCTTCCGGCGTGTAGGTGCAAAACCAGCCTACTTTCTTTTTATGGTTGGTGTTTTGATTTGTCATTTCTTAACCTCCGTTGAAAAAGGTGCATAACTCTGTTGCCGGTTTTCTCCATTTCCATGGGTCTGTGTATAAAAAATAAAGAGGTGGCCGAATCTACTGTGGCAGATTCGGCCACCTGTCCAGGTATATGCTTAAATTTTTGCTTCTTCTCGTTCTGTTTCCTGGTTCAGTTCATCCCACTTTCCGTCTGCTTTTTCTTTCCAGGCCCCGGCTACCGAGTCCATTTCGGCTGCAACTTCGTCATACAGGATTGTATCTGCGCCTTCGTGAGTCGGCCGGGCATTCGATTCGCCGACCATTTCCCGCAGGTTTTCCGGTGTGTCGATCAGCGGGCAAGGCCGGAGCAGGTTGTCGCTGAAAGGCTGCCGTTTCTGGTATTCCTTAAACAAGGGGTTGGCCAGGACTTCTTTCAGCGATTTGCCTTTGATCGTGTCCGCGGCAAAGTGGACAAAGGCACATGGCTCGACGTCTCCGCTGGCGGTGATGTGGAAATAGCGCCTGCCGCCGGCGATGCAGCCACGGGTCAATTCACCGTCATTCCAGAAGTCAGCGACCTGGATCGGCTTGTTTGTACGGATATGGCGGACTCTATCGATCAGCGCGGCCCTTTGTTCGGGCGTTATCATCAGCGAAAAGTCGGGGTTGCTGCCAATAGGAATGTAATGGAAAGACCAGCCGTAAAGGGCGCCTTTTTCGATCATGTGGTCGACAAACTGATCCGAATAGGCGTGATCGGCATTTTCCCTGGTAATGGTCATGCTGAAGCCGAAAGCAACCCCGTTGGCCCTCAGGTGATCCATTCCGGCCATGATCTTGTCGTATACACCTTCACCGCGGCGCTCATCTGTTACTTCCCGGCCGCCTTCCAGGCTGATGGCCGGGGTGATATTGCCGACTTCTCGCATCCACCTGGCAGCCTTTTCGTCGATCAAGGTGCCGTTGGTATAGATCATAAAGGCAACATCATAATGCTTGCGGCAAAGCTCCGGCAGATGTTTCCACATCATCGGCTCTCCGCCTGACATTACTATAAAGTACATACCCAGCTCTTTTGCTTCACTTACAATGCGGTCGACTTCTTCGAAGCTCAGGCTGTGATGTTTTTCATAAGCTCCTGCCCAGCACCCCTTGCATCTCAGGTTGCAGCTGCTGGTAGGATCGATCAGGATCGTATAAGGCACGCTGCAGCCCAGCTCTTCGGCCATCCGTTTTTGCTGCGGCACGCCCACCAGCGAGGCGTTGACAAAGAAGTTGTTGATCAGGTGGTTGTGGACATTTTCGTCTAATTCGTAAATTACGCGGTTTATGTATTCCCTCAGTGCAGGGTTCTTTTTCAGCTGGGCCTTAATGCCCCTGGCATATTCCTTGTGGTTGGGGGCTACAGCCACCTTTTCTACCATGTCCAGGGCCTTTTCTAAGTTTTCTTCCGGGTTCTTTTTCAAGTAACCCATGATCGTGTTAAACACTTTCTCGCCAAAAAAACGTTTTCCTACTTCCATGCTTCTGGTCATCATCACAAAGCATCCCTCCCCATTTAAGCTAGATTTATGGCATTAACTGCCTCTTTCTTGCTTTTTGGCGGCCCTCTGGCGGGCAACATCTTGGGCAAAGTACCTCATGTGACGAACCTTGCTTCAGTTCTTGTGCTTCAGTAGAACTCTCAACCTGGCACTGCTTGCTTGGATTAACAGCTACGGCTGTGAATAAGGTTCATATGAGCTGTTGGTCTTACTTCCGGTGCATTGTTCGTTTATTCGTTTGGCCAGCTTATTCTGCAGCCGGTCCAGGTCATCTCCCAGTATTTCTGATGATACTTCCTTTACACCGTTTAGGAGTACCTTTTTAAAGTGGGCTTGATTTTCGTTCAACTGGTAGTATACCCAGCGCCCTTTCCTGTTGCCCACCACCATGTCTGCGTCCTGCAGCACTTTCAGGTGCCGTGAAATATTGTACTGGCTCTCTTGCAGAGTATCCACAATTTCACTGACGCAAGCTTCTCTGGCCTGGTGCAGCAAAGCCAGTATCCGGATCCGGGTTTTCTCCGACAGGCTCTTGATAGCTTTGACATACTCCTCCATATGTGTCCTCCTTGTTCACATATGCGTTGTTGTGCATATATTGTATCATGCCCTAAAAGGTCAGTCAACGGGGTGGGGTAAACTGCCGGGTAAACGTACTCTTTTCCCTGATTTTGCGGTATCTTTGTGTTAAAATGAAATATAATCAGTGTTTAGCCGTGCGACTGAGCAGATAAAAATGCAATTATCTATTATTAGTGGAGAAAGGTGTTTGATGCAGATGGATGGAGAAAAGATGCTTAAAGGAAAAAAGATCCTGGTCATGGGGGTGGCCAACCAGCGCAGTATTGCCTGGGCCATTGCCAAAGCCTGCGCTGATGCGGGGGCTGAACTGGCTTTTTCGTATCAAAACGAGCGTTTTAAGGGAAAGGTGGAAAAACTGGTTGAAGAAGAAATGCCCGGTTCCCTGCTTGTGCCCTGTGATGTAACCGAAGATGACGAAATTGAGGGCCTGGCAACTACCTTAAAGCAAAAGTGGGGAGTTTTGCACGGGGTGGTCCACAGCCTGGCTTACGCTAAGACTGAGGAGCTGGAGGGAATGTTTGTTAATACCTCCCGGGAAGGCTTCCTCCTGGCCCAGAATATCAGCGCCTATTCCCTGACTGCCGTTTCTAACCGCCTGTACCCCCTGATGAACGAAGGGGGCAGCATAATTACCCTCACCTTTCAGGGCTCAGAACGGGTTATCCCCAATTACAACGTCATGGGGGTGGCCAAGGCATCGCTTGAAGCAAGCGTTCGTTATCTCGCCTCCGACCTGGGTTCGAATGGAATAAGGGTTAATGCGGTTTCTGCCGGGCCAATCCGGACCCTGTCTGCAAAGGGAGTCAAAGATTTCAACCGCCTGCTCGAAGGAGTCGAAGAAAAAACCCCCCTGCGCCGGTTGGCCGGGGCTGAGGAAGTGGCCCAGACGGCCCTCTTTCTCATTTCAGACTTCTCAAGTGCTGTCACCGGCACCATCCTGTATGCAGACTGCGGTTATAATATCATGGGAGTTTAAGCCTGGCATCAGTGCCTGCGGCCTAAGATTTCTTCCAGTTTTTCTTCCACGGCGCCCGGGGAAACTAAGGTGTTGCGGCAGGGGCCCATCGGCCTTTCGTTTAGAACTCCCCAGACCGGCAGCGGGGCGCTGTCGGCGATGCCGCTTGAAAGGTCTCTTTCGCAGGCTACGGCCAAAACGCACTGCGGCCTTAGCATTTTAACCGCCCGGCGGGCAAGAGTCCCGCCTGTAACTACCTGGACGTTGATATGCCACTTCTCGGATAAGCTCAGCAGGCCGTCGATGGGGCATTTTCCGCAGCGCTGACAGTTGAAGGGATCTAAAGTGATCTTGTGCGGGCAGTCTTCATCCTGCAGGCAGTGGGGCAGGAGCAGCAGCAACTTTTGCGGGGTAACATTTAAGTTTTCTGCTTCAACAAGCTTGTTGTTGACCCCGATAAATGAGCCCTGCACCTGGTCCTGGGTGATGCGCAAAAGCCTGCCCAGCTGCACTATAATGGGGAATAAAAAAACCATTACTTTTTTAACCGTCCGGCTGAGCCAGGGTGGTGGCGATCCCCGCAGCAGGGAGATGGTAGCCAGGCCCAGGGCCGCTAAAGAGACCAGGGCGGTTGCTCCCACCAGGATAAAGAAAAAGTACAGGGCATACTGGAACAAAGGGGCCTCCGGCCTGACCATGAAGTAGGCCAGGAGGGCCAGCGATATGATCAGGATAAAGGTGAATAAAAGAAATAAGCCTAAGAAAAGGCGTTTACGGGCCACCATAACTAACTCCTTGTTTCCGGCCCAACCAGGCTGTTTCTCAAGAAGGGGCGGGCCAAAAAAACAACTCATTTGATTGTACTATAGACTCAAGTTTTTCTTTTGTCAAACACACCGGCCCTGGATAAACGGGCCCGGTATTTCGTATAAAAGCCAGAAATTTGGAAAGCTCAAGGCAGTATGAACTAATTAAACTTGTAAAGGAGAGGTTATGATGATTGGATTGGTAGCAATACTGACAATTAAACCCGGTATGGAAGAAGAAGCTTATAAAAACTGCAGGCAGATGGCTGAAGAAGTGAATAAAAAGGAAGAGGGTTGCCTGCTCTATGAAGCCTACCGGTCCCGGGAGAATCCTTCTGAAATCTTTTTTATCGAGAAATACTCAACCACAGGAGACCTGGAAAAACACCGCAACATGGAGCATTACCTGGCATTCAGGGAAAAGATGAAGGAGTTGCTGGAAAAACCCCCGGTGGTCACAGAGCTCGATCCTCTGGGGTAACGCAAAAAAAGAGCGCCTTTGCAGGCCTGTTGCTGTAAAAACAGGCCTGCAGGCTATTTACTTTCTAACTCATAATGGTTACAATTATTAATTATAAGAATTAATTTTTGATTAGCTTAAACCTGCTGCTGAAAAAGAAAGGTGTGTTATGATGAGCGAGCTTTTATTGCAAGCTGTTTTGATTGTGTTTGTCTATTTTTTCATCTTTTTCCTGGTAGCCCAGGTGATTAAAAATAACTCGATCGTGGATATGGGCTGGGGAGCGGGTTTTGTGCTCATTGCCATAGCCACTTTATTTATTGAAGGTTCTTTTACGGCCAGAAACCTCATTGTTACCCTTCTTGTGACAATCTGGGGCGTGCGCCTTACCTACCACATTGTGCGCCGCAACTGGGGCAAACCGGAAGATTTTCGCTACGCTAAGTGGCGTGAAGAGTGGGGCAGCTGGGTGGTGCCGCGCGCATTTTTCCAGGTGTTCATGTTCCAGGGATTGATGATGCTGGTGATCGGTTACCCCATAATTTTAATCAACGCTTACCCGGGCACAGGCCTTAGCGCCCTTGATGTAATCGGCCTTTTAATCTGGATAACCGGCTTTTATTTCGAATCGGTTGGCGACAGGCAGCTGGCTGAATTCCTTCAAAATCCGGCCAACAAGGGCAAGGTGATCCAGTCCGGGCTCTGGAAATATACCCGCCACCCCAACTACTTCGGGGAAGCGACCATGTGGTGGGGTATTTTTATACTGGCCCTTTCTGTACCTCTCGGCTGGACCGGGATTATCAGCCCGCTTACCATTACCACCCTGCTGCTGTTCATCTCCGGTGTGCCCATGCTTGAAAAGCAGATGATGAAAAACCCGGAATACCGGGAGTACTCAGAAAGGACCAGCAAATTCATCCCCCTTCCGCCAAAGAAAAAGTATGCTTCCTTGAAGAGGGACTGAGCAGCAATCTTTAAAGTGATGGAGGATTATTAAATGCTTAAATTTATTCAGCTCTACCTGGTAGTGCTTGCTTCCTTTTTCGTTATTGACATGATCTGGCTCGGGGTAGTGGCCAAAAAGTTCTACAAGACCCAGCTTGGCAGTATGATGGCCAAAAGAATCAACTGGGCTGCGGCGATTGTTTTTTACCTGATTTATATCACCGGCCTGATCTTTTTCGTGATTCATCCCGCCATCGGGGTGGGAAGCTGGTTTTACGCCCTGTGGACGGGCGCATTTTTTGGCCTGATCTGTTATGCGACTTACGACCTGAGCAACCTGGCCACCCTGGAGGGATGGCCCAAAGCGGTCACCGCGGTAGACCTCATCTGGGGCTCTTCTTTATCGGCTATTTTGGCTGTAATCGGCTTCTTTTACGGGCAGGGTATCTTTTAGCCCCAGCTTTTGTGAAGTTGCCGGATAATTTGACTTAACGCCTATATTTTTTCACTATTTGCAGGGTTTTTGTTTTAAGTGGCGAATGATTCAAACATAGCATTAATTGGCTCCGTTTTATTAACGGCCGCCCTGGCTAAGACCGACAAGATAATATACTGGCATCCTAGAAAAGCCGGGCTGGTCCTTTGGCTTGCAGGGGGATGCGACGATGGCAGGTACAGGGAAAGAAGGTTTTGAAAGCGGCGCTCACGGGGTTGCTGCTGAAAACATGCTAGAGATCCATACCCTGGGCCAGTTTTATGTGCTCAAGAATGGCGAGCTTTTAACTGCTGCTTCCGGCCGCCTCGGCAAGGCCTGGGAACTTTTTCTCTACCTGGTTACCCACCGCCAGAAGCTGACCCCGCTTGAAATCATCCACGAAAACCTCTGGCCCGGTGAAGAAAGTATTGATCCCAAGAAAAACATTAAAAACCTGGTTCACCGTCTGCGCAAAACCTTAGATCAGGGCGGTGACAGCATGATTGTTTACTCACAGGGCTGTTACCGCTGGAATAATAACACTGACTAC
The DNA here is from genome assembly GCA_964458455.1 of uncultured Syntrophomonadaceae bacterium. GTDB lineage: Bacteria > Bacillota > Dethiobacteria > DTU022 > DTU022 > B1SED10-74M. The sequence continues at coordinate 3,517 of CAYWIY010000015.1, read as the reverse complement.
TGGCTTGATGCTGAGCAGTTCGAGCTTTTCTGCCAGGAAGCCCGGGCCCTGTCAAAGTCATCGCCGGAGGAGGCGGCGGACAGGTACAAGGAAGCCCTCAAGCTTTACCGCGGTGATTACTTGCCGGAGTTTTCCCAGGAAGACTGGGTTATCCATACCCGGCGCTATTACCACCAGTTGTTTTTGAGCAGTGTGCTCGATTTGCTCAACATATACAAGCTTGCGGGCAATTATAATGAGGTTATCCGGATCTGTGAAAGGACCTTTTTAATCGAGCAGTTTGATGAAGACCTGCACCTGCGCTACATTGAAGCCCTTCTTAAAGAAGGCAAGACCACCCAGGCCCGGGCCCATTACCAGTACATCACTTCCCTGCTCTACCACGAGTTCGGCGCCAAGCCTTCGGAAGCTTTCCAGCACATGTACGGGTTGATCAAAAGCAAGGAAAATACTCTCGAATTTGATATTGGCGAATTCAGGAAAGTGCTTGGCAGGTATGAAACCACTGAAGGGGCGCTGCTCTGCGAGGCTGATACCTTCGCCTTAATGTGCCGGGTGGAAAGCAGGCGGGCCAAAAGGGAAGGCAGCCCGGCCTGTTTAACCATCATCACCCTGACCAGCCCCGATTACCGCCTGCCCCCGCCCAAAGAGCTCCAGGAATCGATGGATAAACTAAACCAGGTGTTAACACGCAACCTGCGCGACGGCGACTTTTACTCCCGCTGGAACGAATCCCAGTTTGCGGTCATGTTAAAAGGGATGGACATAGAAACGGCGGAAAATGTTGTCCGCCGCCTTAAAGGCAAAGCAGATAAACTTATTCAAGCCGCCTCAGTAGTGGTGCGCACCAAGGTTTACCCCTATCTTTATGAAAAAGAATAGAATAACAGCGAAAGATTATGATTTAAGCGGCTTAGCTGGTTCTAATTTACGCCATAAGTGTCGCTGTAGTGCCAGGCTGCCAGAAAATACAATATACTGGTAATATATTCTGGTTTTAAGCCCCCACTGTGACTGTTACATGACCGCTTTAAGCCTTAAATAAGAACAATAAGTGCCTGTTGTAAGCCTGTATTAAGCCTGCCTGTAGATACTATCGGATCACCTTAAACTACTAAGAATATTAAGACATTTAAGCCTGGTGGTGCAGGCCTCGTTCTAAACTTTTTGCCTGAGAGGAGCTGTAAAAATGACGGAGCCAGGTTACCAGGTTGTAGGCGCTAGCAATGTTGAAAAAGGTTTGCAGATCAACACTTTAGGCCAGTTCTCCGTTTACCAGGGCAAAGACCTTTTAACAGCTAAGCACGGCCGCTTCAACAAATCATGGGAGCTTTTCCTCTACCTGCTCACCCACCGCCATAAACTGACCCCGCTGGAAAAAATTTATGAAACCCTGTGGCCTGATGAAGAATGGTCCGACCCTAAGAAAAATATCAAGAACCTGATACACCGCCTGCGCAAGATGATCAATGACGGCGCCTGTACCCACAATGACGCCGTCATTGTTTATTCTCAAGGGTGTTACCGCTGGAACAGCAATACCGATTACTACCTGGACGCAGAAAAGTTCGAACAGCTCTGCAGGGACGCTGGCTCCTTATCAGAAACAAACGCCCCGGAGGCTGTTGATAAGTATAAGGAGGCTTTAGAATTATACCGGGGAGATTACCTGCCTGAGTTTTCCGACCTTGACTGGGTTGTCCCTTCCCGCCGCTACTACCACCAGCTCTTTTTGAGCAGCGTGCTTGACCTGCTGAAAAACTATAAAACTGCCCTTAAGTACGCTGAAATGGCCCGGCTTTGTGAAAAGACTTTCCTCATTGAACAGTTTGATGAAGAATTGCACTTAAATTACCTCGACGCCTTGCTCAAAGAAGATAAAACTGCCCAGGCCCGGGCTCACTACCAGTATATTACCTCCCTGCTCTACAACGAATTCGGGGCCAAGCCTTCAGAAGCTTTTCAGCGCGTCTACAGCGCGATTAAAAGCAGGGAAAAGCATCACGAATTCGGGATTGAAGATTTTAAAGAAATACTCGGCCAGTACGAGCAGGAACAGGGTGCCCTGCTCTGCGAAGCAGACACCTTTACCCTGATGTGCCGCCTGGAGAGCAAGCGGGCCAAACGCAAAAACAGCCCCCTTTGCCTGGCCATCATCACCCTGACCAGCCCCGATTACCGCCTGCCCCCGCCCCGGGAGTTGAACGAGGCCATGGATACCCTCAACCAGGTGATCATGCACAACCTGCGCGACGGCGATTTTTACTCCCGCTGGAATGAGTCCCAGTTTTCCGTCCTTTTTAGGGATATGGACGTAAAAATGGCTGAAAATGCCCTTTTGCGCATCGAGCAAAAGGCCGGTGAAATAATCAGCTCAAAAGAACTGATCGTGGTGCGCACCAGCATCAGCCCCCTCTACCAGGGGTAAGTATTGATAAAAAGGCCTATGAGTAACTACACCGCGCTTTTATAACCGGGCGCGGTTTGTTTATGCCTGTTCCTCCTCCCAGCAATCATACTCAACAACTATCATTAATGGAAAAATATTCTGAACGTGCGACCGTTACGAGTACGCTTTATAGCCATTGTGTGATTTATCTGAGTATGAACCGGAGGCTTTTATAAGCTTATGGCAAGCCTGCCCGGTGATACTATTACTGCAACAGTTTAATCGCAGCTTCTGAAGATGTTTTTTAAGTCCGCGCTTACACTTTTTTTAAGGGAGACTATAAATCGTGAATTTGACCACTGCAAATACAAACCGGTTTGCAAAAGAGGGGTCAGCTGGTTTTTTAATCAAGATCATGTTTAGAAAGAATTATAACTGGCAGGGGGAAGTGCACTGGCTTGACACCGATCAAAAAAGAAGGTTCCGCAGTTCCCTGGAACTGCTCATGCTATTGCAGGAAGCGATGGAAGAAACCGGTGCTCCCCCGGCTGAGTACAGCTTTCGCACCTGGAAGCATGAAGAGGCGGAAAACCCTGCTGCTGAGGAAATTGTGCGCCCCACACTGTAGGGAAGGTGCACCTTAATGAAATGCTCCTCGGGTAGTATGTTTACATAACTCCCGAGTGTTATTACAAGATACAACCCTGGTCTGTTGTGACAAATAAACCGGGGGTGTAAGGTGATTATAAGTATATAAACCTGTTAAAGAAAACTACTACTTGAGCCTTTCTTGAGTGGAAAAATATTGCACCACTTCACAGGGGAATTGCCGGTTATATAGGTTTATTGCTGTCAGAAAGGGGCTGTTTCTAATGAAAAAAACAATGCTTCTCTTAACGATGGCTTTACTGATGCTGATGAGTAGTGTGGCGGTTCAGAATTACAGCAGCGCTGAAGTGGACAGTCAGGTTTCAGTGACTGTCGCTAACCCGCACGCCCTGATTTCTTTGCAGCCGAATAATGATATCTCTGTGACCCAGGGCTGCATTAGTGAAGATCATTTGCTTCATATAGCCAACCACCTCAACGTGGAGTTGGTTTATGAATTAATTTATGGTCATGACCTTG
>CAYWIY010000014.1:0-31594 GCA_964458455.1 uncultured Syntrophomonadaceae bacterium | reverse complement strand
ATTGAGCCCATGTAATCAGGTATTTTCATATTTCATGCTACCTCCTTGTCAGCTGCTTTCTTTTCTGCCCGCCATGATCCCCAGGGCCTGTTCGTAATCTTGCCAGGTATTAATATTGATAAATGATTCCTGGCCCGGATCAAACCGGGCTATTTCTGCAGGTTCGATAAACCTGATTTCTAAGTTACGGTAAAACTCACTTACCTTGTAATGTCCCTGGCAAACTTGCCTTTCGATTATATCAATACATGAACGCTTGTAAAAGGCATGGAGGGGTTGATAGTATTCCCCGCCCACATGGGGCACCACCGCATCATAAGAGGGGGCAAAACGGGCCATGTATTTTATCAGCTCCAGGTTTATAAAAGGCATATCACAGGCAACTACAAACTGGTAGGGATGTGAGGAGGAGCTAAGCCCGGCATGAATGCCCCGCAGGGGGCTTTTTTCTTCCCTTTGTAAAATATCTCCGGTTAAATAGACCGGTAAATCCCGGAAAAGTTCAGGCCGGTCGGTAACCAGGGTAATATCGGAAAAGATACTGCCCAGCCGCTCAACCATTAAGGATACCAGGGTTTGGCCGTTAAATTCCAGCAGGGCTTTGGGCCGCCCCAGGCGCCTGCTATCACCACCGGCAAGAATAATTGCTCCCCTGTATTCCACTTTATGAAGAACCTCCCTCTTATCGTTCAATAGTCCATCCCGCTTGCAATAAATGCCTAATTAGCACTTCTACTGCTCCTCCTGTGCTTTCAAGCGCTTTCTTTCACTGATCAGGACCATGACAATTCCCAACTCGTAAAGAAGGGCCAGCGGTAAAATCATTACCACCTGGGAGATAATATCTGGAGGTGTAATAATCGCCGAAACTACCAGCATTATCAAATAAGCAATTTTCCGGTAACGGCGTAAGAATTGGGTGGTTAAAAGCCCCATTTTACCAAGGGCCCAGGTTAAAAGAGGAAGCTGAAAAACAGCGCCAAAAGCCAGGTGAAATGAAATTACAAATGAAATGTACTCGGTAATTGTAAACTGCGGGTCAAGACGGGCATCGGCAAATTGCAGGAAAAAGCGCAGGGTGAAAGGAAATACAACCTGGTAGGCAAAAACAATCCCGGTTGCAAACAAAACCACGATGCCCAGCAGTACTGCCACAAAAAATTTTTTCTCATTCCTGCTCAAGCCCGGAAAGATATAAGCCGAAACCTGGTGAAGAATAACAGGTGAAGACGCCACCAGGCCGCTAAAGAGGGCCAATTTAAAGTTGGCCATAAAAGCTTCGGGGGGTGAAAGGAATATAAGCTGCTGCCCCTCCAGGGGGAGGGTTAGAATGGCACGGATATGTTCAATATATGTAAAGCAAATAGCTGAAGCGACAAGCAAAGCGCCTGCCGATATAACCAGTCGCAGGCGCAATTCTGACAGATGCTCAAGGACGGACATGGTGCCGTCTTTATTATTAACCACTTCTGTTGAATACCTCCCGGCATTCCCGGCACTGTAAAAAATCCCCCCTGTTTTACAAAACCCCGTTTACTGCAAAGGCAGCGGCTTTACTTATCAGTTTCGGAGTTTGGGGTGGTTGATTCGTCAGATGCAGAGTTACCTTTTAATCCTTCTTTCAGTTCTACGACGCTTTTCCCGATCGCTTTAGCGAGCTCGGGAAGCTTGGTGGAACCAAATATCAAGAGGATTACAGCCAAGATGGCTATTATTTCTGTAGCTCCAATTCTTCCCAACATAACAAATCCTCCTCAAAAGAGAATTAAAACATTTTATGTATACTTAAGTATACCCAGGTTATTGTAACACAAAATCTTCAGATAAGAAAACTGCTAATTAGCTGCTCTTATCAGTCTCATTATCATCAAGGCTTATGGAATCCTTAAGATCCTTAGTCGCCTTCCTGAATTCTTTTAATCCGTTACCTATTGAACGGCCCATTTCAGGTAATTTGTTTGGCCCAAAGATAACCAGGGCCACCACAAGAACCAGCAAAATTTCCCAAAGGCCGATTTTCCCACCGATCAAAACTTTCACCTCCAATTATAAAACGGACATTTCCACTCCATATTATAACGCATCTTGACAGTAAAAGCGATACGGGGGAAATAAAATATTATACCCATAATCTTTTACCGGCCTTCTTTCGATGTAAGGTTAAGGCGGGCAAATAACAGTGGCGCGCCCAGGGTTACCCACACCCCTCCCAGGGCATACCGGATAAAACCCAGGTAGGGAACAGCTGAGGGAAGCGCGCCGCCAAGTCCTATAATAATCCCAAAAAGGACGGCCAGCCCTATCACCACTTTTAAAAACTGGAAAGGCAGTGGCGCTGAAACAAGGGAACGCACCCTTTCTTTTTCCAGGATATAACCAAATGAAGCCCCGCCCAGGTAGCCCAGGATTTTGGGTGGGTCGGCACCGGGAAGAACAACCACCAGCAAGACCGGAATAGCTATAGAAGCAACCAACAGTACAGGCACAGAAAACCGGTCCACCCAGCCGTTTTCATAGGCTCTGGCACTTAGCCAGATGAAAAATAGCAGGAAGGGAAGCCCAAAAGCCAGCCCACCCAGGACATCCCCGAGGAAGTGGTAACCAAGAACCAGGCGGGAAAAAGCAATCATAATAATAGCTATAAAAGCCCATATCCAAAAAGAAGTTTTCTGGATCCTGACGGCAAGGTAACCCCAAACCGTGACGGCAGTCAGGGTGTGTCCGCTGGGGAAAGCGTAACTGCCCGGTGGGTGTTCAACCCCCTCGATTGGTGGCCGTTCCAGCAGGGTAATATCTTTGATCAAGTTGCTGTAAGTAGCAGAGCTCAAAAGCACAAATGCACCCCAAAAACCCAGGGCTTTACTGACACACCAGATTAAAACACTGAAAAGGACCATGAAGAATTCATCATCGCCGAGGAAAGTAAAAAAACGAAAGAACAATTCCACACCCGGCACAGCACGCCAGGCTTGAAGGGCGGCAATAAACTCCACGCTGCGTGTAAATTGCCAGGCAAAGATCATGATCAAGGCCGATACGGCCGTTATAACCCAGGCAAATTTGATCCAAAATCTTTCCCGCTTTGGGTCATCAGAAAAATACGGCTTCCTTACAGGATGATCCACTATAAAACCCCCGAGTTAGTTTTTAATAATTGTCACCGATTTCTATGTCCGGATCTATTTCCAGCAAATAATCCGCCGCCTGCTCCAGGAAAGGCTCCGGGACCAGGACCAGGACTTCCGGCACCTGCCCTCCGATAACACGCATTGCCCCGGCATAAGGGCTGCTGTCCGCCTTCCGGGCCGGCACCCCTTTTTCCTGCAGGAAGCCGCAGATAATATCCGCTTCCACATCATTGTGCGCTTCTACTAATATCTCCCAGTTATTGTATTTCATATTGCTCACAACCACCTGCCATAAAACTATTATAAAAATTCCCTGGCGTTTTCAGCTTATTTTACATTATTTATTATTCTTGCAATGCAACCTGTATTCCTGCCCCGCAGGTACCCCACCAGGCCGGAATAGCTATCTTCACCTTATTAAAGCCATCGTTGAGGCAATATATAAAAGCAGTAACCACCCAGCCTACATGATCTGTTACTGCCGAACCTGCTTAAGAAAACTGAAACGAGCATAAAGTGCAGGCATGGAAATGGTAAAGCCATAAAATTTGACAGAACACTCTAAGCGGATTATGATCTGATCAAACATTCGCTGCATTTTTACACTGCCATGCAGCAGTTGTTCCCATTAACCCGTTTACCCGGAAATAATTAGTATTATGAACCTAACCGAGAATAACAATAAATCTCGAATAATACCGGGCTGGAGGAATTAAATGAATAACAAAAAAAGCAGAGTCGGTAAAGGTAAGAATGTACAGTCACTGGAAAGAGCGCTGAACTTAATCGAGCATATGGCTGAAGCCGGCCGCCCCGTTACTATAAGCGAGCTGTCAGAAAGTGTTGGTTTAAGAATCAGCACCGTCCACCGGCTTTTAAACACCCTTTTAAACCGCGGGTACATAGAACAGGACCGGGAAACCAACAAGTATCAACTGGGTTTAAAGCTGCTGGAAGTAGCCAATAATATTTTTTCATATACCGACATCAGGACAATAACAAGGCCTTTCCTGGCCGAACTGGTGGACAGATGCAATGAAACAGCCAATCTTACCATTTTGGATGGAACCGAAATTGTATACATTGATCAGATCGAATCACAAAATTACATTATCGTAAAAATGTTTGCCCAGGTTGGCAACAGGGGGCCGGTGCATTGTACCGCTTCCGGCAAAACACTGCTGGCTCACCTCCCAGAAAAAGAGCTGGATGAAATCATTTCCAAAATAGAATTAAAGCAGTTTACCAACCAAACAATAACCGAAGTGGAAACGCTTAAAAAAGAGTTGGAGCAGGTCAGGGAGCAGGGGTACGCTCTTGATTGGGGCGAAATGGAAGAGCATGTGCGCTGTATAGCCGCCCCCATCTTCAATTATGAAAACAGGGCCGTGGCCAGCATCGGCGTCTCCGGCCCCGATACCCGCATCACGAAAGAATATATCAAGGAAACACTGGCCGGAATTGTAACAGATATTGCCGCCAGGACCTCGATCAGGATGGGTTACAATAAAGGGAAAAACACACTTTCAACAGTACAGTAAGCATTTAAAAATTAAGGATTTCATCTGCCTTTTCACCGTCCAGATCCATAACATGGCTGATCCCACTTATTTCAGCAGCCTCCCTGGTAAGGGCAGCGATGTCATTCCTGGCAATATAATCAAGGGCAAACTTACGGCTTCCGCACATTAGCTGCTTCAATCCCTGGGCCAAACGCTCATAGTAAGTATACAGGCCAAGGGCTCCTGGCGGCAGCTCATTAAAAAGGTTTTCTCCCAGTTGATGCTTTAGACTGGAAGCGGTGACAAATATTTCTTCAAGATTAGAGCCAAAACGCTCAACATAGACCGGTAGCTTCTGTGCATTAACCCGCGAGCCGATTGTTTTGCCAACCATAGCTGCAGCCAGCGGAGCCCTGGCCATACCGATCAATTTAACATGGGGGGCGGCTATAGCCAGTCCCTTAAATACCTGGTCCTCAAATGCAAACCCGCCACCCAGGGCTATGTCCGGCAGGTAATTGTTTCCGGCCTTCAATTTTTCACAATACCTGTATAGTAACGAATGCAATTCTACAGAGGGAATCCCCCATTCATTCATCATCCGCCACGGGCTCATGCCAGTCCCGCCCCCTGCGCCATCTACTGTTAGAAGGTCTATTTCGGCCAGGGATGAAAACCGCAAAGCCCTGGCCAGGTCGACAGGACGATAAGCCCCGGTTTTTAAAAATACATTTTTCGCTCCGGCTTCCCGCAGGCTTTCAACTCTTTCCAGGAAAGATTTTTCATCCACCATACCCAGCAGGGAATGACGCTCAAACTCCCTGAAACTGCCCCGCTGAAAAGCTTCGACTACCCGGGGGTCTTCGGGATCGGGCAGGACAACATAACCCCTTTGCTTCAACATTCGGGCTTTGTCCAGGCTCTTGATTTTCACCTCGCCTCCAATATCTTTAGCGCCCTGCCCCCACTTCAGTTCCACTGCATCGACATCGAGTTTTCCAAGCGCATATTCAAGGGCACCCAGGCGGCTGTCTTCTACATTGGCCTGGACAACTATGGCCCCGAAACCGTCTTTCTGCCATTTTTTGAACAAATCTACCCGGCGCCTTAGATCCGATGTCTCAACCACACGCTCATTTTCTATCAACGTATCTTCATCCATACCGCTGACATTCTCACCCACGGTCAGGATGATACCACTGAGGGCCGCGCCGGCGGCCAGTCCTTCCCAGTTATTTTTGGCTACATCAGTCGATCCGATGCCGGAAATAACAAAAGGCAGCTTCAACCTGATATCTTTATTCCGGCCAATAGCCCTCTCCAGATCTACATTAGGAAAGATGGCCTTTTCACTTTCTGCATCTATACCCATGGCGCCGGTCATGGTCCCCATAATCGAAAAATGTGAATAATCAACGGGGTATTGTTTCTCTGAAGCGGTGGTTATGATACCAAAGGGCTGGGGATAAAGGGTTTCGTGTCCCCGGTAAGCAGATTTTCCGATCTCACACATACCCACACACCCGTCAACACAGGTTACACACATCCCGCTGTAAGTGCTGATCGAACCTTCCGTCCGGTTCTTGGATAAAGTTGCAGCCGAAGCATTGGGCTTATAATTACTCATAAGGCATTCTCCCTTTCAAAGATTTGCTGAATTAGTAACCGTCCTGTTCCTGGCTTTTCCCCTTGTCCAGTTCACAGGCTGCGCAGGGATCCAGGTAACACAGGGCATGATCATTGTTCTCAAGGCAGGGAGGTGAAAGATTGAGACAGGCATTGCAGACAGCGCTTTCTTCCCCGGGCCCCTGGCAACGGGCCTGGCAAACCGGGCAGATATACATGCATGCTCCGCAAAAACGGCACTCCTCTGAGCGCATGTCAAAAGCGGTACTGACCCGCCGGTTGACACCCCGATCAATAAACCCAAGCGCTTTGGCCTGCATCTGCTCTTCGCACATCCTCACGCACAAGCCGCACAAGATGCACTCTTCATTCTTGACTGCAAACCTGACCCCGGTAACCTCGTATTTTGATGCCAGATCCTGGATTGTCTTCGAGGAAGGACAGACAGCCAAATACAGTTCAATAATCATTTTACGAGCCTTGAGGACTCTTGTTGTATTGGTCCTGACCCTCAATCCTTCCTGGACCGGGTAGGTACATGAACTAACCAGGCGTGACTTATTTTCATCCCCGATTTCCACCAGGCACAGCCGGCAAGCCCCATATGCGCTTAATGTTTCATCATAACAGAGGGTCGGGATATTGGCCCCGTAAAACCGGGCAGTCTCCAGCAATGTTGAACCTTGCTCCGCCTTGATAAGAAGCCCGTCCATGGTCAGGTCAATCAATACTTCCACCTCGCTTATATTTACTACAGTTTCACAATCGCCTGATGCCTGCATGTTGATAAGCATAGGCCACACTTATCACACCTATCTTCCACAATGTAGTGCGCCTTATTTCGTTTCCCCCTGATCGCTCCTGCCGGGCAAACCTTTTTACATAACTCACAGCCGCTGCAGTCATCGCTAACCACCTGGAAAGAAATCAGTTCCCGGCAAACGCCGGCCGGGCATTTTTTATCAACAATATGGGCTCTGTACTCATCTTCAAAGTGATTTAAGGTCGAAAGCACCGGATTGGGTGCTGTCTGCCCCAGTCCGCACAGGGTTGATTCTTTTACCACTTCCGCCAGTTCTCTTAACAGGTCGAGTTGTTCCAATGAACCGCGTCCAGATGATATGGCTTCTACGATTTCCAACAAGCGACTTATTCCTTCCCTGCAGGTAAAACAACGGCCGCAAGATTCGTCCGCTAAAAATTTTAAAAAATACCCGGCAAGGTCAACCATGCAGGTCTCTTCGTCCATAACAATCATCCCGCCTGACCCCATCATGGAGCCGGCTTCACTTAGACTATCAAAATCAATGGGCAGATCAAGGTAATTAGCAGGCAGGCACCCTCCTGAAGGGCCTCCGGTCTGAACGGCTTTGAATTTTTTCTCTTCCTTGATACCGCCCCCGATATCAAATATAATTTCCCGCAAGGTTATGCCCAGAGGCACCTCTACCAGGCCGGTATTGTTGACTTTCCCGACCAGGGAAAAAATTTTTGTCCCGCTTGATTTTTCCGTTCCAACAGAACGATATGCTTCCGCTCCCCGGTTGATTATTACCGGAACATTGGCCAGGGTCTCCACATTGTTTACAACGGTCGGCCTGCCCAGGTAGCCATGCTGCACCAGGTGAGGCGGCTTTTGGGCAGGTTCGCCTATTCTTCCATCAACAGATGCAATCAAAGCAGATGTCTCACCACAGACAAAAGCTCCGCCTCCGATACTTAAGTAAACCTGGAAATCAAAACTGCTTCCAAGGATATTATTCCCCACAAGGCCTAACTGTTCTGCCCGGTTTACTGCCGCTTCAATTTTTTCCACTGCGGTGGGATATTCCGATCGGATATAGATGATGCCCTCCCGGGCACCGGTCGCATAACCCCCAATTAAAAGGCCTTCAAGCACCGCATGAGGGCTACCTTCCAATAGGCTCCGGTCCATAAAAGCACCCGGGTCTCCTTCATCAGCATTACAGATGATGAACTTTCTCCCCTTTGCCAGCCGGCACTCCTCCCATTTACTGGCAGTATGAAAGCCGGCTCCGCCCCTTCCTCTCAGCCGGGATCTGCTAATTGCTTCCACAACCTCCGCCGGACTCATTTCTGTAACTGCCTTGACCAGGGCTTCGTATCCATCCAGGGCAATGTAGTCTTCGATGCTGTCAGGATCGATTTTCCAATTACTTTCCAATAGTATTCGCAACTGTTTCTTGTAAAATGGCAGGTCCCGGGCGTATATATATGTTTCTCCGGTGATGGAATCTTTATAAAGAAGCCTTTCGATTACCCGGCCATTTAAAACAGTTTGCTGCAAAATTTCCTCCATATCATCCGGGGTGACTTTTTGGTAAAAAATTTCCTCAGGGTAAACCAGGACCAGGGGGCCCCTTTCACAAAGTCCCAGGCAGCCGGTATATTTAACCTCTACCTCTTCGCTCAAGCCATAGTTCTCCAGGCATTGACGCATACTTTCCAGCAGGGCTTTTGAACTTTTGGCAGCACATCCGGTATCACCACAAACGGCGATAAAGCGGCGACTATTTCCATACTGGACCCGGCATTCGCGCTTAATATGAAAAAAATCTTCCCGGCCTTTTATATTTTTTACAACAGGACCCATTTCCAGAGCTCCTTTTTAATAATCACTCTTCCCCTGCAGCTGTAGACACCGGCCGTTCATCCCTGGTCGAAACTTTGGCAAAAAGTTTCCTCGCTTCTAAAGGCGTCATTTGGCCGTAGTACTGACGATCTATTATCACTACAGGAGCCAGCGCACAGGCTCCAACACAATTAACACATTTAAGAGAATACTGCTCGTCTTCAGTGGTTGAGCCGACATCTACACCAAGTACCTGTGATATTTCCGCGGTAACTTTTTCAGCGCCCCTAATATGGCAGGCGGTTCCGGTACAGCTGACAATTTCATGTTTTCCCCTGGGAACCAGCCTGAAGGTTTTATAAAACGTGGCCACACTGTAGAGATCCACCAGGGGCACACCTAATTCCCTGGCTGCTTCTTTAAGGGTCTCCCGCGGCAAGTATCCGTAATGGCCCTGGATAGCCTGCAGGACGTTGATAATAGATAAGCCGTTAGGCCCGCAGGAAACTTCCAGGCCAAGTATAGTCTTCTCCTTTTGAACACTCATTTGATCACCTCACCATGTTTCCACATTATGAAAACACTTTCTATTTTGGTATGTAAAATTATAAGCCCTGTCTGGCACACTGTCAAGCAGATTTTAAGAATTAAGGTTTTTGATTAAACTATAAGTTTTAACTGCTGTATAACACTGACATATCTCTGCCCGGAGTATGGCTATGTAGTGAGATTTACAAATAGGAATGATACAATAAAGACACAAATGCCTGCAAAGGAGAGCATAGAAGTGGCTATCAACACCGGTAAAATAAAAGAAATTGCCCTGGATGCAGGCGCTGACCAGGTTGGGATTGTTTCAGCAGAACCGCTTCATTACATGAAAGAACGCCTGGAAAAAAGGAAAAATGAAAATAGAGTAACTCCGTTTGAAGAAAGTAATCCAGCTTTGCGTCTTTCACCCCACCACCTGCTGAAGGGAAGCCGGAGCATTATTACTATAGCCGTTCCTTACGCCGCCCCTGTACATCCTGGACCCCATATAACAGAGGAACCGGCAGGTCTAGTAGCCCGCTGCGCAAGGGGGCTGGATTATCATGACCTGGCCGAAGAACTTTGTCGCCGGATAATAGAAAAATTGCAAACAAAGCTCAGCAGAGCTTTTGAGTACCGTATATTTTGTGATCGCAGCCCCCTGCTTGAAAGAGAACTGGTTCGCAAATCCGGCCTGGGCTTAATCGGCGAAAACTGCACTTTAATTAACCCTGAATATGGTTCATACACCGCCCTGGGCACAATCCTGCTCGATTTGGACCTGGAACCTGATCAACCGGAAAACAGCCTCTGCCGGCAGTGCGGCCGGTGCAGGCAGGCTTGCCCTACCGGTGCCCTGGTAGAACCTTACGTAATAAACCCTTATTTGTGCCTCTCTTACCTGACCCAGGCTTCAGGGGTTTTCCCACGCTCCTTGCGCCCCAGGCTGGGCAGGCAAATATATGGATGTGACATCTGCCAGGACAGCTGCCCGCACAACTCAGGCGTCAGAAGTTCCGCGATTCCTGAAGCAGCCTTTGCTTTTTTCCCGGCCGAACCTTTATTGCTCCCTTTACTGCGTATAACTCAAAAGGAATATAGAACTACCATTAACCTTACTTCAGCCGGCTGGAGGGGCAAAACCACCCTGCAGAGGAATGCTATTATTGCCCTGGGTAACATTGAAGATCCGGCGGCAACTCACCCCTTGAGCGTGCTTTTGGAAAACGACTCCAGGACAGTGATCAGGGCGCATGCAGCCTGGGCCCTGGGCCGGATCGCAACAAAAAAAGCGCTGTTTGCCCTGGAAAAATCTCATCAAAAAGATCCTGAAGTAAATGTCAGGGAAGAAGCTGGGCTGGCCCTGGAAGACAACCTGTGAAATACTACTCATCATGATCAGGGCAGGAATAAACCTGTAAATAGCTAAATAATAAACAAGAAAGCACTAGGGATATGAAAGAAAGGAGAAAAGCCAAATGAACAACTCCTTCCGTATTACATATATCAAGGGAATCCCGGTTGAAATACATGTAAGCTGGTTATTAATTTTTTTCCTGCTCAGCTTAAGCCTGGCCCAGAGTTATTACCCCTTAATGATTGAAGGCTTATCCTCCCAGGTTTATTGGGTCGCAGGTATTACTACAACCCTGCTGGTTTTTGCTTCCGTTTTAACCCACGAACTTGGCCATTCTTTTGTAGCGCTAAACGAAGGTATCCCCATAAAAAAAATCACTCTCTTTATTTTTGGAGGGGTAGCCCAAATGGAAGCGGAACCGGAGAGCCCCAGGAGTGAATTCAAGGTCACGGCAGCCGGACCCTTAACCAGTTTCGCCCTGGCAGTTCTTACCGGAGGCCTGTATTACCTGGTTTTACCTCCCGGGCAAATCTTCAGCGAAGCCATTTTTTTTGTAGCCCGCATAAACTTGATTATGGCCGTTTTTAATTTGGTTCCCGCTTTTCCCCTGGATGGTGGCCGCTTATTTCGCTCAATAATATGGTTTTTCGGCAAAAGTATTCTCAAAGCCACCAGGATAGCGGTGCTTATTGGCAGTATGCTTTCTTTCTTCGCCATGGGCCTGGGCTTTGTAATTATCCTTTTCCAGGGCGACCTGTGGGGAATCTGGTTAATCTTCCTGGGCTGGATTATCTACCAGGCCGGCCAGTCCAGCTACTCGCAGCTTGTGTTCAAAGAAACTTTTTCCGGCGTTAAGGTATCAAAAATCATGAGTACCGACCTGAAAACCATTTCTCCCGATGCTACCCTGGAGCAGCTGGCAGATTATTTCTTGCAATATAAATACGGAGCATTTCCCGTTGTATACGGCTCCACAACCCATGGCATTGTCACCTTGCAGGACCTTAAACAGGTTCCGCGGGAAAAATGGCCGCATACCACTGTAGCTCACGTCCTGACCCCGCTGAAAGAAACCATGGTCATCAACCCGGAGAGCGACGCTGCTGAAATAATGATGAAAATGGCCACCCAGAACGTGGGCCGGGCGCTGGTCATGGAGGAAAACGGAGACCTGGCGGGCCTGCTCAGCAGGACCGATATGATGCGCTTAATCCAGATGCACATGGTCCTGGGAGAAGAATAAAACCGGGCTATGCCCGGCAAACCATTACAATTACTGCCCGTATAAACAGGCAGGCCTAATCCTGCCCGGCCCGAGCAACAACTGCTGCAGCAATATTTATAATAACTTGACGCAAAAGGAGTAACAGCTATGAGTAACCTGATAACCCCCATTAAAAATGGGTTCATTAAAAGCCTGAATCTAATTTTGCTCCTGGTAAAAATTATAATCCCTGTTTCCTGCCTGGTAGCTCTGCTTAATCATTTCGGGATAATGGAAATGATCGCCGGTTTCTTTACCCCGGCCATGGCCCTGTTCGGGCTCCCCGGCGAAGCAACAGTAGCCCTGCTTTTAAGCTTTTTTGTCAACTTTTATGCCGCCCTGGGAGCAATTACAGCCATGTCCCTGGATGCTCAACAAATGACGGTCCTGGCTGTCATGATCGGTATTTGCCATGAACTGCCCATAGAAACCGCCGTCAGCAGTTATACCGGCCTGCGCATTCCGGCAGCAGCAACCCTGCGCATTTTTACCGCCTTGCTGGCAGGTCTCCTTTTGAATTTAATCTATACAGTAGCCGGGGGTGGACTCTAAAATGGAAATCATTTCACTGCTTTTCAACACCATTATCAACAGCCTGTCCAGTATTGCCCAGCTTGCCTTGATCTTAATCCCGATCCTGGTCATGATCGAGATAGCTCGTCATTACCAGGTCATTGAAAAACTTACCGATAAAGTAAAGGGGATCCTGCGCTTCCTTACCCTTCCCAAAGAAGCAGCTTTTCCGATGCTGGCCGGCATATTCTTCGGCATAGTCCTTGGAGCTGCCCTGATAATCGAGTATTCCCGGGAGGGATACCTGAACAAGCGCGATCTTTTGCTAATTGGTATATTCCTCAGCATCTGCCATTCGGTTGTCGAGGACACCTTCATCTTTGCTGTATTTGGCGCTAACCCGGTAGTGCTTCTAACCACCCGCATAATTCTGGCCGTTATAATCACCAGGGCGGTTGCCTGCTGGCTTGATCGTAGCGGCGTTGAGTTGACTTAAAGATTAAAAGGCTGGTATTGCCTGAATGTCTCTGCTACATCTTCAGACCAGTAGAGGAGCAGTTCATCCCCCATAAAAGGGGCCACCAGCTGCAGGCCCAGAGGCAGGTTGTTTTCAGTTTTCCCGGCCGGAATGGTAACTGCGGGCAATCCCGCGTTTGTCCAGGGCATATTTAAACCGGGGTCCCCTGTTGATTGAAGACCTTCCGGGGCCGGGCCAGGTGCGGCTGGAGTGACCCAAAGGCTGGCTCCTTTTTCCCACATCGCCGATTCCAGCGCTTCTCTTAGTTCTTTTTGCTTCTTACGGGCAGTCTCGAGTTCTGAGTCAGAAACATTTTGACCTTCCCGGATTAGCTCAGCTGTCAACGGCCTGTATAGATCCGCATAGCGGTTATACAGGTCTTCATGCTCCCTGGCCATTTCACCCGATATCAACTTACGGTGCCAGTATGCTATAGCATCTATATCATCCAAAATGTTAATTTCTTTGATCACATAACCGGCTTCCCGGAGCATATCCAGCTGCTCTCTGTATGCTTTCATCCCCTCCGGTGATACCTGCTGATCCAGGTATTTACCCTTGGGAATGCCTAAGGCAGGCTGGTAAGTAACACTAATTTCTTGCCAGTTATAGCAGAGAGTCTCTGCAGCCATGATCATACCTTTAACATCCTGGGTGAAGAAGCCAACATGGTCGACCGAAGGGGAAAAATGAATTATTCCTTCTGTAGGGATGCGCTTATAACTGGGCTTAAAACCGACAACCCCGCAGTAAGCTGCCGGCCGGTTTATTGACCCTACAGTTTGGGTGCCAAGGGTCAGCGGGCTGTAACCGGCTGCAACTGCCGCTGCTGAACCACTGCTGGAGCCGCCCGGGGTATAATTCAGGTTATGAGGGTTCCTGGTCGGGCCAGGCTCGAAGTAAGCAAACTCAGTGGTGACTGTCTTTCCCAGGACCAGGGCTCCTGCCTGGCGCAGGAATGTAATGCAGTCTGCTTCCGGGCCGGAAAACTCTTCCGGATCTATCCTGGTGTTGGCCCTGGTTACAAACCCTTCCACGTGAAAAATATCTTTCACCCCCACAAGGGCCCCGAAAAGAGGGGGCCTGCTTTCAGGGTTGGGATAGATGTTCTGCAGAGCCTCCGCTTCATTTAACAGCCGTTCCCTTCGCCCGGGCTCGGGAAGCAAGGCCTGTAATTCACCGTCCAGTTCATCGATCCGATCGCACTGGGCATTGATATAATCTTTTAAACTAACCTTTTCACTGATCAAATCCTCCACTGCAGCATAAAGGGGCGCCGGATGAAGGTACATATTACATTCCTCCTTCTAAAAAATATGGCAGATGCTCTATTATAAAAACCAGAGACCGATGAGATGAGCAACCGTACCTACGGCAATGCAAAATACCAGGTGCAGGGCCATTCGAAGCAGGCTGAATTTAAGGCCCAGGAACCCGCTTTCAAAAGGAATCCTTGATAACCCCAGCATGGTCCAACCGGATAGCATGGAAATAGTTGTTCCCAGGCCTGCCCCTGAACCATAGATAGTAGCAATAATAGGATAAGAGGCATACGGCCCAAAAGCCATAACCATCCCTCCAAGGGCCCCCAGGAAAACTCCAGTAAATCCTGCCTCCTGGGCTAACCAGCGTTTGATAAACTCTTCCGGGATCAACACCTCCAGGAAACCCGATAGCAGGAGGGCAAGAAGTATCACCGGCAGGGCGGCAACAAGCTGCCGCATACCTGCTTTAAAGCCTTCCTGGTGCCTGCCATGCTTAATATTTAGTAGAAATAAGATTCCAGCTATGGCGAAAAAAATAACCGTAGTAACAACCATTACTGCTCTCCCTCTTCCCAGGTAGCTCCCGTAACACCCCGTGGGAAAAAGCGCCTGCTGATTAAACCCATAATAAAGGGCACAGGTAAGGTCAATATGTTACGCAGGATGGCTATCCAGGGGGTAATCAGGCTGATTTCAAGCGGTAGCCTGGTAAAATCATAGATTTGCTTGCCGGAAACGAAAGAAAACAAGAGGTAAAAAGGAATTCCCCTGCCCTTAAAACCGGCTAAAAATGGATAAAATATGTAAGGACCGCCCGGGAAAAGGCCTCCGGCAATTGAGCTAATAGCTATTCCTCTGCCCCCGGAATATTTTTGCATCCACCCTTTAATCATATCTGAGGTAATCAGGGCCTGGAGTTGCCCAATTACCAGGAATGCGGCAACGATTAGCAGCAAGGCCCGGGAAGCTGTTGTTCCGGCTGTCAACAGACCTTCTGCCACCAGATCCAAACCTCCGGTGAGGTATGATACGGCAACCAGGATCAGGGTTGCCGCGGCCAGGATGATAGCTGTATTCTTCATCAGGAACCTCCTTACAGGTTTTCTGGCTTCAAATCGGCTAAAAAGGCTTTCAAACCGGGAGCAAGATCATCTCGCCTCAGGGCATACTCAATCGTAGCCTCAAGAAAACCTTGACGATCACCGACATCATAACGCCGCCCTTCAAAGGTGTAAGCCCACACCGGCCGGCGGGCGGCCAGGCTGTTCAACGCATCGGTAAGCTGGATCTCTCCGCCCGAACCGGGAGGCGTTTTCTCAAGAATAGCAAAAATTTCCGGTTCAATAATGTAACGGCCCAGGACGGCAAGGTCGGTTTTTGCTTCTTCCCTATCAGGCTTTTCAGTGAGGCGGGTAACCCTGACTACAGAGCTTTCCGGATCATCAGATTCTACCGCCCCGTATTTATGGATGTGGTCAAAACCCACCTTGCGCACTCCCAAAACAGTGCTTTCTTTTTGGGCATAGACTTCGGCCATCTGTCCAATACAGGGGACCCGGGCATGAATCACATCATCACCAAGCAAAACAGCAAAAGGCTCATTGCCAACAAAACGGCGAGCGCAGTAGACTGCATGCCCCAGGCCGAGCGGTTCTTTCTGGCGCACGTAAAATATATTGGCCAGGGCGCTGATCTTTCTCATTTCTTCCAGTTCCCGTTCTTTATGCTTCCGCTCTAAAACCTGTTCGAGTTCAATACTTCGGTCAAAATGATCTTCAATAGAATGTTTGTTACGCCCGGTAATTATCAAAATATCCTCAATACCGGCACCTGCCGCTTCCTCCACTACGTACTGGATGGTCGGTTTATCAACTATGGGTAGCATTTCTTTGGGTTGGGCCTTGGATGCCGGCAAAAAACGGGTTCCCAAACCCGCAGCCGGTATTACCGCTTTTCTGATTTTCATCCGGGCGATTCCCCCCCCCCTGGTGGTATTTATAAAATAGTGGTGTTAAATAAAATTCTATAAGCCGGGCCGGTTTCCCTTCCCGCCCCCGGTATTTACTGATTGCGAAACGGTTGGAGGATTTAGATGTGATGCAGGCGAAGTATTAAACAACAAAGATTAAACAAGGAGGCTTAAATAATGAATACTATGCGGGCGGCCCAATTAACGGAACCGGGGAAGCCTCTGCAGCTGGTTGAAGTCCCCGTGCCAAAACCAAAGCCGGGAGAAATACTGCTCAAGGTAAAAGCTGCCGGCATTTGCAGTTCCGATCTGCATTACCAGGACGGAAGAAGTAAAGTGACCAAAATCCCTATAACCCTGGGCCATGAAGTAGCGGGTGAAGTTGTAGAGTGTGGCGAAGGCGTAAAAGGGATCAAGAACGGTGACCGGGCCTGTCTTTTTTACCTGATCACCTGCGGGATATGTATGGCCTGCTGTACCGGTAATGACAATTACTGTGACGAGGCCAAAATGCTGGGGAAAAATACTGACGGCGGATTTGCCGAATACCTTGCAGTTCCTGCCCGTAATGCCTTTTCCTTTCCCGAGTCGATCCCATTTTCTCAGGCCGCACTTTTAACCGATGCCGTAGCTACACCTTTCCATGCTTTAACCCGGGCTAGAGTCAAAACCGGGGACAGTGTTTTAATTATAGGCATTGGTGGCCTGGGGCTGCATGCCGTACAAATCGCTAAAATAATGGGAGCAGGCCAGGTCATTGCCATGGACCTGGACCAGGAAAAGCTCGATCTGGCTTTAAAAGTTGGAGCTACAGCCGTGGTCAATCCTCGCCATGACAATGCCGTAGACAGGGTAGCTTCTTTGACCGGGGGTGGTGCTGATGTGGCGGCAGAATTAATCGGCCTACCTGCAACCATCAGGCAGGCAATCGATTGCACTGCTGTTGGCGGCAGAACTGTTATCGTCGGTATTTGCCCGGAAGAAGTGGGAATTAGTCCCTACCATGATCTTTTGCTTACGGAGAGGACACTGCTGGGAAGTGCCGACCAGAGCAGGGTAGATTTCCCGGTAATTATTGAACTGGCTGCCCAGAACAGGCTGGATATGAGCTATTCAGTAACCCGGGAGCTACCGCTTGAAGAAATCAACCAGGGCCTGGAAATGCTCAGGAAAAAAGAAGAAAACCTGGTCAGGCTGGTAATAACCTTTCCCTAGCTGCCTAAAAAGAGCAGGTTATCCAGAATAGCCTAGCCAGACTCCGTTTCCCAGTGCACGCCTTCTCCTTTTTCCACGGTAACGAGTTCCGGGAATTCTGATCTGACCCTGGCATCTATCTCCGGCGGAACAATCGGTTCGGAAGGCTCCTGGAGGATTTGTGCCGCCAGTTCTTCCGCCCTCTTCCAGCTGTCCTTGCTTCCGGCATCAATCCAGCGCTGGTAAGGCTGGCGATCGCTGGCCCGCGGCGCAAAACTTTCAGTGCGCATATACCTTACCGTATGTTCTTCACTAAGGTAATTGCCACCCGGCCCAACCTTGGCAATGATGTCATAGGCCAGGGTGTCCTGGTTGATCTCAATACCCCGCAGGGTGCGCAGGCAGCTTCCTACGATATCGTTATCAATAATATACTGGGCGTAGGAGACGGTCAGCGCCCCGTCAAGCATCCCAAAAGCTTCATGGATAAAGTTGCCCCCGGCCAGTGCAGCCAGCATGGCTGTAGTAGCCCCTTCGTGGGCAGCCTGGGCATCGGGAAGCTTGGAATCGGTCGTTCCCACGGTGAGGTAACAGGGCAGGCGGTAATAATGGGCCATCTGGGTGATAGCCGCATTCATCAAGCCCGATTCAATACTGCCCATTAAAAAAGACATGGTGCGCATATCCATGGTAACAGGCACGGCGCTGTAAAGTACAGGGGTACCGGGGTTAACCAGCTGGCTAAGCATAACCCCCATTAATGCTTCTGCGTTTTGCTGGACCAGAGTCCCGGCCAGGGTTATCGGCGCTGTGGCGCCTGCGGCTGGAGCAGTGGAAGTTGCCAGCGGCAGCCCGTAACGGGCAACCTCCATGATATAATCCGCATGCTCAGGACTAATCTTCAGCGGGCTGGTGATTGAAGAAATAAAACCGATGAAGGGCCTGCGCTGCAGGTTTTCCAATCCCCCGGCAATAATCGAAGCAATCTTAATGGCATCTTCCAGCCCCTGTTTGCTAAAGATACCGCCCATAACCGGTTTGCTGGTGTTCAAAAAGCCCTGGTACTTGGTATTGATATCAACCGTTTCGATATTGATATCATGCGGATAGAGCGGGTTGATGAAAAAGTCAAGATACTCTAACCTGTCGGCAAGCCTGGCCAGTTCGGCAACATCATGGATCGCCCCGGGGCGTTTGTTGCGTTCAAGATCCAAAACATAAAGGGCCAGCCCACCGGTACCAAAATTAACCTTCTTGCCACCAACGGTAATGTCTCTTCCTTCTTTACGCCCATAGAAAGTAAACTCAGCCGGGGCCTGTTTAATACAGCGGGATACCAGCTCCCGGCTCACGTAAATCCTGTGACTATCATGATCAACCCTCGCACCGTACTTTTCGAACAGTTCGAGGGCCGGAGGGTAATTGATCTCAAAACCTACTTTTTCTAAAACCCTGAGCGTTGTTTCATGGATCTGGCTTATTTCTTTTTCTGTAAGGACATTGTAGCCTCCGCCTTCGTAGAACGGCTTTTCCATAGTACCTGTCCCCCCGCTCTTAGTTATATTAAACCCTGCTTAAAATTCTGCCATTTATTGCTGGTTAAGGGTTTCCCATTTTTGAACCATGGTCCGGATCAAATCCGCCCTGGTAATTATGCCTGTCAGCTTGTTCTTGTTATCGATTACAGGGATCCGGTTGATACCGTTGTCATACATTAAACGGCTCACCTCATACAGGGGAGTATCTTCCTTAACCGAAACAACTTCTGTTGTCATTAATGTTTCCACCGTGGTGGATGCCACCAGTTCAATCACCTCCACTCCCCGGTGAGTGATGTCAACATGCAGCACTTCTTTTCCCTTGGTAAAGACCTGGTGCGGATCGCGCAGGGGCTGACCGATTATTTGCTGAGTATAGCGCAAAATATCAGTCTCTGATATTATCCCGATTAAATGCTCCTCTTCATCAGTTACCGGCATCCCGCTAAAGCGGTTCTCATCCAAAATTTCCGCCGCCCTCTTCAGTGATGTGTCTGAAGTGACACTGATCACCGGAGAGTTCATAATTTCTTTCGCCAATACCGCCATATTAATCCCTCCTTATAGGCTTGTCAATAGACATTTCATAGCAAGCAAAATGGAATCACAAATTATGTATTGATAAAACAAAAGGCCAAGCAAGAATGCCCCTGCTTGCCCTTTCATAAACTTGCAGTTTTACACTGACTGTATTTAGCCTGATAAGCAGTTTCACCAAGCTATTTAACAACCTGGATGACCCCGACCAGGCCGTGACCTAAGCCGTGGCCCTGCTGGAGGTTCATTTCCAGGCTGCGAATAGCATAACCCAGCTGGGCTTCAATCAGGTCTGCCCTGATATCGCCGTAAAGCCCTTTGCTGCCCTCCAGGGATTGACGCATTACCCGGTATGCTTTCTCCAGTGGTTTGACATCGGTTTGCGGCGGGTAGGGCAACAATTCTTCATCGCTATCATAATGCTCCATCAGCACCATGGTATAATCCACCAGCGCATTCCAACTGTCGGCCAGCTTTTGAAGCGCTGCATTCTGCCAGTCAAAGCCTTCCCTGGGAATATAACTCACCTTAAGGTCGGGGAAGTAGGTCCGCAAACCACGTTCAAACAGTGAGGACACCATCAGGCGCAGGGGTTGGGCATTGCCGTTGTAGGTCCCGGTTTCGATATGCCGGCCAACAAACAGGGAGCGATCGAAAAAGCGCTGAACCTTTAATTGCACCCCCGCCTTCCGGGCCGCACTTTCCAGAATTTTAAATACTTCTTCCGGGGTCATGAGACGCATGGGAAAAGAAGAAAGATCTACCTGATCCCTTTCTTCCTCCGGATAAAGATAATTGATCACATAATCCATATACGTGACTTCCTCCGGATCATGGGTCCACAGGTTCTGCCACTCGTAAGAGTAACGCCCCAGGAAGTCAGCCAGAATCAGGCTTCCGTTTTGGCCGTGTTTGCCTATGTCGATAAATAATTTTTCCAGCTCTTCGTTGGTGCAGTGTGACAGGGTCCCGTAAGAAGTGAAATAAAGATCGTAAGAATCTTCTCCCTCTTCCACTGGCAATCCGTTGGAAAAATCACCTTTGCAGAAGTTGACATGTTCATAATCGCCAAACATGTTCTCCGCTTCCTTTAGCAGTTCAATGCTGAGGTCTATTCCCTTGTATTGATCCATCATATCATCCTGGATCAGGCGGGTATCGAACTGCGACAACCTGGCATGCCGGGCCATTTTGCTGAGCAATTCATAACCATCTCCGGTTCCGCAGCCCAGGTCATAAAAGCGCAGCCCTTCCCCATTTTTATCTACCTTGTATTTGACCATCTCCTCCAGGTATGGCCTCAGGTAATATGAGGTAATAAAATCTTCAAAATGTAAACGGACATGGTCATACTTGCAGCGCAGGCTTTGAACCTGCTCGCTATATCTCCCATGTCGTATCGCTTCTTGATAAGCCTTATCGGCATCCATACTATTTAGTCCCTCCTGACAATAATTTTTCTGCTACCCGAATAGCGGCAAAAGCATCTTTTCCGTAACCATCAGCCCCGATCTCGGCAGCAAAATCATCTGATGTAGGCGCTCCACCAATAATGACTTTAATCTTATCCCGGAGCCCCTTATTATCCAACTCCTTAACGACATCTTCCATATTAACCATGGTAGTATTAAGCAAGGCTGAAAGCCCGACTAAATCTGCATTTTCTTCTTCAGCCGCCTCTACTATCCGGGCTGCAGTCACATCGATGCCTAAATCAACCACATTAAACCCGGATCCTTTAAGCATAATTGAAACCAGGTTCTTACCGATATCATGTAGATCTTTCTCCACCGTCGCCATTATCACCTTCCCTTTGCTTTCTCTTTCACCTTCACCGGCGAGGTGTGGTTCCATTACTTCCATCCCGGCTTCAACCGCTTCTGCAGCAGTAAGCATATCGGGAATGAAGTATTCTCCTGTTTCATACTTTTCACCTACCTGCTCCATGCCTTTGCTCAAACCTTCCAGCAATATCGTGTTGGTATCGATTCCATTGTCCAGGGCTTCCTGGACCAGTTCCGCCACTCCCGGTTCCCCGGCATATTCTTCTTCGATACCTTCATCATCTTTGTTGCGTCGTCCCTGCAGGACATTATTCACAATGCGTTCAATCAATTCTTCTTTCAACGTTCTTCCTCCTTAGCGTTGCTGTCTTTGTAATTTTAATAATAAAACCATTCAAGCCATTATAACCAGCCGGCTCTAATAATTTCTTTAGTAACCTTTGTTATACAGGCTCCAGCGCCTGTATAACAAAGGCTTAAGTCAACTTATCATTTCGAGTACGGGTTTAAACGGGGCAATAAACCGGGCGTTTGCTCGAATATTTTCTTGCACACATCTTCTGGAAGATGCTCAGGTTCTTTTTCTTCGATCTCTTCAAAACGCTCATGGAGCTTAAGCAGTGTCTCATCTTGATCATCGGATTCACCTTCAAAGGGGAATCCTTCAAATATACCGCCTTTGCGGAGCATTTTCCGGGCATGCCGGGCATACATCCGGTAAGGGCTATTCATTACTTCCCGGATCACTTTCCTGGTTTCTTCTGCTGCCTCGGCCGTTACACCGCTTTCCCGGTGCAGAAACTTGGCCATGCCTATCTGATGGTTATCAAGCACGGCTTGCTCGGGAGAGAAGGTCTGGGTCTTGTCCAGGAGACCGAAAGCATAATGGAGCAGGTCGGGCGCAGCAAAAGGCACTGCCGTATAGGTAAACATCTTTTCCACGGCAGCCTGGATCCCTGGAACCCTGGCATCTCCCACCCCGGCAGTAGAGTAGCAGGGCACTTTATAGTACCGGGCCATTTGGGCACAGGCCATGTTGTAATGACAGAATTCAGGTACCCCGTACATATCATGCAAATCGTCCATGCGGGCCCGCACCGGCACTGCACCGTATATAACCGGCGCACCCGGATTGGCCAACTGGTTGATCACTATTCCGGTCAGGGCTTCGGCATTTACCTGGGCAACCATGCCCAGTTCATCGATCGGAGCTGTTGAACCACCCTGGGGTGAAGTGGAAATCACCACCGGCAAGCCCATCCGGGCAATTTCAATTAGCTTTTCCGCAGTCTCTGCAACCACCTGCAGGGGGCTTTTAATTACACTGGTAATAAAAGAAGTTACAGGGTTTTTAACCAGTTCTTCCCTGCCGCCGGTAATAATCTCTGCCATACCCACAACTTGTTTTAGTTGATTAAAGTCGGCAATGCCCCCCACAACGGGCTTGGTAATATTGTTTAGAGATGTAAAAAAGACATTTACATCCTTGTTATCTGTGGTAACATCTTCATCCTGGACATTGACATTGCGAATGAAAAAATCAAGGTTTTCAAGGTTATTGGCCAGGTGAGCTGAGCGGGAAAGGAACCCGAGGTTGCCCCGGCTTTTTTTCATAACCGGAAAAACCTGCTCTCTTCCATCTTTCTTGGAACTGAAAGTCTCCGCCTCAATTTCCAGCCAGTAGTTTGTTTCAGAACCACTGCCAAAATGGATCCTGCTTGCTTCAGCATCCATAACTACCTTATTTTCAGTGTTCCTCGCCCCAAGGGTAACTTTAGAGGGTGCTGTATCAAGGGCTTGTTTGACAACCTTTTCCGGGATACTGACCCACCATGCATCATGTTCACCTTCCCTGGTCGCTTTAACTTTTGCTCCGGCTTTCTCCAGCATGGAGACACTTTCCTCGTGGTAGCAGAGAATACCCGGATCCTCCAGCAGATCCAGTGAAGTACGATTAATAATTTCAACCTGTTCCTGACTTAATCTTTCATATGGCTTACCTACTACTACTCCTCGTTGGCTCAATCGTCCAGCCCGGTTATATTGACCGGGCTGTTCACCTCCTTTGGTTACTGTGTAATAGCACAACGGCAGTTCTTTTTAAAAAGGCCAAAAACTCCGGCTTTTAATAAAAAAAACCGTATTAAATCGTTCAGGGCGCGCCTGATGTTGATTGTTATACGGGTGTTTAAATAGTTGCGTCCGAAATAGCCCGGCCCGTGTACCGGAGGCGCCTTCTATTACTGCCAGTTCGAGAAACAGTCTTTACCATATTATTATGTCACAACGCTCGCTCTTTCGCAAAAGATAAAATGGGGTGTATAGCTAAGCAAAGCGCACCTATATTGAGGATTTGTCGATTAATCCTGATAATCGTTCATAATTGCCTTACAAAGAGAGATCTGGATGGCAGCATGCATTATTTTTATTAGCATTATCATTATGCTTCACATTAAGAACAGGCAGAATCTATTGGATGACAATATAAAATTTAGATACAATTTAAAGGGATAAAAAGAAGGCTGTATCAGCCTTCTTTTTATCTAATAAAAGATATCCTTCCCTCTCATTTGAGCAGTAACCAATTATTCATTTTGTTTCGGTAAAATTTCCTGACCTATTCAGAAATAAGCCCTACTTCCAAAAGCCATTGACGGGCTACCTCTTCAGGGTCTTCTTCCAGTACTTCAACTTGATAATTCAACTCGATTATGGTATCCGTATCGAGCAAAGGCCCGATCTGATTTAGCAACTCCTCAATTTCTTCTCTTTCCACACCTTCAATATCATCAGCAATGTCTGCCCTTATTACAGGTGCCGGGTTGTAGACCGGGAAAAAATCCTGGTCGTCTTCAAGGTTGACCAGATCTAATTCAGCAACTTTACTGTCTGTTGCAAAACCCATGGCTACATCTACATCACCATCACGCAAGGCTACGTGGGTCAAGCCAAGCTCCATATCCTTTACATCATCAAATTCAAAACCATAAAGCTCCTGGAGAGCAGGGTAACCATCTTCACGGACCATAAATTCATGTTCTGCAGCCAGGCTGACTGTTTCACCAGCTGCCTGCTGCTCATCGATCCACTCTACCAACTCACTGATTGTCTCAATGCCTTCTTCTGCTGCATGTTCTTCACGCATCATCAGGGTGTAGGTGTTGTCAAAGGGAGCCATCTCCAGCCAGATCAGATCATTTTCTTCCAGATCCCTGCTGGCGACCAGCTCATAAGCTTCCTGCTCATCAACAATTTCCTCTTCCTCTTCAAAAATAACCATCCAGGCAGTCCCTGTGTATTCCCAGTAAGTGTCAATTTCACCGCCTTCAAGAGCTGAGCGGGCAACCTCAGTTCCCCCAAGGTTAATATTCGCATTGACCGGGACTCCCGCATCATCCAGAACATGGTAAGTTAGCCAGCCCAGGAGAAATTGTTCGGTAAAGTTCTTCGTTCCTACTTCTACAACCGGTTCGGCAGCGCAGCCGCCCAAACCAAACACAAGTGAAACAATAATCACTAATGCTAAAGCTAAAATCAATACATTTTTCTTGCTCATAATTAAAACCCCCTTAAAAAATACTTACTGAGAGAAGGATCCTTTATGTAATTGGACAGGCCGGAATGCAATCACTTAACACATACATAACCGGCCTGAGCCAAGCTTACACTCGTTTTCAATCAATCAAACTTCATCCTCTATAATACTAAGAAAGTAATCCAAAAGAACGGCCAGACTCGCTGCCATAACTGCACCGGTCATGAACAGCTGAGGCCGCATAACTGCCATCCCGGTTTTAATCAGAACTCCTAAACCACCAGCCGCAATAAAAGTTGCCAGAGTCGCCGCTCCAACATTAACCACCGACGCGGTCCTAATTCCCGCCATTATAACGGATAAAGCAAGCGGGATTTCAATTCTTCGCAATACCCGGCCAGGTGTCATCCCCATTCCCTTCGCTGCTTCTATAACATCCGGTGATATAGTATTTATACCTGCATAGGTATTACGTAGTATGGGCAAAATCGAATACAGGAAAAGAGCAACTACAGCAGTTTGAAACCCCATACCAATAATGCCCATAAAAATCGCCAGAACAGCAATGCTCGGGACAGTTTGACCAATATTAACAAGGTTTACAACAACCGGTGCAGCAAACCTAAAATACGGTCGCGTAATCAGAATACCAATACTGACACCAACAAAAATCGCAAACAGTAAGGAAACACCCCAAAGGGTAAGGTGCTGTTGAGCATAAAGTATAATATTGTCAGTGGTCAGCATACGGCCGACAGTTCTATCAGCCGGATTATTTATTCCGTACCAGGGATAGCCAACAAATAAAGCCAGTAACAGCAGACTGAAAAAAATGCGTGATCCCCATTTTTTAGTCATTGTCCTGCAGCACCCCCATAATACCGTTCAATGTGACCACTCCTTCAAGCCGTTCTTTTTCGTCCACCACGATCACATAACCTTGACCATTAGACAACATAACGGAGAGAGCATCGTTTAAAGTTGATCCTACACCCACAGTTTGATCCGGTTCCTCCATAATATCTGCATTGGTTTCGCCATCTTTTTTGAGGTACGCGGGAATAACAAAACCTTTAACTTTTTTATTCTCATCCGTAACTATAACCAGGCCCAACTTGCTTTTTTCAAGGAGTTCTTTGGCATCACTAACCGCATCTTCAGAAGAAGCAGTAAAGGGGCTCCGATCGATAATTTCATCCACCCTGATCAGGTGAAGCCTTTTAATAGAATAATTTCCTCCGACCAGGTTGACTACAAACTCATTGGCCGGTGCGCTTAACATATCTTCGGGCGTATCATATTGAACCAGCTTACCCTTTCTCATTACAGCAATTTTGTCGCCCATCTTAATTGCCTCATCAATATCATGAGTAACAAAAATAATGGTCTTTTTAATTCTCTGCTGAATTCTTAAGAATTCGTTTTGCAGGTGAGCCCTGGTAATTGGATCCAGGGCGCCAAACGGTTCATCCATAAGCATAATTGGGGGATCAGCTGCCATTGAGCGGGCCACCCCTATTCTTTGGCGCTGCCCACCACTGAGGTCTTTGGGTTTCCTGTTCTTAAACTGTTCCGGATCTAGCCCGACCGTTTCTAATAGTTCATCAACTCTTTGCCATACTTTTTCTTTTGGCCATTTCAGTTCCTTGGGGACAGTTGCAATATTTTCTGCAATAGTCATGTGAGGAAATAGTCCGATTTCCTGGATAACATAACCAATTCCTAATCTTAGCTTAATAAGATCTATCTTTGAACTATCCTCGCCGTTTATATAAATTTTACCATTTGTTGGCTCTATGAGGCGGTTTATCATCTTCATAGTAGTTGTCTTACCACACCCTGAGGGCCCAACCAGCACACAGGTCTCGCCCTCCTTAACCTCGAGGGATAATTCGTCAACTGCCGGGGGCTCCGCTGGATTAAATTGCTTAGTCAAATTTTCCAAACGAATCAAATGGTTCTGCCTCCTCTCGATTATTATAAACTACTTTCTACTGAGTTATGTGCGCCATGACATTTTTTTCTCGGACCATCCCAGGAGAATATCTGCAATAATAGCCATTATAGAAATAAATATTGCCCCAGTCCAGACCATGGGATAATTGACCCAATTTATACCATTAAATATAAGTATACCCAGTCCACCGGCGCCGATATAAGCTGCGATTGCGCCAATGCCTATACCCATAACCACAGAAGTCCTAATCCCCGCCATAATTACCGGCAGGGCCAGGGGCAATTTAATCTTAAACAATACACCAGATTCTTTCATTCCCATCCCAATCGCTGACTCCAAAACAGCTTGCTCAATAGCCCTGATTCCTGTATATGTATTGCGAACTATAGGCAAAAGAGCATACAGGCTTAAAGCAGCCACCCCATTGTTAAAACCTATCCCAAAAAAGGGAATCAAGATAGCAATCATTGCTATACTCGGGATAGTCATAATTACCTGGGTTACATTAATAACGGGATAAGCAATAGGATCCCAGTAAGATATTAAAACCCCTACTGTTACCCCTATAAGCACAGCAACAATCATGGCAACCAGAACAAGCCAAAAATGCTCAAGGGTAAGTTCTGCTATTTGCCCGGAACGTCTTCCCATAAAATCTAACAAACCGGCTATACCACCGACTAGATTTTCCCATAAATTCAAATCCATCCCCCCTATCAGCTTAGTATCATTTCAGCTTAGAGAAAATAGCTGGCCAATAATAATATGTCCTGCCATACCCCATGATAATATAAAAGTATTGCTATCCTTAAATCATAATCCTATAAACATAAACAAATCATTAACAACCTTATTCTTAATTGCAAACCGAAGCAGCATTCTTGTTGTTAATTGTAGACCTTGCAGGTTAGCAAGAATTTGTTTAAAAAAACATGCTATTTACTACTTGAGTCGGCGGAAAAAATCTTTATCCTCACACAATTACATAGATTTAGTAAAAACTTTAATGTTGTAAATTAATTATGTCATATCAAATTCATTTTTACAAAAGACAGAGGTAGCCGTATAACCAAGCTTAATACTAATATAAGGTGCTTTTATAAGATAACAAGCATCATGCTGGCTAGATACTTCTCAAAGCCTATTAACAGAGCTATATCCCCATTAATAAACTGCAACTAAGGAATCTCCTTAAAACAGAATCAGAATAAGACCACATAAAAAGTAAAAGCTAAAATAATATATTAATAATTACAAGCGAACTAATCTGCTCTGGACTAGTCTTTTGGGTAAGTTTTTAAATGAGTGAACTACCCTTATGGAGTAGCAACGCAGTTGTGGTATAATAATGGGTAATTTGAAAAAGATGGGTATTAATTCATGAAATCACTGGGCGGCCGTCTGGCCGAAAAAATAACCGAAAACAGGGATTTAAGGAACCCTTCCGAAAGAATCCGGGTTGGCATGATCGAAAGCTGGGTAGGCCTGGGGGGTAACATATTCCTTACCCTCCTTAAGCTCATTTTCGGCCTGCTTACAAACAGCCTGGCCCTGATAGCCGATGCAGTCCACAGTGCTTCCGACATCTTTTCATCCCTGGTTGTTTTGATCGGTTTCCTCATGGCCGGCAAAAAAGCAGACAGCGAACACCCACACGGGCACGGCCGAACAGAATACCTGGCCGGCCTGGTTATCGGGGTAATGTTAATTATAGCCGGCGGCGCTTTCATTTACAGCGCCTATAACCGCCTGGCCGGTGAAGTATTTGCCAGCCCTTCCATTGCTGCTATCATTGCTGTAACCGCCGGCATTATTCTCAAGGAATTCATGTATTATTTTTCCGTCCGGCTCAGCCGTTTGATCGACTCTGACACCCTGGAAGGCGACGCCTGGCACCACCGGAGCGACTCCCTTTCTTCCGGACTGGTACTGGTGGCCTTAATCGGAAGCTATTTTGGACTTTACGCCCTGGATGCATACTTCGGGATTGCTATCGCCCTTTACATCATTTATACAGGCCTAAAGATACTTCGCAATTCTTGCAGCAAACTTCTTGGCACCGCCCCGGGTCATGAGATGCAAAATGGAATTTTTAATTGTGCCAGGGAAGTTGACGGCGTTATCGATGCCCACCGGCTGGAAGTGCACGACTACGGATCATGGAAAGTGATTACTATCCATGTAGAAGTAAAAGGCTGTCTCAGCCTAGAGGAAGCGCACGAAATTGCCCAAAAGGTAGAAGACCATGTCTGCAACAGATTCCACTGTAAAACAATCGTCCACCTTGATCCGGCAGGGGACCCATCTGCTAAGGAAGAATAGTGGCTCTGGCCGCTCCCGGCGGCCTTATTTTTAAATCCCTCAGCCTCCACCGCCAAAGCCAATACTCTGTAAAACGCCATCTTCAACAACTACAGGGACTTTGTCGGCCTTGTATTCCTGGCGAGCTCTTTTCAAAGCCTCCCGGTCTGAGCTGACATTATAAAGCTTATAATCTACACCTTTCTTTTTAAGCACTTCAATTTGCTTTTCGCAGTAAGGGCAGCCGTCCTTAACATAAACTTCTAACATTCCAAACACCTCCGTAACATTAAATTCCAAGAGTAATTGTTTCAGGCAAATGAGCAAATATCCTGGTAGTGGCTGGTCATTTAAATATTGCTATTATCATTATAGTTGTCCGCTCCACCCCTGGCAAGGTAAGATCCTGTAGTGCTTGTCCTTGACTTTAAGGCTGCGCTTGATTATAATTTCAGCCAGAATAGGCTCACACCTTAAACGGGGAAACGCTCACGGGGAAAGATGCATTCCCGTGAGTTAATTTTTTAAAGGGAGGAATCTAAATTGCGGATTGCCCTGGCTCAGATCAACCCAACCATCGGGGCCCTGGAACAGAACCTAAAAAAAGTTAAAGAATACTATCAAGCCGGTTTGGAGAGGGAAGCAGACCTGGTGGTTTTCACCGAATTAGCACTGTCCGGCTATCCACCCCGGGACTTGCTCAACTACAAAGGATTCCTGGATAAAGAACGGTCGTTAATTACAGAAGAGCTGATGCCTTTAACAGCAAAGGCCGGCGTCCCCATCCTGATCGGCGCCAACCACCGCCAGGGTAACAGGTTATACAATGCGGCCCTGCTTTTGGAAAACGGGGCAATCAAATCAACCCAGTTAAAAACCCTGCTCCCATATTTCGACGTCTTTGACGAAACCAGGTACTACACTGTCTGCCGGGAGCGGAAAATCGAAATGCTGGGAGACATACCGACTGCTGTCACTGTCTGTGAAGATATCTGGAATGACATGGACTATTTCAACGATCCGCTTTATGACAGCGATCCGGTGGAGGGGTTGTTCGCCCAGGGCGCCCGCCTGCTGCTGAACCTGTCCGCTTCTCCTTACCACTACGGCAAGCACGCTCTGCGGGAGAATATGCTGCCCTACCTGGCCCATAAATACAACACTGCCGTGATATACCTTAACCAGGTGGGTGCAAACGACGAGCTTGTCTTTGACGGCTCGAGCCTGGCCTACAACAACCGCGGAGAATTGCTTTACAGGGCTTCTTTAGACAGGGAGGAACTTTTTATAGTAGAAACTGAAGACCTCTTCAAGCCAGCCGCAAAGACTGTCCCCCCCGATCGTGACGATACAGGCACCATCAAACAAATCCTGGAAATAGGGACCAGGGATTATTTGTCCAAAACGGGCTTCAGCAAGGCGGTCCTCGGTTTAAGCGGCGGGATTGATTCCGCCGTTGTCGCCGCCATAGCTGCAGATGCCCTGGGGCCGGATAATGTTCTTGGTGTAATTATGCCCTCACCTTACTCCAGCAAGCACAGCCTTGAAGATGCCGTTGAGCTGGCTGAAAACCTGGGCATTAACTACCGCATCATCAGGATCGATAAACCCTTCGACACTTTTATCAACTTGCTAAACAAAGGGGAAGGTCCCATAATGGATCTGGCAGAAGAAAACCTGCAGGCTCGCCTGAGAGGTTTAATATTGATGCAGATATCAAACCGGGAAGGTTACCTGGCCCTGGTTACCGGGAACAAATCGGAGCTGGCCGTAGGTTACAGTACCCTGTACGGGGATATGGTCGGCGGCCTGGCCATGCTTTCTGATGTTCGCAAAATGATGGTGTATGAACTGGCCCATCATATCAACGAACTTCACGGGAAAGAAATCATCCCTGAAAGGATTATCACCAAGGCCCCCTCGGCTGAACTCAGGCCGGATCAGAAAGACGAAGATTCTCTTCCTCCCTACAGGATCCTTGATCCGATCCTGGAACTTTACCTGGAAAATAGCTTCTCTCCTTCAGAAATTATTGCTGAAGGATATGACGAGGAAACGGTCAAGAGGGTTATAAAAATGGTTGACGTTTCAGAATACAAACGGCGCCAGGCTGCCACGGGGCTTCGCATTACTCCCAATGCTTTTGGTTCCGGCAGGCGGATGCCCATAGCCCGCGGCTTCGAATATTTCTAAAAACCGGTTTCGCGGGCTATAATTGATCACAACAAACGCGAACATTCCTACTTACTGGTGCAGTATTGACAAATATAAACAAGTAAACTGGAACAGGTGATTGCAAAAAATGGCAAATAAAAACAGCAATAAAGAAATGCCTCAATTTATAACCCCGGGGACAGAATACGATGTGATTGTAATCGGTGCCGGCCACGCCGGGTGCGAAGCAGCCCTGGCCTCCTCCAGGCTGGGTTGCCGGACCCTGCTTTTGTCGCTCAACTTAGACATGGTTGCTTTCATGGCCTGCA
>CAYWIY010000013.1:0-31779 GCA_964458455.1 uncultured Syntrophomonadaceae bacterium | reverse complement strand
ACCTTAAAATAGCTTGCACTAACTATTATTGTTTGTGCCTAATGTAATTTTAAAATAATTCATTCATGTGTATCTATTATATCATTGGCTCGCAAACTGTTTCCGGTTAGGAATAGGTTGTAGTAATAACCATAGTCATATAATTACTGCCAGTGACTTTGGTGCTTTTTCCTAAAGGTAGCCTCGCAGAGCAAAACCCGACTGCAGCGATTAGTGATCCTGCGTTTTGCTCTACCTTATAATTGCGCCCGCATCCCAAAATGACATAGAATTTTCTAAAAGCTTGGTTCGACATATTAAGCAATGGTTGGTATAATTTCAACTAAGCACAACCGTTGTTAAAAGGTTTTTTTGATGGTTTCGAAAGGAGTGTGGCTTGATGAGCTTAGATATACATAAAAAAGAGATTAAGCAATATAAAAAACTTAAAATAATAGGTAATCTTGCCCTCATTAAAGAACATATTAAGCTTTTTGAAAAAAAATACGGGCTTACTTTTCATGAATTTGAAAAGCAAGTTAGCGAAGAAGCTGAGGATTTCAAAAAATGGGATGACTATATTGAATGGAAGGCTTATCAAAAAAAACTTAACGATTTAAATAAAATCCTGGATGACATAAATAATGATAGAGTTACAGTTAATTGAACAGAGCCAAATAGTAAAGCACTATTCAGTCCTTGACTTCAAGCAAGGTGGTAACTATTATTACTTCAAAGCACAATTAGAGTTGCAGGATAGTTCGTGCCTGATGATCAGGATTTTTATTTCTGAAGATGATTATAATTACTCATATCATTGGCAGAATATAAATAATAACCTAATAATCAGATGGGATAACTCTCCTCACCACAAAGAAATTTCCACTTATCCACATCATAAACATATAGGGGGTACAATTGAGCCTTCAAAAGAAATCTCATTGAAAGAAGTTATGGTTTATATTGAAAAACAAATTATAGTATAATTTCGGGACACATAATGAAAATTATTGCTTTGACCAGAGTTGCTGCTTTAGACAAACCCCAACACTTTACACAACGAGGAGACCCTGCAAATAAGACAAAAAGACTTTAGAAACACAAGCAAGCCTCTTTAGATTAACATCAACTTCTGATTGTATTAACAGTACATACGACATAATAAATTTCATTGTGTCCCGAAATTACCTCCTTTTGACGTTCGTGCTATTTTTATAGATTGTTTTAGCGTAATAGTCAAGAAAATAGAGGCGACTCTTATTCTTTAAGTGTTAAGTGTTATGCAGGTCTTGGGGTCAGGTCTTTAATTATCATTTTTCCATGCTATTGGATATCTATATGCTGCCTTTCCGCATCAAGTAAAACCATGCAGATGCAGCCAAATGCTCCAGGGCCGATCATTTATTGTAAAAACTGCTGTTAACGGCTTTACTGCTGATTGTCCCATCGCTGTGGTGTTCTTTGATAAAAGTGCCTTCGTCAATCTCTTTAAAAGCTTCTTTGAGTTCTTCTTTTGTATTCATGACAATCGGCCCGCCCCATTCTACCGGTTCACCAAGGGGTTTCCCGGAAAAGAGCAGCAGGCGTGCTTCGCCTTCGCTGCCGCCCTTTATTTGCAGTTGATCGCCCCGGTCAAATAAAACCGCCTGCCTGTCGGGTAGTTCCCTGTTGCCTTCATGAGGTAAAAGCACAGTACCGTAGATAATGTAAATGAAAAGAGTAGCTTCCGGGTCAGTATAGAAGTCGAAGGAACCACCGGCTTTGATTGTTACATCAAGGTAGGTCGGCTGGACGGTGATTTCTTCCATGGGTCCTTTTGTTCCCTTGTATTGGCCCGCTATTATTCTCACCATGCTATCCCCGTCTTCAACAAGCGGCATTTCTGAACTTCCAAAATCCCTGTATTTCGGAGCGGTCATTTTATCCTTTGCCGGCAGGTTAACCCACAGCTGTGATCCCAGCATTCTAGGAGCGGGCCGGGGCATTTCCTGGTGAATAATACCGCTTCCGGCTGTCATCCACTGGCAATCGCCGTTTTTGATCACACCTGTATTGCCCAGGCTGTCTCCATGGTCTACTTCACCCTCAAGCAGGTAAGTGACTGTTTCAATACCCCGGTGCGGGTGCCAGGGGAACCCTTTGATGTAAGTTTCAGGATCATCACTGTCAAAAGCATCGAGCATTAAAAAGGGATCAAAATCATAAACATCCGGTTTGCCGATAACCCTGATCAGCTGAACACCGGCGCCATCAACCTTCTTTTCCCCTTTAACTATTTTTTTAACTTTTCTCAACATTGCTATGGCCCTCCTAATGCAAATATAACTATATATATTCTATCACCATTATAGCTTTTTCTTGGGAAAAGTCCAGGCCAGGTCGAATAACGGCAGGGTTATGAACCCCCTTAATAACCGTATCCCGGTAGCCCTATCCCGGGGTAGGCTGCTATTCCTGCTCGTCGAGATCAGGTCCGACAAAACAGGGTTCGATCCGCATTCTCCAGGGCCGACAGCAAATTCATTTATAAAAAGTTTACATAAATAACCTTGATATCAACATTAATTACTGTTATCATGCCACCGAGTTGTCGTAAGTACTTTTACCTGAAATAAAGTAAAACTTCAATGCGACTATAAAATAACAGGGGGATATTAACAGGAATGTTTAACAAAAAGATTGTCATGATTATTGCTGCCGTACTGGTAGTAGGGTTTGCTTTCGGTGCCTTTTTTGGCGGCGGAGTAGGCCTGACCGACTGGGGTGAAGATGAGGAACCCGCAGATATTACCGATGCACCCGGTGATGAAAACGGTTTTGAAGAAGCAAAGCCTCAGCTTGAGCAGCAATTAAAGCAGCAAAAAGAACAGGAAATTCTTATGGGTCATGTAGATGAATTAAGAGAAGCTGCTGAGGTTGAAACACACCTCGATGTTGTAGGCGAAGGTGATGAAAGCTTGGTTGTGGCTACTGTTAACGGCGAAGAAATCTTGAAAGAAGAACTGCTGGCGATGGAAGAACAGCAAAAACAGCAACTGGCAATGCAGGGTTTAGACCCGGATAGCGAAGAAGCAGATCAAATGATGGAAGAAATGAGGCCGGACCTGCTAGAAAACATCGTCATAATAGCACTCCTTGAGCAAAAGGCACAGGAAGAAGACATAACAGTTGAAGACGATGAAGTGGATGAACACTTCCAGCAGTTTGCCCAGCAAGCAGGTGGGGAAGAAATGCTGGAAGAGCAGTTGGAAGAAGCGGATATTACTGTAGAAGAACTGAAAAGCGACATTGCTGATCAAATGCTGGTAGAGCAATATATGGACCACTATATTGCAGAAAATGTACCGGAAGATGAGTTAGAGTTTTCCGAAGAAGAACTGAAAGAGTTTTACGAGCAACAGCAGCAACAGATGGACCAGCAAATGCAGATGCAAGAAGAGATGGAAGATATGGAAATTGAGGAAGATCAATAGACAATAAGTATAAAGGTAAACTTTAACCATGCAGGGTTTTGAAGGAGGAAGCAAATCAGCGCGTTTGCTTCCTCCTGTTTTGTATTGAGGCTAAAGAACAATTACCGGCAAAGGGAAAGAAGACCACACCAGGGCCACGATAAGGCGCAGCAGAATATTTGTCCTGTTATCCTGTGTTGTTATGTGCCTCTTTAATTGAGCTGACAACTACTTAATACATGCCACTGTCCGGGTAAGGTGCTTTGATGTAACCTGGAAAGCGACCC
Organism: uncultured Syntrophomonadaceae bacterium; assembly: GCA_964458455.1. GTDB lineage: Bacteria > Bacillota > Dethiobacteria > DTU022 > DTU022 > B1SED10-74M. The sequence goes on along the minus strand of CAYWIY010000013.1, from coordinate 28,061 downwards.
TTTAAAAAGATCTAAAAATATGTTAGTATTTATATTAGTTTAATAGTAAATATTTTAGCCTGTTGTTATTCGGGAGGGTTAATAACGATGGATAAACATCAAATGAGAAACGAAAGCCCCTGCTTAAACGAGGAAGAAATCCTGATGAAATACCGGGAAAAACTACCCCGGGTCATTGATAATATAATAGAAAACTGCAATGAAGAAAAATGTAACAGCCATGTCGACTACGAGCCGATCCCGTCCAAGGAATCGGTGATCTATATTATCAATAAGTTTTTTGAGGTTATCTACCCCGGCTACTTCAATGCTGAAAAGCTTGACCCGGTCAACATGAATTATCACCTGGGCCAGAGTGTTAACCAGCTGTTTACCTCCTTGTCGGAGCAGGTTATCAGCAGTATTCGCCATGACTGTTACCGCTACAACCTGAGTTGCCGGGAGTGCAGCGAAGAAGGTTACGATATATCATTGAAGGTGCTTGAAGAAATACCCGCACTTCGTAATATCATGGCCAAAGATGTCCAGGCTGCTTATGAGGGCGACCCCGCAGCCACCAGTTATGATGAGGTAATTTTTAGCTACCCTGGAATTTTTGCTATTACCGTATACCGTATCGCACACTTGCTCAACAAATATAATGTGCCGCTCCTGCCGAGGATTATGACCGAATACGCCCACGGTCAAACCGGCATTGACATCCACCCCAGGGCTTTAATTGGCGAACGGTTTGTCATAGACCACGGAACAGGTGTGGTTATAGGTGAAACTACTACCATCGGCCACGATGTCCGGCTCTACCAGGGCGTAACTCTCGGTGCCTTATCCCTGCCCTGGGGTGCCGGCAGCAAGCTGCGCAAACAGAAACGGCACCCCGACATAGAAGATGAAGTGATTATCTATTCCGGGGCCACTATACTGGGCGGAAATACCGTAATCGGAGCCAGATCAGTGATCGGGGGAAACGTCTGGTTAACTGAATCCGTGCCTCCTGATACCAGGGTAATGATGGAAAAGCCAAGGCTGGTATATAAAAACGGTTCTGAATCCAGGCGAGGGTCAAGCGAGTCAAGGCAGAGCAAGCCGTGATCGTGCACCCCCTGCTCCGGTTTGAAACAGCCCGGTACCTGCTTAAGCAAACCTGCCCCCGTAAGCTCTAACCTCAACTATAGAGAGCATCGCTCGACAGTTCAAACCCAGTTTATGGCACCCCCTGGCCCTAAGCGGCCAGGAGTTCTTTTTTACGGCTTCTTCTTTTTTCCCAGGCGTAAAAGACCAGGGAAAATACCAGGGTTTGAGCCAGGATTTCCGGCAACCCCACTGCCGCTTCTGCAATCGCTTCACCAAGTGATTCAAAGGGCGTAAAAAGAGCCGGGAATACTTTTAGACCTAAAAGCAGACCGAATAAAAGCAGCCAGCCATTTTTCCTGCTCATGTAAGTATTATAAAAAGCATAGAGTATTAATGCCAGGAAGGCCCCTCGGCCAATTTGCCCGAAAAATACCGCCATTACCATCCCCAGGCTTTCCAGGGGACGCCAGAGATCAAAAGCTTCCATGGTAGCCAGGGCTTCTTCATAACCTGATATTTCATAAAACAAACTTCCGACTACCCAGTAGATGATTACATGAATCAGGGTAAAGCGCAACGTATAACCCCTCAGCCATCTGGCGGGAGCTGCTGATTCGGCTCCAGCCGGACTTGTAGCTGTCTCACCTTCCTGCCCGACGGCAATTTCACCTGCCTTCCTTCCATTCAATGGCATGACAGGGGACCTGTCCCCCTGTCCCAGGCGCTGTTCCCAGCGCAGGAAAACCAGGGAAAAACATATAAACTGGATCGCACCGGCAATAATAACCAGGAAGTGTTCCAGGAAAGTAGTCTGGGTGTAAATCATACCCTCGATCGAGCCCGGCTTTGGTTCCAGGTTGCCCAGCAAGGATACCCCCCACAGGGCGGCAAATAAGATCAGCAGGCCCCTATCACCCTTAACAAGCAAATCATAAAAGGGGTAAAGCACCAGGGCTAAGAAGGCCCCTAGCAGAAGCTGAGCAACCAGGTTATCAAATCCGAGGTTATATGGTTCATAGAAATCCAGGGCTGTCCTGCTCGTTGCGGGCAGGACATGTTGCAGGTTCAAGAAAAGAATACCCACAGCAATGTAGAAAATTATGTAAACCAGGGCGAAACGGCCCGTGAATCCACCCACACTTTTAATATTATTCATTTTCTATTCCTCCTTCTTTTTGACTGCCCCACAGGTAGAAAGCTTCTCCCGCATTCATCAAAAAGCGCATTATGGCCTGGTTTGAATTTGAACCAAATGTTCCGGCATTAACCAGCGTAGCCAAACCGTGCGTAAAAATCCAGGTATACTGGATCAAATGTTCCTGGCCGCTACTTTTCATTTCCATCAGCGCCCTCCCCTCTTCACTGTCTACCCCGTATTCCAGGAAAAATGCATCCTTTATACCTTCCCCATTTTCTAAGTCCATTTCCTCGGGTGAATCCAAATACAAAAAACGGAACAACTGCTTTTCATCTCGGGCAAAAACCACGTACCCAAAAGCAAGATTTAACAGGGCATGCTCCGTATAAGGATGCTGCTGAAAGCTTTTTTGGAGCTGCCTGGCTTTATGCCGCAGTTCTTTTTCCAGCTCCTCCACCGACTGAACATGGGAATAGATCGGCATAGTAGAAGACCCCAGCTTTTTGGCAATAGCCCTGGTTGTAACCGAGGCCCAGCCTTTTTCTTGCACCAGCTTAAAAGCTGCATCTATTACCTGCTCCCTTGAATAAACACTTGGTTGGCTCATTAAACCACCTCCGCAAAATATAACATTTGTTATATAACTATTGTTATTATATATAACGCTTGTTATATTGTCAAGCCTTTTTATAAATACCTTTTCAACCTGTAGTGTTATGGAATAATATGGTGGGACAAGGGGCCTGTCCCTTTGTCTTGGAGCTCATCTATTATTGCGATAAAAATTTCTACCAGCTCCGGGTCAAACTGTGATCCGGAGCAATTCTTCAGCTCGGATAAAGCTTCGGTTTGGCTAAGAGGCTCCCGGTAAGGCCTCCCTGCGGTCATAACTTCATAGGCATCGGCAATGGCGACAATACGGGCCAAAAGGGAGATCTCTTCACCTTTTAAGCCCTGGGGATAACCACTTCCATCCCAATTTTCATGATGAGCAAGTATATCTTCAGCCACATGTGAAAAAGCTTCGGCTGTTCGGGCGATACGGTACCCCGTCGCTGGGTGTTTCTTAATAATATCCCATTCTTCCTGGTTCAAAGGGCCGGCTCTGCTCAACAAATCTTCAGAAATGCTGGTTTTACCAATATCGTGTAGCTTAACAGCCAGGGCCAACCTGTTCATTTCGGCTTCAGGAAGCTCAAGGTAATTGCCTATACCGGAAGCTATTTCCTGCATTCTACCGATATGCTCCTCTGTCTCATAACATTTCTCACCCAGGGCTTTCAGGAGGATATCCAGGATCGCGCTTTTTTCAATGCGGCTTTCAGCCAGCTTTTTCCTGTACATGTCTTTTTCGGACTGGTTTAAGACATTAGACAACTCCTGTTCCGGTTTTTCCTTAACTGCAAGACCCATGGCCATCGATAAAGGCACGTTCTCTATATAAACACTGGCGATTAGTCCTTTAATCCTGCGGTAAATACCTTCAGTTTCTTCTCTTTTAGTCTGCGGCAGAAGAATAACAAATTCATCCCCGCCCCAGCGGGCGATGATATCTTCACTACGGCAGGAACAGCGCAAGACTTCTGCTGCATCCCTGAGCATCTTGTCCCCAAAGTCATGGCCGTAGGTGTCGTTTACCAGCTTGAGACCGTTCAAATCAACCATGATCACACTGATTGGCAGCTGCCTCCCGGTATCCAACCGTTTCATCTCTTCTTCAAGGTAGAGCCGGTTGTGAAGACCGGTCAGGTTATCGTAATAACTGAGGTACCTAATTTTTTCTTCTGCCTGTTTGCGTTCAGTTATATCCCGGCAGAAAGCCAGGTATTCTTTAGCTGAAAGCTTAACCGTACTAATGCTCCAGAACCTGTTCTCACCATCTTTGCGCACAAAAGGCATCTCACCATATGCCCTGCCTTTCTCATCAACCTGTTTGTAGTGCTCACTGGCAAACTGCCTGTACAAAGCCGGTATTAATTCATAAATATATTTTCCAATCAGTTCATTTCTGCTGTGACCCGTAATCAGGCTGGCCATTGCATTTGCTTCTTTTAGCATCCCCTTATCATCAGAAACAAATACCCCGTCAGGAGCATGATCGATATAGCTCCTGAATTTTTGCTCGCTCAAGCGTAGCTTTTCTTCCGTTTCTTTCAGCTCGGATATATCCACCGATATTCCCAGGGTGCCCGTAACCTCACCTTCATAGTTAAACAACGGTTCCAGGGTAAATAATGCCGGGAAGGGCTCCCCATTTTTCCTGAACAACCTTGTTTCAAAAGTAAAGCCTCTCTTTTCAGTTTTCAGCCTCTCAATGTACGAGGCGAACTTTTTTACTTCTGAAGCATGGTGCAGGGGGCCAACATGCTTGCCGATAATCTCTTCCTTGGTGTAACCAAAAATCGCTTCAGCCCCGGGGCTGAATTCCTGGACCACCGAATCAAGATCGGTTACCACCAGGGAAACCGCTTTTGCGGCTTCCACGATGGAACGGAACTTCACTTCACTTTCCCGCAAAGCTTTTAACATTTCGTTTCGGCTGGTGATATCCTCACTTGAGCCAACTATATGGGTAACTACTCCATCCGGACCAGCTGCCGGGGTAAGGCTGGTATAAAAAGTTCTTTCTTCCCCGGAAATAGGCAGGGTTTCTTCATAGGAAATAGGAGCAGCAAACTCATAACAGCGGCGGTAGTTGGCTAAAACTGCCTCCCCAATATCTTCACCGAGCAATTCATAAGGGGTCTGGCCCCGCAGCTCTTCAGTCCTAAACCCGGTTACCCGCTGATGAGCCTCGTTGTTCCGTACAAAACGGAACTCCTCCCCTTCCCCTATTTCCAGCAAAAACATGGCCGAGCGGGTTCCATGGAATACTGTTTCATATTCTGTGTTGAACTGATCCAGCTTTTCTTTTGCACTAACCAGTTCAGTAACGTCCCTGCTTACTGCAAGGAGGGATTCCACCTCGCCGTCATTGCCCAGCTCTGGAACCACCCGGGTCTGAAAATGCTTTTTTCCTCCAGGCACGTGAAATGACTGGTTGACTTCTTGTTCTTCCGCAGTTTCAAAGCACTTTAGCAGGGTCCTGTGCATCGATCTGAGTGGTTCTTCCATGTTATCCGGGTCATTGCTTAGATCTAAAAAACTTTTACCAAGGAAAAACTCTTTAGGGGCTTCTGAGTGGCGGGTAACTGCTTCATTACAGTAGATATGCTGCAGTTTCCGGTTAAAGCGAACAATCATATCGGGAGAGTTTTCCACCAGGTTGATCATGTTTTTTTCTGCTTCCTTGCGTGCGGTAATATCTTTTATTGCCGTTATGACACTGGTTACCGATCCATCAAGATCAAATACGGGGGTCTTCATCGTTTCGGTATGATGGATAGCGCCCCCTAGATCAGTGGATTCCTCCGTAACCAGCGCTTCACCGGTAGCAAAAACCCGGCGGTATTCTTCAACAACCCGGTCGGAAAGAAAAGGCATTGCTTTAAGAATAGGTTTGCCCACTATTGCGTCATCAAGGCCGTATCTCTTTAACCATTCCAAGACCCGGTTGTTTGCAAAAGTAATGATTAAGTTTTTGTCTATGACATGGAGCGGGTCATGAGTAGAATTGAGCAGATCTTCGTAGTATTTTTTTTCAACCTGCAGCGTCTGCTTGCGCTTGCGGAGGGCCTGCATCCCAAGACCCATAAAAATTGCAATGATAAAGTAAAACAAGACACTGATTATGACGTTAATTGTAATATTTCCAGCCAGGCCAAAGGCCAGAAAAACAATGCTCCCGGCCCAAAAAGATGCCGCCAGGCCGGCTCCCGTGCCCCATTTTACTGCTGCACCCGCAACAAAAGGAAGACCCAGAAGACCCAGATGAACAGGCAGCAACAACCATGGTCCCGAAGCGAAAATTAAACCGTAAGCCAGAATAAATATGGTGACAGGATCTTTATAGTTGAACTCTGATTTTTTCAAGCTAACCACCTTAAAAGATTACTTCCGGCCAGTTTAACCCTATTAATTAGAATCCGCTTAGAGGCAGGAGCCCCTGGTTAAATTCAGCGGCGGCCGCTTTATGGAGGTTGTTTTACCAGGATATTTTATAATATAGGATCAATCCTCAAAAAAATCAACCCCCATAAACAATTTTTTGATATCTCCAGAAATGCAGCCGCAGCACAAAACCGGTTCTTATAACTGTTGCCCTTTTAGAGGGCTTACTATCCGTATCGTCAATCCCGGGCTATTTTTAAGCCCTGCAGCTGCATTATTACCTAAAAACAACAGAATACATAAATGAGAGTTGATCTTAGTTTTATTAAGCGATATGATTATGCTATTAAAAATTTTAAAAATCAAAGATAAGTTCGTCTTTTCCGGTATATTCTCCAATTTAACAGCAACACCCTGGCAGCAACACCATCTAACAGGGACACACTTGAGAAAGGAGCTGTTTTGATGAACAAAAGCTGGGATCTGAGCAGCCTCTATCAGGGCTTCGATGATGATCGTTTTAAAAAAGACCGGGAACAATTAACCCGGATCCTGGACGAGCTCGATAACTGGGATCAAAAGAATTTCGGAAACAATACCGAAAAGGCTGAGCATTTTATTGATAAGATAGAAGCCTTTTACAAGTTTTATGTAAAATTGAACGCGTTCTCCCACCTGACCGTCAGCACTGATGCCCGCAACGAAGAGGGCTTGAAAATAATCGAAAGGTTGGAAAGGGAAGCTGTCCGCCTGACAGCACCGAGGGTGAAATTCCAGCAGTGGCTGGGCCGGCTGGAAGACCTGGAAAGCCTGGCTGAAAACTCGTCCCTGCTGCAGGCACACCGCTTTTTACTCCATGAACTGGCCGAAAAAAGCCGTTACCTCCTCCCTGAAAATGAAGAAACCATCGTTTCAAAGCTGAAACAAACCGGTTCCTCTGCCTGGACCAGGCTGCAGCAAAAATTAACCTCTACCCTGATGGTCGATGTCGAAATCGAGGGCGAAGTTAAAAAGCTGCCCCTTCCCGAAGTCAGAAACCTGGCTTTTAAAAAAGACCCCGCAACAAGGCGAAACGGTTATGAGGCAGAACTGAAAGCATACGAAGGGATAGCTGAGCCGGTGGCGGCAGCGCTAAACGGAATAAAAGGCGAAGTGCTCACCCTGACCGAACGACGCGGCTTTAACCAACCTCTCGATGAGGCCCTGCTCAACTCGCGGATGGAAAAAGAAACCCTCGACACTATGCTCGAAGCAATGGTAGATTTTCTTCCCCACTTCCACGACTATTACAAAGCCAAGGCCCGGCTGCTGGGCCATGAAAACGGCCTGCCTTTTTACGATCTCTTCGCCCCCATGGGGAAGGTGGACATGGAATTTTCTCTGGACGAAGCCCGTGATTTTATCCTCACCAATATCGGCAGGTTCAGTGAGGAAATGGCCGATCTGTACAGTAAGGCCTTTTCCGAAAGCTGGATCGATGCCGAGCCGCGAGAGGGTAAACGAGGTGGGGCTTTCTGTGCCAACATTCACCCCATCGGCGAAAGCCGGATCCTTAGCAATTACACGGGCAGCTTCAGTGATATGATTACCCTGGCCCATGAGCTGGGGCATGCCTACCACGGCCACTGCTTGAACCAGGAAAGCATCCTCAATTCCAGCTACCCCATGCCCCTGGCCGAAACTGCTTCTATTTTCAGCGAAACGATTGTGACCAACGCCGCCCTGGAAAAAGCCGATCCTGACCAGGCTTTTGCCATAATTGAAGGCAGAATCAGCCACGCCGGGCAGGTTATCGTCGACATCTACAGCCGCTATATTTTTGAAACCAGGCTTTTTGAAGCCAGGGAAAATTCTTCTCTCAGCATCGAAGAATTAAACAACCTGATGGCAGAGGCACAAAAAGAAGCCTACAAAGACAGCCTCGACCACCGTTATCTCCACCCTTATGCCTGGTTGAACAAACCCCATTATTATATGGCAGGCAATAATTATTACAACTACCCGTACGCCTTCGGCCTCTTGTTTGGCCTGGGTATATATGCCCTTTACCTGGAGCGGGGGAAAAGTTTCCTGGAAGATTACAAAAACCTGCTGGCTGCCACCGGAAAAAACAGGGTGGCAGAAGTTGCCAAAATGGTCGATATCGACCTCAACTCGCGGCACTTCTGGGATAATTCCCTCGCCGTAATCAAAAAAGATATAGATTATTTCAAAGGAGAAACCTATGGAAAACAACAACTGGATCAGCTACAACGAGCTGGCCTGGGTTGACCCGATAATCGCTCCACCGGAAGAGCATGCTGCAGAAACGGAGAAATTGTACCGCCTGATCCATGACAATTCCCGGATCGTCCCAAAAACCCTGCTCCACCTGGGCAGCGGGGCCGGACTGAACGACTATACCTTCAAAAAATACTTGCAAGTTACAGGGGTGGATATAAGCGATGGCACGCTTGAGATAGCAAGGCAAATCAATCCAGAAGCGGAATATTTCAAAGGTGACATGCGCAACGTCAACTTGAACAAACAGTTTGACGCCGTAGCCTGCACGGAAGCGATCGGATACATGCTGACTTTAGAAGACACCAGGCAGGCAGTATCTACCGCCTGCAGTCACCTTAGGCAGGGTGGAGTGTTTTTGTTTACCGCTTTGCTCAAAGAGGAGTTCAGGGAAAACAATTTTGCCTACACCGGCTCAAAAGAAGATATTGAAGTCACCGTTTTTGAGAATAACTACCGCCCCGACCCGGAAAGCAGCACTTACGAAGCAGCCATGATCTACCTGATCCGCTGCGCGGGAGAGCTTGAAATACATACTGACATTCACCAGGGGAGCCTGTTCAGCAAAGAAACCTGGACCAGGCTGTTAGAGGAGTTTGGCTTCGAGATCGTCGAAACCAAAATGACAGACAACTACAGCCCTTACCTCCTGGGTGAAAGTTCCTACCCGATCCAGGTTTTTATATGTGTCAAAGCATAGCCGCTTCCAGCTTCAAATCCCGGCTTAATCGCCCGGTAAAAACCCGTCTTTCAAAGGATCTTCCGGATCGATAACAAACTGCAGAAAACCGGTGATATAAGCGCGGGCTTTAACCTCTGGCACTATAGCCCTATAATCCCCCACTTTAGTTTCTTCTAGGACGCGGGCCCGCATTTCTGTTCCAAAAACACTCTCATGGAGATATTCTTCCCCTGTTTCTATCTCATCCCGGGCATAAAGGGTGGCCAGTTTGGCGCTGGTCCCGGTTCCGCAGGGTGACCGGTCAAGCGCTCCCTGCCCGAATATGGTAGCGTTAGAAGCATGGAGGCGGGAGTGCTTGTCGAAGATTTCTACCAGGTCAATGGCATTGATATGGGGTTTTTCGGGATGGGCCACCGAAACCTGTTCGTTGATCTCGTCTTTGATCCGCATGCCGATCTTGACCAGGTCCGGAATATAGCTTTGTTCTATTTTTAACCCCAGGTCTTCAGCGGGAATAATAGCAAAGAAATTGCCGCCGAAAGCAATATCAAATTCAAGCCTGCCGAATTCGGTTATTTCCACCACGACTTTTTCCTTGTAGAGAAAAGAGGGAACGTTGATTATCGATACTTCTGTCACCCGGCCGTTTTCAAATTTCACCCCTGCCCTGACCAGTCCGCTCGGGGTATCGAGCACTATTTCCGCTTCATCGCCAGAAACGGTAAGAAGCCCGGTTTCAACAGCAACTGTAACCGCGCCGATGCTACCGTGGCCGCACATGCTCAAATAACCGCCGGCGTTCATAAAAATAACGCCGATATCAGCCTCGGGGGAAATGGGATCAGTCAAAATAGCACCGAACATATCTCGGTGCCCCCGCGGCTCTTGCATCAGGGAAGTGCGTAAATTGTCCATTTCCTTTTCCAGGTAAGCCATCCTCTCGGCCATAGTTTCTCCGGGGATAGGAGGAAGCCCACCTGTCACGATCCGGGTTGGCTCCCCTGCAGTATGTGAATCAACAACATTGATCAACCTTGAAATAATCATCTCTGCCTCTCCTTTATGATTTGTTATTTATTTTACGACCCCGGGCCAAAAAACTTTTTACAACAACCGGCGGCAGCGCCGGATACCGGGAGCTCTTCGCCTGGTGCCATGGCCCAGGGGATTATCTTAGGGCTGTACCGATTTCAAGGGCTTCACGGCCGCTTCCACTGATTAGTCTGGAAGGTAGTAAACTTTCCTTAAATCTGCCCTCACCATCAATCGCTCCGGGTGATCTAAGCCTTCATAGTCCTTCGGGTGGCAGGTTTGAAAAGTAAGGGCCGGATAATCAGTTTCGAAAAGCGGCTCCCAGTTATACTTATCAACGATTTCATAGCTGCTTACCTGGTAAACGAACCGGTATCCGGCAGTATCCAGGTATACCCGGTCTCCTACCTTCAACCTGTCCAGGTCGTAGAAATGATACCACGGGGAGGGGCTGTGCCCAGCTATTGCTACATTACCGTCTTCAGTCCCCGGCAGGGAGCTGAACTGGTAGTGGACCGGCCCTTCATTTAGCAGAGCCATAAGCTCCCTTATCCAGCGGTTATAATCCTCTGTAGAAAACTGCCAGGGCTTTTCCCCAACTTCGCCGGGATCATAGCTATGCCGGTCGCTTGCCACTTCAATGTCCAGTTCGATGGCCGGAATAACCAGGCGCATAGGTGCCCACTCTTCAAGGGTTACCTTCTTTTCTACCGGTTCCAGATCATCGGTATCGATAGTACCTGTTTCATCTGCAATGGATTCGGGGCTTTTCTGCTCACCATTACTTCCTTCTTCATTCTTCCTGACTTCTTCTTCTGTTTCTCCTTCATAGCTGATCGGCATACAGGAAGCAGCTGTGATCAAAATAAAAAACACTAAAACTGCCCCGGCAATCACGGTAACCGGCTTTTTTCTAAAGGGCGTTTTTATGGCGGTCATAAGAATCACCCCATCACACCTTATTTCAGGCTTTATTCTTCAAGCTGCGGAATGCTTGTAGAACAGGGCACCCCGACCAGGCATTTGCCGCAAACATCAGCAAGACTTTCCAGGTCACTCAACTTTTCCCCGTTTTCCAAAAGCATCTCGTAACAACGGCGCCGGTCCAGGCCTTTAAAAAACAGGGCATCGTTAACACATTTACTCACGCAACGCCCGCATGACCCGTCTGCCCTGTACAGACACAGTTCCCGGTCGTAGCGCGGGGTAGGCTCCACCTCCAGGTCGGTTACCAGGCTGCCTATACGCCCGCAACATCCGCTCTCAGTAATCAACATATTGTTGAGGCCGAAAGTCCCTAAACCGGCAATATAAGCGGCGCTGCGGTGCGACCAATCGCTCATCAATGTTTCTTCGTCAAAATTATGGGTAGCCGGCACATATGCAGCCTGGTAACCCATCTCAGTCAAATCGCTTTTCAGGGACTTGTTCATTTCATTGATCAGGCGATTTGTCTCTATATATGATATTCCCCATAATTTAGAACTGTAACGGCCTTCTAGATTGCTTTCCACAACTTCTTCCTGAAAAGGTAGAAAGTAAGTGATTACTGTCCTGGCTTCTTCAAGAAAATCCTGGGGTAGTTCGTGAGTTGGCCTGACTATCTCCTTGAGCCTGGCAAAGAGGGGATCATCGGCCCTGGCATAACCGGTAAGGGGCCTACCCCAACTGGTAGAACTGGTCCTGGAAAAATCATCCACATACTTTTCAATCAAGTTTCTAATAGTCTCTTTCAAAGCTGCAACACCTCCTGCAAAAATAATATGACTTTTTCAAAGCGATTATACAAGGCTTATTTCTTAGCTTCGCGAAAATCAGCGCAGGATAAAACCGTGCCGCAGGGGATCTTCCGGGTCAATAAGCAGGGTATTATGGCCGCAGATATGAGCCGAGCCAGTTATTTTGGGAATCACCGCCCGGTAAGGGCCCAGTTCAGTTTCATTCGTTATTTCCCCCTTGAAACATGTCCCCAAAATACTTTCTACCACAAAAGGTTCTCCTGCCTGGAGTTCACCGCGGGCATAATGAAGCGCCGCCCTGGCGCTAACCCCGGTCCCGGTAGGGCTCCGGTCTACTTCCCCGTCGGCGAAAACGCATACGTTACGGCTGTGGTTGCTGGCATTCCTGGCCTCACCGACAAAGATTACCCCGTACAAAAAGCTCAAATCCTCTTCAAAGGGGTGCCTGACTTCCCTTTCTGCCATGATTTTTTCTTTTATCTCAATACCCAGTTCAATTAAGCGGCGAAAACTGCCGGAATCGAGATCAACACCTATGGAAGATGCATCCACAATAGCATAAAAAGCGCCGCCGTAAGAAATATCATAACGAACCAGACCCAGCCCTGGAACAGCTATATCTTGATCCCGGGCATAAACAAAAGAAGCTACGTTGTGAAATGACACCTCTGTAACTTTTCCTTCTTCCCACTTGGGGAAAGCGGTTACCCGCCCTGCCGGGGTATCGATTTTTATGTCCTCCCGATCCCGCAGGGCTTCGATCATGCCGGTTTCCAGGATCACCTTGGTTACAGCGATGATCCCGTGCCCGCACATACTGCTATAACCTTCATTATGAAGGAACAACACCCCAAAATCACCATCATCGGTTGTCGGTTCAGTAATTACGCAGCCGTACATATCGGCATGGCCGCGTGGTTCCCACATCGTAGCGGTCCGCAGGTAATCGAAATGTTTCAAGGCATAACTTCGTTTAGCCAGGATGGTATTCCCCGGCAATTCCGGGTAACCTCCAGTAAATATGCGCAACGGTTCACCTGCCGTATGGGCATCTATTGCAGTTACCCGGGTCCAGTTTTCTGGCGCTTGCCATTTCATTTTTATCATCCTCCCCGCCTGATTACACACTAACACCTGTCTTTTATTTTCGATTTTTAATGCATCCTTCCTGCCTGATCAGCATCTAAATTAGTTGGAAGCATTTCTTTTATATGATACCATTTAAAAGGCAGGGCTCGAATAGGCCCTATTCGGTTGCAACCATAGCAGGGTTTTATGAAACCAGTTGTTACATCAGATGGTTGTTCCCCTGTAAAGGAAGGTAATTAACCGTGTCAAGATTGGAACTGATCGCTACCTCCACTTTTGGGCTGGAATCGATTGTAGCAGGGGAAATAAAAGCTCTTGGCTACAGTGACGTAAAAGTAGAAAACGGCAAAGTAACTTTTACGGCCGACGAAAGGGCAATATGCCGCACCAACCTGTGGCTGCGCACTGCCGACCGGGTCCGCCTTAAGGTAGGTGAATTCAAAGCAGTAACTTTTGACCAACTGTTTGAAAAAACAAAAGCCCTCCCCTGGCCCGATCTCCTGCCCAGGGAAGCGGCATTCCCGGTTGACGGCAAGTCGGTCCAGTCCACCCTGTTCAGCATATCCGATTGCCAGGCGATAGTTAAGAAGGCCGTTGTCGAAAGTATGAAAAAGCAGTACCGTACTGAGTGGTTCAAAGAAAACGGCCCCCTGTACCGAATCGAAGTATCCCTGCTTAAAGACACAGCTACCCTGACCATCGATACCAGCGGTCCCGGGCTTCACAAACGCGGCTACCGTTCCGGGGGAAGTGAAGCTCCCTTGCGCGAAACACTGGCAGCAGCCCTGGTAATGCTTGCTCGCTGGAAACCGGACATCACCCTGATCGACCCCTTTTGCGGTTCAGGGACTATCCCCATTGAAGCAGCAATGATGGGGCAAAATATTGCCCCGGGAATGGAAAGGGAATTTACTTCTGAGTCCTGGCCAATCATACCCCGGGAATGCTGGCATGAAGCCCGCAGGGAAACCCACGAGGAGGCTGATTATAACCGCGAGCTCGATATTACCGGCACCGATATTGATCCCAGGGCAATCAACACCGCCCGCAAGAATGCGGCCCGGGCCATGGTAGATCACGCTATCCATTTCCAGGAACGTCCCCTGTCAGAACTAAGCTCCAAGAAGAAATACGGCAAGATTATCTGCAACCCGCCTTACGGGGAACGTTTAAGCGAGTTAAAAGAAGTAGAACAATTATACAAAGAGATGGGCAAGATCTTCAAAAAGTTAGATACCTGGTCATTTTATATTCTCACCGCCCACGAAAATTTTGAATCCCTCTTCGGCAAAAAAGCCTCCAAGAGACGCAAACTTTACCACGGCAATATCAAGGTCCATTATTACCAGTACTACGGGCCACGCCCGCCCAGGCGCTGATTTTTGTTATTCTCCAGGAGCCCGGCCCGGACCCGGGTGCCTCAACCTGGCAGGCGCATTCCTGTATTGGCTTCTCTTCTCAGGCAGCAGTCCCTCCATCAGCCAAAAACCGCCTCCAATCAACAGAATGTAAAAGTTTATAATGATTCTGTAAACAGTGACATGTATAGCAGGTTATCCATTACTATAAGGTGAATGTGAAAGGTCGTAAGATAATATAAGCAAAAAGAGAGGTGCAGCAATGAAAAAAACACTAATCACATTGTTAGCCATGCTGTTTGTAACAGCTTCAGGTTTTGCCATACTCGGCTGTGAACCGGAAGAACCGGTCCCGGAAGAGGAACCGATCGAGGAAGAGCCGATCGAAGAAGAAGATCCTATCGACGAGCCCGAGGATCCGGAAGAGCCCATTGAAGACTCGGAAGATCCTGAGGATATTGAAGATATTGAAGAAGAAATCGATGATATTATCGAGGAAGAAAACCTCGATGACTTCGATAATGATGAAGAAGATGAAGAAAACGGTTATTAAAATCATGCCGTCTTGAGTTTACATACCCCCAGTCAAACTTGACGGCAGATAACTGCCCGGGTTTAAAACCCGGGCAGTTGTTATATATGACTTTTCAAGATCATATATATGTTTTTAACTCCGCAACTCGGGAAGATCTTTGTATAAATCGAGGGATTCCGGGTTTGTTAATGACTCCCTGTTTTTTACTTCCTGGCCGTGAATAATCTTACTTACAGCCACCTCAACTTTTTTCATATTGATAGTGTAGGGGATGTCGTCAATTTCTATAATCTTCGCCGGCATATGGCGGGGTGAGGCATTCGCCTTGATAGACTGCCTGATTCTATCCTGCAGGTCTTCAGTCAGGCTGTGCCCTTCAGCCATTTTTACGAAAAGTATTACCCGCTGATCTTCATTCCACCTCTGGCCGACCACCAGGCTGTCAGCAATTTCCGGAAAAGCTTCAAGCTGCCGGTATATTTCCGCGGTACCAATCCGGACTCCGCCTGGTTTAAGGGTGGCATCAGAGCGCCCGTAGATGGTTACCCCGCCGGTTTCGGTGATCCTGGCATAGTCCCCGTGATGCCAGACATTGGGAAAAACATCGAAATAGGCGCTCCTGTATTTTTCCCGTCCGGGATCATTCCAGAAATAAACCGGCATTGAAGGAAAAGGTGCCGTGCAAACCAGCTCTCCCTTCTGGTTGATTACGGAATTACCATATTCATCAAATACTTCTACTTTCATGCCCAAACCCCGGCACTGGATTTCCCCTTTGTAAACCGGCAGAGTTGGGTTACCCAGGGCGAAACAGGACACAATATCCGTCCCCCCGGAAATAGAAGAAAGGCACAGGTCGTTTTTTATATCCCGGTACACATATTCGAAACTGCCTTCAGTAAGAGGCGAACCGGTAGACAGGACCGCCTTCAAGGGCCTTAGATCAAAGCATTCACCAGGTTTTACCCCGGCTTTTTCCAGGCTGGCAATGTAAACGGCACTGGTCCCGAAAATATTCAATCCCACTTCTTCGGCCAGCCGGAACAGTTCGCCCGGTTCCGGGTAAAAGGGGTGCCCGTCATATAAAAGGATGGTCGAGCCTACGGCCAGCGAGCTGACCAGCCAGTTCCACATCATCCAGCCGCAGGTGGTAAAATAAAAAATGGTGTCATCTTTTTTCAGATCGGTATGAAGGATCAACTCTTTTAATTGCTGTAACAGGGTACCGCCAGCGCCGTGCACTATACACTTGGGAGGACCGGTGGTGCCTGAAGTATAAAGAATATAAACAGGATGATCGAAGGGAAGCTGCTCAAATTCAATATCCCCCTCACCACCGTTACCCAGGAAATCTCCGTAATATACTGCATTGTTCAGCCCCTCCAGCCCGGGGCGTTCTTTTGTATATGGAACTACAACGATCTTCTCCAGAGTCGGCAGCTGCCTGCTAAATTCGCGAACTTTTTCCAGCGAATCAAACGTTTTACCTTTGAAAAAATAACCATCAGCGGTAAACAATACTTTTGGATCAATCTGCCCAAACCGGTCCAGGGCTCCTTTAACTCCAAAATCAGGCGAACAGGAAGACCAGATCGCCCCGATGCTGGTTGAAGCCAGCATTGCTACAATGGTTTCAATCCGGTTCGGCATATATCCGGCAACCCGATCACCGCTTTTTACTCCCATTTTTTTTAAGGCCCTGCTTAGCCCTGACACCTGCTTGTAAAGGTCCCTGTAAGTTATCGATTCTATCTCCTGCCCTTCACCCTTAAAAATAAGAGCAGTCCGTTCATCCCGGAAGCGGAGCAGGTTCTCGGCAAAATTCAGCCTGGCCCCTTCAAACCACCTGCATTCAAGCATAGTTTCAAAATTTCTTACAACCCGGTCGTACTTTCGGGAATGGATTACATCTCCGTATTCCCACATGAATTCCCAAAACGAAGCACTTTCCTCGATAGACCAGCGGTAAAGTTCATCATAAGTGGAAAAGTTCTTGCCAAAGGTTTTATTAACCAGGCGGGTAAAGCCTGTAATATTGGCAGTTTCAATCCACTCCTGGCCGGGGACCCACAACGGCTTATTTGACACTGTTCATCCCTCCAAAAATTGATCAAAGGCAAAAAGATAGCCTGCAGATGACATCAGCAGTAATTGTATAGAAAATGCATTTTTCTAAACACAGCAAGGATTTACATCACCTATCAAGAAAGTAGACATGGGAAAGAAATTTCTGTTTATTGTTTATTTAAATTATATTTCATGACCAGGCAGTTGTCCACCAAACCTGCTGCCCATCTATCCAGGAGGAATTTGGCGCAGAGATGTTTAATTTTAATAGCGCCACTTATCATTCAACAAGAGCAATAGGCCGAGTATTTAAAACCAGGGAGAGTTAGCAAGAAAGGAGAGTTAACAAAAGATGAGGATCTATTTTCACCAGGATTTTCTTGAGCATTACGCCTTTGATCCCGCCGCAGAACCAGGCAGGCTGGAGCCTGCCCTGGCCGCTTTGGAAAAAAAATATCCCCTCCATGAACCTGTCCCGGCCGGTGAAGACGATATCCTGCTTGTACACACCCCCCGGCACTGGCGAAGCATTGCTCAAGATCCGCTGCTTCACCACACCGCTTTACTTTCTGCCGGGGCAACTATCGAGGCGTCTGTAACTGCCCTTGAAGGGGAGCATGCCTTTGCCCTCTGTCGCCCACCGGGCCACCATGCCTCTTCAGATTCCTGCTGGGGGTTTTGCTATTTCAACAATGTTGCCGTAGCTGTCAGTCGAATGCTTGAATACAATCAAATCAATTCAGCCCTGGTTGTCGATTTTGACCTGCACTTCGGGGATGGCACCGCTAATATTTTTCGAAAGAATGACGCTGTTTCTTTCTGGCACAGCCGGGAAAGCAACCCTGACCTCTTTATCAAAACCCTTGAAGGCGACCTGGAAAAATACAACACCGACCTGGTCGCAGTTTCTGCCGGCTTTGACCGCGGGGTTAACGACTGGGGCGGCATGTTGAGAACCGGGGATTACCACCAGATTGGTTTACTTCTGGCCGATTTTGCCCGGCAAAAATGCGGCGGGCGTCTTTTTGCTGCCCTGGAAGGAGGATATAATCCCCGGGCCCTGGCCCAAAATATTGAAGCTTTTTTGGAAGGGCTGGAACAAGTATAAACACGGCATGTAAAAACGAAACCCAGAGAACAGTTCCGGTTCTGTTGCCGTGTTTGCATATAAGCCAACAAATAAATCTTTCAATTGATCCTATTAATGATCCCTGCTAATTCTGTTGCGGTTTAAAGCGGGTCTTTTCTTCCCACTGCTGGTACGGATCGCATGGGATCTGAATATTATAATACTCACCTTCCAGCCAGGAATCGAGTTGATCACTGTAATGAGGGCTCAGGGGGTGGCCGGATTGGCCGCCGGCTATAACCACCTCGGACTCGATTTCACCTGCATCCATAACTGCAATAAAGCGCAGCCCCGCACCGTTAATGACATTGAAAGGGTCTTCAAAAGCATAACGGGCACGGCCTACGGTCATAAAATCACCACCGTATGGATAAGGGCCGCGGTTGAATAGATAGTTGCCGATTACTGGAGCAACACCCAGGTCATGCTTGAAAGTGATGGTCTGGAGTTCGTCCCAGCGCCATTTTTCAGGGTCATCGCCCAATTCTTCTGTCAGTTCATCAACGGCACGGCCAAATGCAGCAATCAGGGGACCGGCAAGACCGTCCGAGTACCAGCGGGATTTTTCTCTTTCCAGTAAAGCTTCCAGGGCATTGGAAGCAATGTAGCCTTGTTTCAGGAACTCCATGTAAAGCTCTTTTCCCAGCTCCGGTTTGAATATCTCTTCCATCAGGTTAAGATAGCAAGCCTGGAAAATAGCAGCCCCGGCAGAATCCCTGGCATTGACCGGCTCTTCAGCCCAGTCGGCAAGCACATCGAGTGCCTCCTGGTCGATCATACGCAAACCACAGCTGTTTTCTTTCAGGATTTGCAGGAATAACGGGAGCCTCTCTAGAGCATGGCGATTATACCAGTCCGTCTGCAACATCTTCGAATCTTCTACACTTACTTCATCCAGCCCACCGAGCACCTCATCAATACGCAGCTTCCTGTAGCCGGGCGCATTATCAAGGCTGATCAGGTAGGGATAGTCAGCCGGTTCAACCCGGTTATTAGCGGTGGCAATATAACCGTCAGCCGGATTATAAAGTTCGGGCAATTCTTCAAAGGGGATAAATTTTTCCCAGCCATAACTTTCATCCCAGCCGGGAGATGGCATTATACCCAACCCCTGTTTCCTGACCGGCAGTTTGCCAGCTACTTTAAAGCCAATATTGCCCTTTATATCTGCATATACGAAAGACTGGACCGGCAGGGAAAAGTGGGCCAATGCATCCTTAAACTGTTCCCAGTCGGCAGCCTCATTAATTTTTAGCACAGCGTCCATGGTGCTTCCTCCAACCTCGTAGGCGGTCCAGCGCATGCTCATTGGGGGGTCATCTGATATCAGGGGTCCGTGGATAGTTTGGATTACCTCTACTTCTTCGGGCTCATCCCGCCCATCAACCTTAATTTCCGCAACTTCCACTTCCGCCTCGTACCATTCTCCTTCATACTTAAAAAGGTGGGGATCGTCGGGATGGCGCTCCTCCAGGAAAAGATCCTGGGAATCACCGATATTGGTCAAACCCCAGGCAATATTGCGGTTATGGCCGATTACCACCCCGGGAGCACCCGGAATGGACCAACCGTAAAGATCCATGTCACATTTCTCATCCCTCAGGGTGAGAGCATTTTCATACCATATTGACGGCAAACCCAGGTTCAGGTGAGGATCATTGGCCATGACCGCGGTCCCGGTCGCTGAACGCTCAGGGCTGATTACCCAGCTGTTGCTGCCCAGGCGGGGAACAGCATAGAGGTGTTCAAGACTGCCCTGCCTTAAAAGAGATACCAGCCCGGAACTGCCGCTTTGCCCTTGTGCACCTTTTGCTTCCATGTCATTAGAAGTAAGCACCCGCTGGGTTTCCCAGCCTTCATATGGAGGCAGTATTTCTTCGAGCAGGGCGGAATCAATCTCTTCGGCCATGGCCTGGCGAAAAGCCTCTGCCTGCCAGTTGGAGCCAAGGTCGAAAGCCATCAGGCTAATTATACCGGCGGTATCCAGCGGCGCCCATGGTTCAGGTTCAAAACCGAGCAGCCTGAATTCCAGGGAAGGAGGGTGGCTTTCCAGGTATGCATTGACACCCCTGGAATAATGCTCTACAGACTCCCTGCTTTTTGCGGAGGTATTATTTAACATGCGCCCAGCAATGCGGTCTAACCCTAGTTTTCGTAGGAACCTGTCAGTGGCCAGCTGGTCTTCGCCTAAAACTTCACTAAGGCGCCCCTGGACCACCCGGCGTTGCAATTCCATCTGCCACATCCGCTCTTTGGCATGAAGATAACCCTGCATGAAGTAGAGATCGTTTTCATGTACTGCCGCTATGTAGGGAACTCCCCGGGTATCATGATGCACGCCAACTTCGCCCTGCAGCCCTGCAAGTTCCATTTCAACCTTGTAATCAGGCAGTCCACTGCGCAAAAAGGAATAGCCATAAATACCGGCGGCAACCAACAAAACAATCACTGCCCCCGCAACTGCCAGCGTTGTTTTTTTACCCCTGCTCAACATCAACGCCTCCTCGTTCTTTGGTAGCTTGCCCTGCCGTGCACTTACCGGTCCCGCTCTAAATCATATATTATTTTCTCAAGATACCATTCCTCGGAACGGCCCGGATAACGCTCTTTCAAGCGTTCTATTTGCCTGTCGATGGTTTGATCCGCCTGATCGGGAGGAAGCTTGAGCTGGCGGCGGGCCTCCTGGCGAAGAGATCCGCTTTTTCCTCTTCCTGCAATGCCAGCGCCCCTGCTTCTCAAGAAGAAAATTATTACTACCACTACTATAACCAGCACGATAGCCAGAGCCAGATCCATTATAGTAACCTCCTCTCATCGTATTAATAATTATAACACCCAGGATTTGCCCTGTGTAGCCGAATGCTGTTTTCCTTCAACCCTGATGTATCTTTACACTATGCTACTATCGAAATCGAAAGCAGGTCCAGGAAAGCGAACAAAATGGGGAATTATTTAATGGAAAATGGGGAAAAAATGGGGTTGCAGTGGGTAAAATCCCCATGTTACAGCAGGGCTGCCCGCAGTATAATTTCAGTAACATCTTTCTTGGGTTTCATCAAAAAACAGGAGCTCTATTTATGGATGCAATTAAGCTGCTTATTGTTGATCCTAATGACTGTTTCACCAGGTCTGCCAGGCATTACCTGGCAAGCTGGTCTATTGTGGAAAACATAGATACTACCGGCAACCTGTCGACAGGACTAAAAATGGCCAGGCTTAACAAACCCGATATCTTATTGATCGATGACCTCTATTTTAAAGATGATGACGATACTTTACACCGGGAGTTAAAAGAACTGAAAAGTGAATGCCCCGGGCTTGAAATTATTGCACTAACCCTTTACGAAGAAAATATCAAGCCCGCAAACCTTCTAATCCGGCAGAATACCTGCCGGATCATTGCCAAAGAAAATTTCGCCCAGGGACTGGCCCGGGAATTAAAGAAATACAAGCCCCAATATCAGAATAAAAACCCCGGAGGTACAGAAGAAAGGAAGTGTCCTGGTAAAATTTACCCTGACAGGCCTTAAAAAAATTAATCACCGGCAGGTTTTTGCTATAATTGCTCAATCAATCTGTTCCAGCACCTTTTTAACCTGCATAGCGACACCTTCCACCATGATAAAGCCCGGGGCTTTGCAACCATCACCGACCAGGTAAAGGCCTTCTAACGAAGAATGAAAAGGATAGTCCCGCCCTTGAACCGCCCGGTTCACCGGCCAACTATCATGAAAAAACCCTGTATTTACCACCCGGCAATGCCTGGGAAAAGCGTCACCAAAAATATTTTCTAAATCCTTTAACCCCAGGGCCGCCTCCCGGGCTACATCATCTGTCTTCAACATCTGGTATGTAATTAACAGATGCTCCCCTTCCGGGGCCAGGCTAGAATCGATCTTCGTAGGCTGGACTATTCCAGCCACTCTCTTTGTATCAAGACAGTACAGGATCGGAATTTCTAAAAGCATTGGCGCATCACAAATTATTTTGATAGAAAGCCCCCGGGTTCCACCTTCATCCGGCCGTCTTTCATCTGGGCCTGGATCCGGTTTCTCTCCAATGCAAGAGCCACCGACCACACCTCCTGGTTGATTATGCTCCTTACCCCCTGCAAAAATGGGTGCGCATTTACCCTCGAGCAGCTTGAAAGTATCATGGGGCCCCACATCTGATATGACCAGTTTAGAAGCTAAAGTTTTAACCGCACCGGTTTTTCTGTTTCTTAACTTTACCCCACCAACCTGCCCGGTTTTCGTTATTATTGAGATTACTTCCGTCTCAGTTAAAACCTTACCGCCCAAAGAGTGCAGCTGATCCACCAGCTTTTCGATTAAAAAACCGCAACCACCCTTGATCATGCCCGGAGCTTTTGCCCGGTAAACCCTTTTTATGATCTCAATTGCCTCACTGCAATCAATATCGTCAATTCCTATACTGCAGCCAAAAATAAACATGCGATCAAAAAAAGAGCGGATTAGCTTTGAGGTGGTATGGCTTTCCAACCACCGCCCGAAAGAATAGCCCCTCTCTCTATACTGCTTTGGCCTCAGCACCTGCGAAACCAGCTTCTGCAGTTCCCGTTTTTCCTGCCTGGAAAAAGGAGCCGTGAAATCCATGATTCCTTTCCAGGGATAATGCTTGCCGGAAACAAACAAACCGCCCATCCCGCCGGCGCTTATAACTTGCACAGGCAGTTTCAGGCTCCTGATCATCTCTGCAAAAGGGCCTCTTTTGCCAAAGGGCACAGCGTGGCAAGCCCCGGTATTGATCGCGACTCCCTGGTAATCAAAATGAGTAAACCGCCCCCCGGCAAAATTCAGGCGCTCTACCAGGAGCGTCCTTTTGCCTTTTCGGGACAGGGCAGCAGCGCTGAACAGGCCCCCGATCCCCGCACCGATAACCACAGCATCATAGCCCCTGTCTTCAAGCTGCTGCCATTCAGGCTGTTCAGTGCCGTAACAGCTGCCGGGGACGGAGGCAACGGCATCGACCGGGCAGGCAAACACACATTTGCCGCAGTTGGTGCAAAGATTACCATTTATCCGGTATCCGCTATCCTCAACAAACTGAACCGCATTTTGCGGACAAAGCAGGAAACAGTAGCCGCATCCAGTGCATGAACCAAGAATATGCGGGTTTTTCTCCCGGCTTGATCCATTCATTGTCATACTCCCTGTAACTTACTCATTCCCATGCCATCTAAAAATATTCGGTTTTAAAAACAAAAGAACTTATGGTCCATTTTTGTTCCAGGGATAAACATGCTATAGATGCCGAAAGCGAGCTTTAACAGGCCCGTGTCAAAAGATTCGCCATTCAAGGAGGTTTTCCTGCTTTAATTTTCGGAAATATTTAAAATCAATGCTGCGTAAAATCACTGCCCTGTCAAGCCTTGGTCTCCGGAAGCCATTTTGTTTAAAAACAAATCAGCCACCCGCGGGTCAAAGTGCCTGCCCTTTTCCCGCCTGATATATTCAAGCGCCTGCTTCCTGTTCCAGGCAGAACGGTAAGGCCGATCGCTGGTCAGGGCATCAAACACATCAATTACGCAAAAAATTCTTGCTTCAAGAGGTATTTCTTCACCCTTCAAGCCCCTGGGATAACCGCTGCCATCCCACTTTTCATGGTGGTAATAGGGGATGTTAATGGCAGGCTTCAAGTAATCGATATTAAACAACATTTCATAGGCCATCACCGGGTGCCGGCGCATAACTTCCCACTCTTCTTCGGTAAGCTTGCCCGGCTTAAACAGGATGGCATCGGGGATACCCATCTTCCCGATATCATGCAGCAGGGCTCCCCGGCGAATATGGACCAGCTGCTGCTCAGGAATGCCCATCTCGGAAGCCAATTCCAGGGTCAATTCCGCTACCCGGCGGGTATGGCCTTCAGTTTCATAATCCCGCAGCTCCATAGCCCGGGCCCATCCCTCGATAGTAGCATCATAGGCCAGGGATAACTCCAGGTTGGCCTGCTGAAGCTCCTCCACAAGGCCGGCATTTTCAATGGCTATAGCAGCCTGGTTGCCCAGGTCCTCGAGGAAACCGGCAAACTCACTGTCGATCATAAAAGGCTCTTTCTTAAAAGTAACCAGGACGCCTTTGATTTCACCCCTGGTAATCAAGGGGACACTAAAACAACTGGTAAAACCTTCCTTGTTTAGTATGTCGGCACATTTTTTATCCGGCGCTTCTTCAACACTGTTGGCGAAAAAGTTGCGTTTTTCCAGGGCTGCCTTACCGGCGCATGACTCTCCCAATCCCAGGCTGGCTTCTTCGGCACTACTGGATCTAAGCCCGCGGCCGGCAGCAAACTCAAGCTTTCTCAGAAGGGGCCGGTATAAATAAACACAGGCTGCCTCCACATCCATCTGGTTGGTGACGTGCTCCAGCAAAACATTGAGGGTAACGGATATATCGAGGTTGGCCGTAATAGACTTGTCGATAGCCCGCAGGCTCTGCAGGTGCTTCAAGCGGCGGATGGTCTGTTCATGAAGGCTCAGGCGGTGCACTGCCATCCCCGCTATCTCGGCAAGAGAACTTAGCATTTTTAATTCTTCAGCAGCAATCTCTCGTGGCAGGGGGACCGATATAAATATCACACCCGCTATTTCTGAAGCCGTCTGTATCGGCACGCAGGCTCCTCCCCACCCGGAAGGAACTTCTTCTTTATATTTCATGCGGGGATCGCTGGAAAAATCGCGACTGACCAGGGCTTCACCGGTAGAAAACACAGTACCGCCACCGCCGATACCCTCACCCGCCTTCAGGGTTGAGCCTTCCAGGGAAGCCAGCCAGCCCCTGTAAACAGTAAAGTTTAACTGTTCATTCGAACTGCTGTATAACCAGATCGCTCCGTCTGTAGCCTGCAATGCAGACAGGGTTTCATCAAGCAGAAGCGGGATCATTTCTTCAAGGGTTTCTGCTGAACGAAGGCTTGAAGATACCGAGTACAGGATCTCCAGTTCCTGGAGTCGCTGTTGAAGCCTTCGCTCCGCCTCTGCCCTTTCCTGCCGGGCTTCTTTCCTTTCCAGTGCTCCCTTGACGGCAAAGGGCAGGCGGGTAATATGTTCTTTAATCACATAATCGGCAGCCCCGGCCTTCATGCACTCGACGGCTGTTTCTTCATTCATCGATCCGGTAAGTATGACCAGGGGTAAATTCGCATCATGCTCGAGGGTTAACTGCAGGGCTTCCATACCGTCAAATTCGGGCATGGCATAATCGGATATGACTAAATCCGGTTGAAATTCCTCTAATGCCTGCAGGAAAGGCTCCCTTGCATCCACGCAGGCCGACTCAAAATCAAAACCGCCGCGGCGCAATTCCCTTTCTGCCAGTTCTGCATCAGATGGCACATCTTCAGCTATGAGTATTTTTAATACAGGGTCTGCCGCCATAACTGGATCATCTCCTTTAAGCAAACCGCTTTAGTAGGGAGGCTGATTTAATACCAGCCAGTAAAGTCCCAGGTCACGGATTGCTGCTGAAAATTTTTCAAAATCGACCGGCTTGATTATATAGCTGTTCACCCCCAGGCTGTAACTGGTAACCAGGTCATGCTCCTCACGGGAAGAAGTCAGCACCACTACAGGAATACTTTTTGTCCTCTCGTCTTCCTTCATCACTTTCAACACTTCCAGGCCGTCTACCCTGGGCAGCTTCAAATCAAGGAGCACCACCCTGGGAACGTCCTCAATTTTCCGCTCCGCATACTTGCCGCTGGCAAAAACAAAATCAAGAGCCTCTTCCCCGTCGGCAACATGAACGACATTGTTGGCCAGGTTGTTTTTTTTCAAAGACCGCATGGCTAACTCCGCATCACTGGGGCTGTCTTCAACCAGCAGGATTTCCACTCCATAGTAATTATCCATTTTGAACCTCCTCGGGCAAAACCGCCGGCAGAGAAAAATAAAAAGCGGCGCCTTTGTCAACTTCTCCTTCAGACCATACTGCACCACCGTGACGCTGCACTATACGCTGAACTATAGCCAGTCCTATGCCGGTGCCGGAAAACTCCCTGGCCCCGTGCAAACGCTGAAATACACCAAAAATCTTGTGGCTGTAGCGATTATCAAAGCCAACTCCGTTGTCTTTGACATAATAAACCCTTTTATCCCCTTCTTCGTAGCCGCCTAGTTCAATGTGGCGCTCCTCCCTGGGCATTGTATATTTGACGGCATTTGACAGCAGGTTGTACCAAACCTGCTTTAGAAGGTTGGGGTCGCCGGTTGCCTGGGGAATCTGGTTTAAGTGCAATTCAAATGTATCCCTGACTCCGGGCGGGGCTGCTTCAACATAACCTGAATGGGCCAGCGCAGCCATATCAACCTCAACCCTTCTTATTTCTCTACGGGTAGCCTGGGATAAAACCAGCAAATCGGTAATCAGCTGATCCATCTGCTGGGTATTGTCATAGATAATTTGCAGTAAACGGCGGCCCTCATCATCAAGTTTATCGCCGTAATCTTCCATCACAATCCTGGCAAATCCTTCTACCGCCCGCAGCGGAGCGCGCAGGTCGTGGGATACCGAATACGTAAAAGCCTCCAGCTCCCTGTTTACTGCTTCCAGCTGGGCAGTGCGTTCACTTACTTTCTTTTCGAGTTCAACGCTGAATTCTCTCAGCTCTTCTTCCGCTTTTTTACGTTCGGTAATGTCAACCATGAAACCGCGCAGTTTTACCGGCTTACCCTGATCAAACTCTAAGCTAACATCATCATACAGCCAGGCTACACTGCCGTCTTTTCTTATAAAGCGGTATTCAAAAACGTGGTCTTCGCCGCGGGCAGTGCACTCTTCACAGTACTGAATAGCCCACTGGCGATCGTCCGGGTGAACCCTCTCTGCCCAAAACTGCAAATCGGTCCACTCTTCCGGGGAATAGCCGAGAATTCTTTCTACCTGTGGAGCTACATAGGTCCAGCGGTCGTTGAGGATATCAAATTCCCAGGGGATAGAATCTGTAGATTCGGCCAGCTTGCGGTATTTTCCCTCGCTTTCCCGCAATGCCTTTTCAGCCTTTTCACGCTCAGAAGTTTCCACGCACAGGGAAACCAGGGCCGCCATGGAAGAAGCCATTCTTTCATCAGCCAGGGACCATTTTCTTTTTTCACCGACCTGCTCGAAGCTGAGCAGGCCGCAGATCCGATCATGGAGCCAGATCGGTGTATCCATGAGCGACTTTATGTTATGCTTGTTGAAGTATTCATCTGGAATCTGCGCGGTCCGGGGGTCCCTAAAAACATCATTTACAGCTATGATTTCACCTTCCCGGTGGGAGGCGGTATAAAAAGGGAAATCCTTGCTGTGCAGGACCTCTCCTTCACTGTGCCGGTTTTTACTTCTTTCATAAAGATCATAGCAGCTGATGATAGAGCAATCATCGTTATACCACCAGATGCTTACCCGCTCGGTACGAATCAATTCCGCGCTCTCCCTGGTAATTTCTCTTAGCGCAGCCTTCAAATCAGATTTTCCCCAGGTCCTACGGGCAATAAACGAAAGGAAAAACTCATTTTCTTTTTGCAGTCTTTCCTCATGGTTCATCTTAACCCCATTGAACTTCCTTTCTTATAAATTCACCTAGAAAACACGGCAACCTGTAGGGGCCAGGGATTAAAGCACTTTCAAGTTGCCTTTAAAAAATAAATAGTTCGACAACAAAACAAGCATTCCTGCCAAATAAATAGTATTTATATCAAATATTTTCATAACTGTCTTTGTTGCATTTCCCGGGCGATCGTGGTTTAATTATAACCTGCTGATGATTGTTTAAGGCTGCTAGAGCCGGACAAAAAGAAAAGGTGAGAATAGTTGGTTATAAAAGCGCAAAACGAAATCCGAAATATTGCCATTATCGCCCACATTGATCACGGAAAAACCACCCTGGTCGACGGCCTATTGCGCCAGTCAGGTATTTTCCGCGCTAACGAACAGGTCCAAGAAAGGG
>CAYWIY010000012.1:0-32019 GCA_964458455.1 uncultured Syntrophomonadaceae bacterium | reverse complement strand
CATCCAGCACAACCGGCCTGAAAACCGCATACAGTTTGATTAAAAGCGGCCTGCACCAGGCGGTGGCGGTAATAGGCTTTCAGAAAATGTCGGAAATATCTTCCGCCGACTCCCAGGAAAGGATGGGCCGAGGCGCTGATATCATGTGGGAATCACCCTTCGGCACCACCATGCCCGCCTACTATGCCATGCATGCCAGGGCCCACTTTGATGAGTACGGCACTACCGAAGAAGACCTGGCCCTGATCAGGATCAAGGCGGCTAAATACGGCCAGCTAAATGAAAAGGCTGTTTACAGGAAAGACCTGACCATGGACAAAATCATGGAAAGTGATTATGTCTCCAGTCCCCTGAAGCGTTTCGACTGCTGTGCCAACGCCGACGGCTCTTCCTGCATTATCGTTACCTCGGCTGACAAAGCCAAGGAAATGTCATCAGCCCACCCGGTCTGGATCAGAGGCCTCGGTTCTGCTAACGCCTCCTACAGCATTACCGGCAGGAAAGCCTACGCCGGCCTGGAAAGCGCCCGTGAAGCCGCACGCCAGGCCTACGAGATGGCCTCGATCAAGCCGGATGACATCGATGTTGCAGAAGTGCACGACTGCTTTACAATCGCCGAATTAATGGCTTATGAAAATCTGGGTTTTGCCGAGCCAGGTCAGGGAGTGGAACTGATCCGTGAAGGAGAAACATACCTGGAAGGAAAGATCCCTGTAAACGTCGACGGAGGCCTGCTGTCCAAAGGCCATCCGATAGGAGCTACCGGTGGATCCCAGGTCAGGACCATTGTCCAACAGCTGCGGGGGGAAGCCGGCGAAATACAGGTCCCCGGCGCAAAAACAGGCCTGGTTCATAATATCGGTGGAGTAGGCATCTATGCCAATGTAATCATATTGGAATCTTAACCCTGGGGGAATGTACAAGTTGAAAACTCCAGTCATAGATTTTCACATTCATCCTATAGTTTATGACCAGTTTTATGTCGAGACCGCCCTCAACTGGATCAAGGAAATGCATGCTGACAAAGATTGGGACCGGTTCTACCGGGATTTTTCCGATCCCGATTTTTTCTGCAACTATCTGCGGGAAAACGGCATTGATTACGGGGTGGTAATGGCAGAAATATCGCCAATGGTAACCGGTATTTGCAGCAACGAATATGTGCTCAATTTTTGCCGGGACAGGGAGATGCTGCTCCCTTTTGCCAGCATCAATCCCAGCCTGACCGTCAACACCGGCCTTGAACTGAAGCACCTCGTTGAGCAGGGATTCAGGGGAGTTAAGCTCTATCCAACCTACCAGCACTGTTACCCCAATGACCGCCGGCTTTACCCGCTCTACAACCAGGCCGAAAACCTGCAGGTCCCGGTAATGGTCCACACCGGCACCTCGATTTTTAAAGGGGCCAAGCTGAAATACGGAGACCCTCTCTACCTGGATGAAGTAGCCGTGGATTTCCCCGACCTGGATTTGATCCTGGTCCACAGCGGAAGGGGCTTCTGGTATGACCGGGCTTTTGTATTAACCCGGCTCCATACCCGTGTCTACATGGAAATAGCCGGCCTGCCGCCACAAAAATTGCTCAATTATTTTCCGGAACTGGACCGAGTTTCCAGCAAAGTCATATTCGGCACAGACTGGCCCGGCATAATCGACCCGGCTGGAAATATCGAGGCTGTCAAAAACCTGCCCCTGGGCAGTGAAGCAGTTAAAAACATCCTGGGCGGCAATGCAGCCAGGCTGCTAAACCTTCCTGTAAATAGAACCGGGATGGATGAAAATTTAAATTGAAAATATAGGCAAAAGAAGGAAAATTTTTTTCAATGTTGAATCAAGAATATTGAAACTATAGCTGGGGGGTGTCATTCCAGGCCTAAAAAGAATGCTTTGCAGTTTCGCCTGGCCGTGATAAGACAGGCTCTGGTTAAATTTTCTGCAGAACGGTAGTATGGATACCTCTTTTCCTGTCTGTCATGGGACTCATGTACTTTGAAGCACGGTTCCTGCCCCACCCGGGACCGGATAATCACCGGGCGCCCGGCCAACCGGGGCGAGATATAGAATTGCTATTCATGCGGTATATTATAATGGAGGTGTCAAATGATGGCAAATTTCAATCCCCTGAATATACTGGTTGCCCTGCAGCCCGGGCTGGGCAGCCCCGAGGAATATAAAGAGATCATCGAAGCCAAGTTCCCGGAAAAAACTGCAAGGGGTGAAATCAAGATCCGGCTGCTCCAGGACGGTTCGGCTGAATCAACTCCCGATGAATACCTGGATACCCACATTGTAGGAGCGGGTGTCATTGTAGAAAGGGTTCCGGAAATGAAAGACTTGCAGTGGGTAATGTCTTTTAGCGCCGGAATAGATCACTGGGCCAAGTGGGGCCAGCTACCTTCCCACGTCCCCCTAACCTGCCTGCCCGGTGGCTCAGGCATTCCTGTTGCCGAGTTTGTAATCGGCCTGATGCTCAACCTGGCCAAAAAATTCAACCAGCTCTGGGATCAGCAGAAAGAAAAGAAATTCATCCGGGTCAGGGGCGAAGAATTATATGGGAAAACTATCGGTATCGTCGGATTAGGCGGTATCGGCCGCCAGATCGCCAAACGGGCTAAAGCCTTCGATATGCATGTAATCGGTACTGATATTATGCATATGGATATTCCCCATGTCGATCAACTGTACCTGAACGAGCAGGTCGATGATGTAATCAGCCAGAGCGATTTCCTGGTCCTGTCCTGCCCGGAAACAAAAGAAACCCAGGGTATGATGAACGAAAGGACTTTCAAACTGATGAAAAACTCGGCCTACTTGATCAACTGCGCCAGGGGCACATTAATTATCAAGGAAGATTTGATCAAGGCACTAAAAGAAGGCTGGATTGCCGGTGCAGCCAATGACACGCACTGGATTAAAAAACCCCTGCCATCCTACCTGCCCCCGGAAGATGAACTTTGGGACTGTAATAATATAATGATTACCCCCCATATTTCGAGCTGGACAGACATGTATGCAACCAGGTTCGGGGGAGCCTTTGCAGACAACATCGAACGTTTCTTGAACGGCGAGCCGCTTTTAAATGTAGTTCCCGGCTTTGAAGGGGAACCGCAGTGGCTCAAATAATAAAGCAGATTATAAGATGAACAAATAAAGGAGAGGACTGCCTATTAAACCAGAACTTTTCGCGCCATTTGAAAATGCCCTAAAAAACCGTTCGGAAGAAGCACGGCAGTGGAAAAAAGAATCCGGGGGGGAAATAATCGGCTTTCTTTTAAGTGACGTGCCAGAAGAAATGATCCATGCCGCCGGGTTCTTTCCTTACGGCATTGTCGGGGGAAGCACAAACCTGGAAGAAGCCAACGCCCATCTCCAGGCCTGGGCCTGTTCACATGCCAGGAGCTCCTTGGCCCGTGCCCTGGAAGGAAAACTCGATTTCCTTGACGGCCTGATCATCCCCCACACCTGTGACACGATGCGGATGCTGCTTGATCTCTGGGAACATGTCCACTCCCTGCCTTACATGGAAAACTATCGCCTGCCCCGGCAGGCAAACCGGGCCAGCGCCGGTAAGTACCTGCTCGGTGAATTGAAAAGGATTAAAAAAGGGCTGGAAGAATTCCGCGGTGCGCCCATCGAAAACAAGGCGCTCATGGACAGCATAAAACTTTACAACCACAACCGGCAAATGCTGCGGAAATTAACCGACCTGCACGCTAATTACCCGCACCTAATCAGTTCCCGCCGACTATACACCGTCATTAACGCTTCCATGGTTATGCCCAGGGAAGAAGCAAGCCGCCTGCTGGAAGCGCTGCTGGGACACCTGGAACAGGACCTGGTAGATGAAGCCGAAAACAATCATGTACGCCTCCTACTGTCCGGCACCCTGCTCGAACCGTTTGAAGTTCTTGACTACATCGAAGAATTTGGCGGCACGGTGATTGCAGACGATTTTCAAAACGGTTACCGTTATATTGAAAGCGACGTCAACACAGAGCTTGCCCCCCTGGAAGCACTGGTTGACCGGCAGTTAAAGCGCATCCCTTCAGCAGCATTTGATATTGAACAAAACCCGAGACGGTTTTTCCTTACCAGCCTGGCCAGTGAAAAAAAGGCAGCGGGAGCAATATTCTTGCACCTCACTTTTTGTGAACCGGAAAACTTCGACAGCTATGACAACCTGAAGGCCATGCAGGCAGAGGGCTTGCCGGCAATACGCATTGAAACACAATTCGGTGGAACCGGACTGGGGCAAATCCGCACCAGGATTCATGCCTTTATGGAAATGCTTGGAGGTGAAAGCCGGTGAGTGCACAGAATGTCTTCAAAACCGCCGAGCTAATGAAAAAAATAATGAAAGAATATAACGAAGCCGGCCGGAAGGCTAAAGAAGAAGGCCGTCCGGTTGCCTGGGTTACCGCTGTATTTCCGGTAGAAATCATTTATGCCGCCGGGCTTTTCCCCTACTACCCCGAAAATTTCGGCGCTGTTGCCGCGGCCAGGAAGGTAACCCACGATCTTTCGACGGCAGCTGAAGCAAAAGGTTATGCCCGCGATTTATGCGGTTATGCCCGCAGCGGCATCGGGGACGCCTACTCGGAAGAACATCCGGTGGGCAAAATCCTGGAACCCGACCTGCTTTTCTGCTGCAACACCCAGTGCGGAAGCCTGCCCAAGTGGTTTGAAGTGGCCGCCCGGTTTTACAACTCCCCCTACTTCCTGCTTGACTCGCCCCGGGTGGGCCTGGAAACAGACCGGCTCTGCATCGATTATTTTATTGAACAGCTTCATGAAATGATCACTTTTATTGAAAACCAAACCGGTGAACCTTTTGATTACGACCGCCTGGCAGAAGTACTCCATCTTTCCAATGAGGCCTGCCGGCTCTGGAATGAAATCCTCGATTCGGCAGCTTTGAGGCCTGCACCTTTTGGCTTTTTTGACGCCTGTTTCCACATGGCCCCGATTGTTACCCTCAGGGGCACCCAAGAAGCCGTCGAATATTACCGTGCTTTAAAAGAGGAAATTGAGGAACGGATAGAGAAAGGAATAACCGCCATACCGGAGGAGCGCCACAAGATCTATTTTGACCACATCCCCTGCTGGCCAAAATTGCGCTGGTTTTCAGAGCTTTTTGCCTCACGGGGAGCGCTGGTTGTAGCTTCCCAGTATACTCATTCCTGGGCCTATTCATTTGACCTTGAGCGCCCCCTGGAAAGCCTGGCAGAAAACTATACCCATGAATTTGTAAACCGCTGCTTTGAATACCGGGTCAAGCGGAAGATCAGCTTCATGAAAAAATACGATGTAGACGGCTTCGTATTGTTTTCCAACCGCAGCTGTAAGCCCAATGCTTTTGGCCTTTACGCCAAAAGCAAGTTGATCAGGGAACAAACCGGCCTGCCCGGAGCGGTATTTGAGGCAGACATGGCCGATCTGCGCCTGTTTTCTGAAGACCAGGTATTGGCCAAGCTGGAACCATTTTTTGAACAACTAAACTGAAGATGGACCAATAAGGAGGGTTAGCATTGAAAAAATTAATGACCGGAAATGAGGCCTTCGCTTACGGAGCCTACCTGTACGGGGTCAAGGTTGCAGCTGCCTACCCCGGGACTCCAAGCTCGGAAATACTGGCAAACTATGCCAATTACCCGAATGTATTTGCCGAATGGTCTCCCAACGAAAAAGTGTCCCTTGATGTAGCCATTGGCGCTGCTTATGCCGGTACAAGGGCCATGTGCACTATGAAGCATGTCGGTATGAACGTAGCCGCAGATTCACTTTTTTATGCCGTCTACACCGGCTTAAAGGCCGGGCTGGTTATCGTCTGCGCCGACGATCCCAACATGCACAGCTCCCAGAATGAGCAGGATAACCGGAATTATGCCAAGTTCGCCAAGTGCCCGATGATCGAGCCCTCGGACAGCGAAGAAGCCAAACAGTTTATCGGCATCGCCCTTGATATGAGCGAACAGTTCGACACCCCGGTTATCGCCCGCAGTGTGACCCGCCTGTCGCACTCCTCCACACCTGTGGAGTACACTGACGAAGGCCCGCCTCCACCACCGGAAGAACCGCCCGTCTACGAGCGGGATCCGCAAAAATTTGTCATGGTTCCCGCCAACGCCAGGCGCCGCCACCCGGTTGTGGAAGAACGTTTGAAACAGCTGGCCGAATTTGCCGAAACTACACCGATAAACTATATTGAACCGGGCACCAGCAAACTGGGCATCGTCAGCGCCGGGGTATGCTACCACTACGCCAAAGAAGTATTTCCCGACGCTACTTTCCTGAAACTGGGCATGGTCTATCCCCTGCCCGAAAAATTAATCCGTGAATTCGCAGATCAGGTGGAAAAAATCGTTGTAGTTGAAGAACTCGATCCCTTCCTGGAAGAACAATTGAAATTGATGGGACTCGAAGTGCAGGGTAAGGACATCTTCCCCGTACTTGGCGAATTTAGCCCTTCCCTGGTACGCAGTTGTGCTGTAAAAGCCGGCTTGATTGAAGCGCCGCCGGCACCACCAGAGCTGAAAAGCAACCTGGAGCGGCCTATCCGGCCGCCCATGCTCTGCCCGGGATGCGGCCACCGGGCCCTGTTTTACGTCCTCAGGGAAGCAGGGGTCCTGGTTACCGGAGATATCGGCTGTTACACCCTGGCCTTCGCACCGCCCTTAAGCGCCATGCATACCACCGGCTGCATGGGAGCCAGCATCGGCGTTGCCCACGGCATCGACAGGGCCGGAGTTAAAGACGATGTAGTTGCCGTCCTCGGAGACTCTACTTTCCTGCATTCCGGGGTCCATCCCGTTATAGATGTGCTTTACAACCAGGGCAATACTACCACGATCATATCGGACAACAATGCCACAGCCATGACCGGCTTCCAGGAGCACCCGGGCACCGGCAAAACCATCCAGGGCCAGCCTACTAAAATAGTTGATCCTGAAAAGCTGGTCCGCGGAATCGGCTACGAAAAAGTCGACGTTTGCGACCCTTATGACATTGACAGAATGGAAGAAATACTGCAGGACCACACCAGGAGCGATGAACCATCGGTGATCATTGCCCGCCATCCCTGTGTTTTGAGTACCAGGGAAAAACATACCCCGCCGGAAGTAGACCCTGAAATCTGTATCAACTGCGGCATCTGCCTGGACATCGGGTGCTCCCCACTGGTCCAGGAAGAAGATCACGTCCGCATCGATACCCTTTTGTGTAACGGCTGCGGCCTTTGCATCAAAGTATGTCCCCAGGAGGCCATTATCGAGAAGTAAGCTCTGGCAGCCTAAAAATATTAGAGGGAGGCACGAAAAATATGAAAAACATTGACTTTCTGATGGCCGGAGTCGGCGGCCAGGGCACGATCCTGGCCAGCAACATCCTGGCCGAGGTAGGGCTGCAGCTCGGGTTTGATGTCAAGAAAGCGGAAGTGCACGGGATGGCCCAGCGGGGCGGCCAGGTAGACAGCCACATTCGCTGGGGAGAAAAAGTCAACTCTCCCCTATTGGAAGAAAACAATGCTGATTACCTGATCGGCTTTGAAATGCTGGAAGCGGCCCGTTTTCCACAGTTTTTAAAAGAAAACTCGTTAGCCCTGGTTAACGACTACCGGATCAACCCGCCCCTGGTCAACCTGGGCAAAGCCACTTATCCTTCGAAAAAGGAAATCGAAGCCCTGCTCCTGGAAAGAGCCGGCAAAGTGCTCTGGTTAGAAGGAACGGGCATTGCCAAAGACCTGGGCAACCCGGCCATGGTCGGAGTAGTCCTGCTTGGAGCGCTTTCTAACCTGGTCGGCGGGGACAAAAAAGCCTGGCTCGATGTAGTCGGAAGAATGGTGCCGCAAAAATTTGTAGAGCTGAACAAAAAAGCTTTTAATGCAGGCCGCGATGCTACCGGTTAAACTGTACGGATTATTGAATCTGTCCAGGTTGAATGAATATCAAAACTTATTCGTTAACGGCGAGCTGCCGCCGGTATAACCGGGGAACGACAGCCGTTAACCGCTCATTAATTTATCAAGAGGAGGGAAAAAGGTGAATTTTGCTTCTTACGGTATTATTAATGCCCACAAGTATCCAGAGAAGGATTTTTTGATTGAGTGCAGTCCATCAAAAAACCTGCGCCGTGTACTCACCTGGAAAGAATTCAACGATCAAACCAACCGTGTAGCCAACTACCTCAAAAACCAGCTGGGTATTAAAAAAGACGATTTTGTATTGCACCTGCAAATGAACAGCCTGGAATGGATGGTCACCTACCATGCCATCCTCAGGGCCGGGGCGGTAGCGGTTCCCTTGAATTTCCGCTTTGCCAGTTCGGATATCAAGTATGCCGCCGAGGCCAGCAAACCTAAAGCTTTCATCCTGGGCGAAGGCTTCCTGGAAAAAGTGAACCCGGTCCGGGGTGATATGGAAACCATTGAATCTTACATTTGTATTGGCGAAAATGTGCCGTCTGACATGATCTCTTATACCGAAGTTCTCGAAAAAGGTGAAAGCGACGACCTGCTTGTTGAGGTGGACGGAACCGACCCGGCCGAATTGATGTTTACCTCCGGTACCACCGGGCCGCCTAAACCGGTCTGCCAGGCTCACAATACCCTTTATGAAATCGGTGTCGGCAATGCCCTGACTTACTCGGAAGGACACGAAACAGTCTATTTAGCCGCTCACCCGCTATACCACAGCGGCAGCCTGTTCTTATCCTTCCCTTCTTACCTGGCCGGCGGTAAAATCGTTATGCTTCTTGAACTTACCGATCCCAGGTATTTACTTGAAACCATCGCCAGTGAAAAAATCAACAACGGCTGGGTCACCGTTCCTACCATGTCCGACTCTATTAATGCCATTAAGAAAGGTAACATCGACCTCAACGATTTTGATTTTTCCCATGTCACC
This sequence comes from uncultured Syntrophomonadaceae bacterium, assembly GCA_964458455.1. Taxonomy (GTDB): domain Bacteria; phylum Bacillota; class Dethiobacteria; order DTU022; family DTU022; genus B1SED10-74M. The sequence goes on along the minus strand of CAYWIY010000012.1, from coordinate 23,119 downwards.
GGAAATATAGTTATCGGCGCCCAACCCGTCCCATCAGCACTGTTTAAAGACATGAAAAAACTGCTGCCCTTTAAAACCGGCAATATTTACGGTATTACCGAAGGCGGGGGCGGCGGAACCTTTAACCTTTACGATGAAGACGTGCTCGATCGCCCGGGTTCTATCGGCAAACCCACTTTCAACGTTTCTGCCCGTGTTGTCGATGACCATGGTGTGGACGTCCCGGTCGGAGAGGTGGGAGAACTGCTCTTGAAAGGGCCACGCAACATGAAAGAATACTTTAAAAACCCGGAAATGACCGAAAGGACCATCAAGGACGGCTGGCTTTATACCGGGGACCTGGTCCGCAAGGACGAAGACGGTTACGTCTATATCGCCGACCGTAAAAAAGACCTGATTATCAGGGGCGGTGAAAACATCTTTCCGGTAGAAATCGAAGACATTCTGCGCCGCAACCCAAAAGTAGCCGATGTAGCCGTAATCGGTTACCCGCATGAGCGTTACGTGGAAATCGCCATGGCTGTAATTCAGCTCTACCCGGAAGAAGAGATGACCGAGCAAGAAGTGCTCGATTTCTGCAAGGAAGAAGGCCTGGCCCGTTACAAATGGCCGGAAAAAATCGTTTTTGACCAGGTTATGCGCAATGTCACAGGTAAAATAGACAAACCCCGTATTCGGAAGAAATATATCGGGGAAAAATAAGCAATATTTGATGCGACATTATCAAGGGGACAAAAAGGTGGGGGTGCAGATTATGCACCCCCACCTTTTGCATAAAGTCCTTGATCAGTTTCATTTCCGCCGGAACACCTCAAAATAAAACTCCATCACACCCTCAAGAGCTGCGTCAAAACCTTTTTTTGGAACACCTTGGAGCCAAAACTTTAAGCTCTGGCAAGATTCCGGTTACTGTTATGAATTCCAGCTCCCGTATTTCTCCCGCAGCACCCGGTGCAGGATTTTTCCCGTGGCCGTGACAGGCATTTCTTCTTCCTGGATAAAATCAATAGATTTAGGCCGCTTGTAACCGGCAATTTTGTCCCGGCAGTAATCAATAATGTCCCTGGCCAATTCTTCGCCGGGTTTATAGCCTTCATTGGGCACGATTACCGCTTTGACCGCTTCCCCCCACTTGTCATCAGGGATCCCGATCACGGCGATATTTTTTACCGCCGGGTGGCCGCCGACCACATTTTCTACCTCGGAAGGATAGACATTTTCTCCCCCGGTGATAATCATGTTCTGCTTCCGGTCAACCAGGTAATAATACCCGTCCTCGTCCCTGCGGGCCATATCACCGGCAGAACACCACTCGCCGTGAAAAGCTGTTTTTGTTTTTTCACTGTCTTTCCAATATTCCTTGAACGAAATTGGAGAGCGGCTAAACAGCTCACCCACTTCCCCCTCAGGCACTTCTTCCCGGGTTATATCGAGCAGCTTGATCCGGTCGGAACCAAATATTTCCCTGCCGATGGAACCAAGCCTGGTAAATTGTTCTTCCGGGCGCAGATAGGTAACCAGGCCGGCCTCGGTGGAACCATAAGCCTCCCACAGCTCGGCCGACTTAAAATAATCCATGATCGCCAGCTTCAAATCTTTCCTGGCCGGCGCAGAAGAAATCAACAGCTGCCTGATGCTGCTGACGTCGTATTTCTGCTTGACTCCTTCTGAAAGGCTGAGAATAGTGATGTAATGGGTAGGAACCAGGGAAGTATAGGTAATCTTGTACTCGGATACCGTTTGCAAGAAGTCCTCAGGATCAAAGGTGGTGACATTGTAAACCATGGCCGGCGCAGCCAGCAGGGTGTAGGCGAAGGAATATAAAATCGAATTGACATGGCACATCGGCATGACCAGCAGGATTTTATCTTCTGAACAGACGCCCATGTTGACGTTGCTGAGCATGTACTGGGCCATGTAACTTTCATGGGTCCGCACCGCGCCTTTAGGCTTGCCGGTTGTTCCGGAAGTATACATGATCGTCCAGATATCGGCCGCATCGACCATGACATCCGGTTCACCAGGCGAGCTCTCTTCGATAAACCGCTCGTAATCGACAAACCCCTCCGGCGCATCCCCGTTACCGATACAGATATAGTTATCACTTGGAACAGTTTTTAGTTTACTGCTAATACTTATAACTCCTTCCACAAAGGGAGCTTCGACGATAAAAGCCTTGCATTCGGCATGATTTAAAATATACTCGTATTCGCGCGGTGTAAGCCGAAACATGATCGGAACGGCAATTACACCTCCCTTGGCGCAGGCGGCATACATTTCCATCCATTCAGCGCGGTTATAGGCAAGAATAGCTACCCGGTCTCCGTAACCGACTCCTTTTTCCTTAAGCCCGTTGGCTAAGCGGCAGGCCCTGTCATTCCACTCCTTAAAAGTAAAACTTTTATTTTTGTCCTGGCAACCAAGGTGATCTGGATAATTAGCTGCGTTATTTTTCAAGACAGTCCCAACATGCATCCACTTGCTGACGGTCATCATATCCCCACTCCCACTGGTTAGTTTAGTTTCACACAATCATGAAATGCGTGAAAAATCTCTATCGTATTTTAATAATAACTATTCTTCATTATCGAACATTTCCCTTCCCACTAACCGCCCAAAAGCAGTGCTAACCCATTTATCACACTATGCAGGAAAAAATACCTCTTTTAGGTGATGGAAAAATAGCTTAAAATTTAATAATATTGAGTTTATAAGAAGAATTTTTTATATTCCGGCTTTAACCTGGGCCGGGTGCTTTGCCCGTTTGTTTCATTATGAATGAAACCAAAACTCTGCATGCCTCGAGGAGGATAGTGGTAATATGTCTTTTTACGAAGAAAAATGGGAAACCATGTCCCGGGATGAACTGCAGGAAATCCAGTTTGAGAAGTTTAGAAAACAAGCCCGCCAGGTGTACAAAAACTCCTTCATTAAAAACCGCTTCGATGAACAAGGGCTGGAACCAGGTGATATAAAAAACTGGGATGATATCAAAGCAGTACCATTCATGTCCAAGACCGACCTGCGGGATAATTACCCCAGCGGATTGGTTTCCGGCAGCTGGGAAGATGTTGTCCGGGTGCACATGACTTCAGGCACAACCGGGGTGCCCACCCCCATGATGTACAGCCAAAATGACCTGGATGTCTGGACAACCTGCATGGCCCGTAATTTCACTGCAGGAGGGTTAACAAAGAGTGATGTTATTCAGCAGTCCCACGGTTACGGCCTTTTTACCGGTGGATTTGGCTTTCATTACGGCATGGAAACCCTGGGCGCAAAAATAATCCCCACCGGGGCAGGCGGCACGGAAAGACAACTGCGCCTGATGCGGGAATGGGGCACTACCGTCTTCACAGGCACCCCTTCCTACGCTGTCTACATGGCCGAATTTGCCGCAGATAAAGGGATCGACCCGGTTGAAGACCTCAAGCTGCGCCTGGGCTTTCACGGCGGCGAGCCCTGTTCAGATGAATTAAGAGAAAGGATTAACGAACGGCTCGGATATAGCGCCCACGGAGGCGGTATGAGGCGCTGTTACGGCCTCACCGAGATGGGCGGCCCCATTGCTATGGACTGCGAATATGAAAACGGTATCCATATGTGGGGCGATCATTACCTGGTGGAAATCCTTGATCCTGAAACCATGGAACCGGCCGGAAAAGATATGCCGGGTGAACTGGTGATCAGCAACCTCAGTTTTGAAGTTATGCCGCTTTTACGCTACCGGACCGGAGACCATGTCATCGCCAGCTTTGAGGAGTGCCCCTGCGGCCGCACCCATCCCCGTATTACAAAATTCCTGGGCCGGCTGGATGACATGATCCTCGTAGGCGGCACCAACATTTTTCCCTGCCAGGTGGAATACATATTGTTGAACCACTCCGAGCTCAGCGAAAACTGGCAGATCATAGTAGGAGAGAGAAAAGGCTTGCACACCATGAAAATCGAAATTGAGCCTACTACCTGGACCGATGTTGACGAACACTTTATCGAAGCCTTAGAAAAAGAACTCCATCAACACCTGGCCAAGAAATGCGAAATTGAAATCAAGCCCATCGGCAGCCTGCCTCGCTTTGAAGGTAAAGCGGTTCGGGTAGTGGATCACCGGACCTGAGCCGGCTACAGGTGCTCAACCTAAGGTGTTAGCCCTGATTTCACCCTATTTTAACCTTGATTCCATGCTTTTAAGGGATTTTTTTCACGTTTATCTTTCATTAAGCTAGTAGTATAGCGAAAGATTAAGAATTAAGCGGTGCCATGGGGGCGGCACGAACTTCCCGATTTATATCATCAGTTTTAGCAACAATCGCCGCCCCGCACTGCTACATAATAGCAGGCGAAACAATACCACAGCTTTTACCGGCCCCAGCGCTCAATCAATAAAGCAAATATTATCACCAGGGCACAGGGTATCCAGGCGGCCTGTTACCAGAGGAGGTAAACAGAATGGGTTTTGAACGCTTCGGGAGGTTGAGTTTTACCTCCCAGACCAAAACAAATGCTTTCATCGATTACCTGGAGCAGGGGGAACTCTACGCCACCCGCTGCAGTCCCTGCGGGCTTACCTTTTTCCCACCGCGGGCTGATTGTTACTCCTGCCTGGGCAGCGACATGGAATGGGTCAAAATCAACCCCAGGGGCAGGCTGATCAGCTTTACCAGGTCTTACTTTGCCCCGACCGGTTTTGAAGAAGACGTCCCCTACGTTCTGGCTGTGGCGGAATTTAACGGGACCAAAGTATTCGGCCGGTTTAAAGAAGGTTTTACCGAAAATGATTTATCCGGGGGCATGGATATTACTGTAAACCCGGTCAGTTACCCTGACGGGCAAATCAGCTATGAATTTGAGCCGGCGCCTTGATCAAATGAGTTTATTTTAATATCCAGCAGCATGCTGTAATCAAGGGGGTGAAGATGCAAAAGAAGCGCTATCGACCCAACACAGGTATACCCGGATCTAATTTACATTAAGCAATATTACCTTATTAAGGAGGATTAGCATGGATCTTAACAAGTGGCCCCGCCAGGAGGGGATAGTAGATCACCAGCTGTACGGCGACCAATATTTTGGGACAGAGCCCCCCTGCATTGTTTATGAAAAGAAACCGGTCCTTGATGCCGAAGGCAAAGAAGTGGAGGGCCTTTTTACAGCCTGGGTCACCCTGAACAACCCTAAGCAGCTCAACTCTTATACAACTGAGATGGTTAAAGGGGTTATTGCCGGAATGCACAAGGCTTCTATGGATCGTTCCGTGGTGGCTGTAATCTTTACCGGCGCCGAGGATCGGGCTTTCTGCACCGGGGGCAATACCAAGGAGTATGCCGAATATTACAGCGGCAACCCCAGCGAATACGGCGCCTACATGGACCTTTTTAACGGCATGGTTGATTCCATTTTGATGTGTAAAAAGCCGGTCATCTGCCGCGTAAACGGAATGCGTGTTGCCGGGGGACAGGAAATCGGAATGGCCTGTGATATCACTATATCATCAGACCTGGCCCTGTTCGGGCAAGCAGGCCCCAAGCACGGTTCTGCGCCGGTAGGCGGTTCCACCGACTTCCTTCCTGTCTACCTGACCATGGAACAGGCTATGTGGAGCTGTATTTCCTGTGAACTGTGGAGCTCCTACAAGATGCTGCGGTTGGGCTTGATTTCCAAGGCAGTGCCGGTACTGAAGGTTAACGGCGAATTCGTCCGCAATCCCCTGGTTGTCACCGATAAATATATGGAAAACGGGGAAATTGTATACGGGGAAATGGCCGAGCGGGAACAAAAAGACAAGGGCAAAGAAATGCTCAAGTCCGGGGAAACAGACTTTACCCTGCTGGACCAGGAAATCGACAAGGTAGTCTGGACCCTGAGCAACCTCTTCCCCAATTGCCTGATGATGTCCATCGACGGTATCCGTCAGAAGAAGAAATTTTTCTGGGATCAGGCTAAACTGCCCAGCCGCCACTGGCTGGCTGCCAACATGCAAACCGAAGCCTACCTGGGCTTCAACGCTTTCAATACCAAGAAACTGACCGGCCAGGATACGATCGATTTCATCAAGTATCGCCAGCTTCTTGCAGAAGCCCATCCCTTCGATCAAGATCTGGTCGACGCAGTGATGGGAGAAAAGCAGGAGTAACAGCCTGCCCGGATCAGTTTTGTTTAACGATTTGAAATAAAGGTGTTCCCGGCCGGCGCTCCAACAGGAGTTAAATGCTCCGGTTGTGGCCGGGAACACCGCTCCTCCTAACCGAAGCCTGCGGCAGGCAAAAAGAGGTGAATTGTTTTGGCATATAAGTATTTGCATACCAGCAGCGAAGACGGTGTGGTCACCATTACCCTGGACCATCCGCCGCTCAATGTTTTAAACATAGAAATGATGGAAGAATTAATCCAGGCCCTGAAATGGGCCGGTGAGCAGCCCGAATCCGTAGTGGCAATTACCGGTGAAGGAAAAGCGTTTTCCGCCGGTGTTGAAATTGCCGATCACACCCCGGACAAAGTCGATTCTATGATCGATGTTTTCGATCGCCTTTTCCTGACCATGTCCGAAATAAACAAGCCCATCGCAGCCCTGGTCAACGGGGCGGCGCTTGGCGGCGGCTATGAAATCGTCCTTTTTTGCGACCTGGTGGTGGCTTCAGAAAAAGCCAAGCTGGGCCAGCCGGAAATACAGGTAGGAGTGTTCCCCCCCATTGCCTGTTATATCTTGCCCCGCCTGGTGTCATGGCCCCTGGCCATGGAAATACTGTTAAGCGGTGATACTTTTGAAGCAGGAAGGGGCGAACAAATAGGCCTTGTCAACAAAGTCATCCCGGCCGAAAGCTTCCAGGCCGAAACCAAAGATTTCCTGAAGCGGTTTACCAGGTTGAGTCCGGCCGTGATCCCCCTGACCAAGAAGGCTGCCCTGGCCGGCCTGAACAAAGATTTTCAAGAAGGCCTGAAAGCCATAGACCGGATCTACCTCGAAGAAGTCATGAAAACAGAAGATGCTGTTGAAGGGCTGCAGGCATTCATGGAAAAACGAAAACCGGTCTGGAAAGGAAAATAATAAAGCTAAAGGAGGTTTTACCTCATGAGCGTGCCGGCAAAAATAGAAACGTGGCAGATGACGGAACCTGGAAAGCTGGAAAAAACCGCTATCGATGTTCCGGAACTGCAGCCCGGGGAAGTCCTGGTGGAAGTTGCCGGGTGCGGAGTCTGCCATACCGATGTCGGTTACTTTTACGATGGGGTCCCCACGGTCAACGATCCCCCGCTAACCCTGGGCCATGAAATCAGCGGGAAAGTGGTAGCCGGCGATGAACACTTAATCGGAAAAGAAGTAATTATCCCGGCAGTAATGCCCTGCAACAAATGCGACATCTGCGCTGAAGGCCGGGGAAACCGCTGCCTCAAGCAAAAAATGCCCGGCAACAGTATGGGTATTTACGGGGGCTTTTCCAGCCATATCCCGGTCCCCTCGGAAGATTTATGCGTGGTTGAAGACCGGAAAGGTATGCCCTTGGAATACCTTTCAGTAGTGGCCGACGCCATAACATCGCCTTACCAGGCGGCAAAACGGGCTAACATCCAGCCCGGTGACCGGGTAGTTATTATCGGCGCTACCGGTGGCATCGGCGTCTACATGACCCAGATTGCATCCGCCCTGGGAGCAGAAACTGTGATCGCCATCGCCAGGAGCAAGGAAAAGCTGGAACGCTCCCTAAACCATGGAGCCACCCACGCTATCAGCACCCTGGACCAGGGCATAAAGGATATAAAAAATACCTACAAGGGTTACTGCAAGGAAAACGGTCTGCCCGGCCATGGTTGGAAAATATTTGAGTGCTCCGGTTCCAAGATGGGGCAGGAAATAGGGCTGGAACTGCTTTCTTTCACCGGAAAACTGATGGTGGTCGGGTTTGGAATGCAAAAAGTTGAATACATGCTCTCAAGGCTGATGGCTTTTGATGCAGAAATTATTGGGACCTGGGGCTGCCTGCCCCGCTATTATAAAGAAGTCCTGCAAATGATCCTCGATGACAGGATTAAAATAGAACCGTTTGTAGAAGTGCGCCCCATGAGCCAGATCGAAAAGTCATTCGAAGAATCGCATGCCGGAAAACTGATGAAACGGGTGATTTTACAGCCCGATTTTTAAAGAGGGTAATGCTTAAATGGGTGCGGCCCGCCGGTTCCGGCTGTATACTATTCTGGGAGGCAACCGCTCCCATAGAAAAGCACCCCTCCCTGCCTGGAGGTGAGGGCCGGGAGGGGATTCTTCTTACCACTTTTACCGACTAAAACGGCTTAAAACAGGGGAAGAAAGTTACGGGGAGGCAGATAGAAGTGGAATATGTAATCGTTGGCAACAGCGCCGCCGCGGTGGGAGCAATCGAGTCAATCCGGCGGATTGATCAAAAAAGCAACCTGACCGTGGTCAGCAATGAACAAGAACACGTTTATTCCCGGCCCCTGATCGCCCACTACCTGGCCGGAGATGTAACCGCAGACCGCATGCCTTACCGCCCGGAAGACTTTTACCAGGCACACCGGGTAAATACTATGTTTGGAAGAACAGTCACAGAAATAGACCCCCTGGCAGAACAAGTCTGCCTGGAGGACGGATCATACCTTAAGTATGATCGCCTGCTTTTAACCACAGGCTCAAAGGTCAATGTCCCCCCCATAGCCGGATGTGAGAACTATGAGGGGGTGGGCATCTTCCAAACTTATGAAGATGCCAGGCTAATACTGGCCCGCCTCAAAGAGGGGAACCGGGCTGTAGTGATCGGAGCGGGCCTGATTGGCCTGCGGGCCGCTTACGGGCTCCAGGAAGCGGGGGCTGATGTAACCTTAATTGAACTGCTGCCCCGCATCGCCAGCAGGGTTCTCGATCAGAGAAGCTCAGATCTGGTCCGCAGGCGCCTGGAAGAAGGTGGCATCAACGTTATAACCAGCTGCGCCGTCCAGGAAATTACCGGCAACAATACCGACGGTGTAACCGGTGTCACCCTCAAAAACGGGGAAAGGATCGATTGCAGCACCGTCATTATCGCTACCGGAGTAGCTCCCAACACGACTTTGGCGGAAAACACCCTGATTGAAGTAAATATGGGTATTGTAGTCAACCCCTACTTTCAGACCTCTTTTTCCAATATTTTTGCCGCCGGCGACGTGGCCGAAACTCATGACATCCCCAGGCAAAGCGGCATGGTCAACGCCAACTGGCCCAACGCTTACGAACAGGGGCGTTATGCCGGGATGTGCATGGCCGGGGAAATGTTACGCTACCCCGGATCGGTAGGTATGAATTCGGTCTCATTCTACGGCATACCGGTTATATCAATGGGCCTTTTCGACCCTGAAACTGAAGGCATAGAAGGAACAGAAGTGAAAATCAGGTCCAGTGAAAAAAACAACATCTATCAAAAGCTGGTCTTTAAAGATAACCGTTTAAAAGGAGCCATTTTTATAGGCGACATCAGTCAAGCAGGCGCAGTGAACAATCTAATCCGGAAACAAAACCTGGTCGGCATTATCAAAGATTCCATCCTGGAAGAAAAGTACCAGCTTTATGACTACCTGCGCAAGAAGAGGGAAGCCGATGTCGAGGGAACCACCATCGAGTGGCCGGAAACCCATACTTCAACCAGGCGTTACGAAAAAAGTTTTAATGAACAAAGTTGGACCGAAAGAGAACTGGATAAGAGGGCCTGGCGGTAAAATCCGGTCTTTTTAAAGAGGTGATTACAGTGGAAGAAACTAGACCGCTATGTGTCAATGCAGTTGTAAACCTTACCGACCGCACAGTTGACTTTATAGAAACACCTGAAGAAATTATAAGGCACTTTGTCGGCGGCCGGGGCCTTAACATGTACTACCTGTATAAATACTTAAAACCGCAGGCCGACCCCCTGTCTCCCGACAATGTCTTAATCCTGGGCACCGGGATCTTGACCGGCACCCTGGCGCCCAACACCGGGCGGCACAGCGTTACCTGCAAATCGCCTGAATCGGGGATCATCGGCGATTCCAACATAGGAGGCTTCCTGGGCCCGGAAATGCGCTTTGCCGGCATCGACCGACTGATCATCCTCGGCAAAGCAGACAAGCCGGTTTACCTCTACCTGGAAGATGGAAACATCGAGATCCGCGATGCTTCAGATTACTGGGGGCTGCTGTGCAGTGAGACCGAGGCCAAATTCCATTACGACCTGGGTTCAGATGTAGAAGTCCAGTCCATCGGCCCGGCCGGTGAAAACCTGGTCCGCTTTGCCTGCACCCGTTACGGGGTAAAAAATGCCGCCGGGCGCTGCGGGACCGGGGCAGTCTGGGGATCAAAAAACTTAAAAGCCGTGGTAGCAAGAGGCAACCAGGGGCTTCCCGTTGCCAACCCGCAGGGTATGCTTGATAAATATATCGAACTGAGAGACTACCTTAAGGAATCCAAGGTGATCAACGTCCTGGGCCGGGTGGGCACACCTTTGCTTTATGACGTCAGCAACTACCTGGGCGCCATCCGCACCCACAACAGCCAGCAAACCGTTTTCTTCGATACCCTCAACGCTGAAGAAGTGCACAAACACGTCGAAAAAATGATCGGCTGCTACGGCTGCGTGGTTCACTGCCGGCACCGCAACACTTTAGGCGGCGAGGGCCCGGAGTATACCACCGAGGTGCTGCTGGGTGCGAACATCGGTGTGGCCGATACCGGCAAGATGATCGACCTGAACAACATCGTTAATGACCTGGGCCTGGATGTTTCCTCTACCGGGACTTACCTTGCCTGGGCCATCGAACTGTTTGAAAAAGGATACCTGAACGAAGAAACCGCCGGCCGGACCCTGCGCTTCGGCGACTATGATATGGCCAAAAAACTGATTTATGATATTGCCTACCGGAAAGGTTTGGGCGACACCCTGGCCGAAGGAAGCCGCCTGGTCCAAAAATACGGCCCGGAAACTGCAGACTTCCTGATTGCCATCAAAGGCCTGCCTCAGTCAGACCCGCACGATGTGCGCTACCTTAAAGGTTTTGCCCTCGGGATTGCCACTTCCTCCCGCGGCGCAGACCACCTCCGCAGCAGGCCCACCCTGGAAATTCTGGACCTGCCGGTATCATTCACCACCCAGCTTTACGGCGAGCCGGTTGATCCCAACCCGACTTCGTATGAATCGAAAAGTACGGTAGTCCATTTTAGCGAAACTATTTACGCTGTTGTTGACTGCATGGGCATCTGCAAATTTGTCTGCCACGGTTTCAACAGCCCCCGCAACCTGAATTACGATCACTTCAGCGAGCTGACCAGGCTGGCTACCGGCCTGGAATTCAGCAAAGAAGACTTGAGGCAGGTGGGACGCAGGGTCTTAGACCAGGAAAGGCTGATCAATTACCAGGAAAAAGGCATCTCCCGGAAAGACGACACCCTGCCGGCCCGCTATTTCGATGAGCCCATGCCCAGCGCCCGGGCCAAGGGCAGCCATATCGACCGGGAAGGGTTTAACAAGATGCTTGATGAATACTATGACCTGGCCGGATGGGACCGGGACGGCATGCTGCCCCGGGAGCGGATTGAAGAACTAAACCGGCTCAGGGATCTGAGCGGGAATTAGGGAGGACTGATAACATGGCTGTAAAACAAAAACAAATCTACTGCCGCCCTACCTTATGCATCGGATGCCGGATTTGTGCCAACGCCTGCGCCCTGACCCATGAAGGGGTGGCAAACCCGCGCCTGGGAAGGATAGGCATACGCCAGAATCTTTTCGAACGCTACGAGTACCAGGAACTGTGCCGTCACTGTGACGAACCTCCCTGCCTTGATGCCTGCATGGTCGGCTGTATAGAAAAAGACGAAGAAACAGGCGTCGTTACAAACGACGACCGCTGTGTCGGCTGCTGGATGTGCGTGATGGTCTGCCCGTACGGCAGCATGAAAAGAAACCTGGTTAAACAGATGGCTGTAAAATGCGACCAGTGCCGGGACCTGGACCGGCCGGTATGCGTGGAGGCCTGCCCCACCGGGGCGCTTGTATTTGAGGACAGGGAAGATGTCCAGGAAAAACCTTTCTTTTCCGGACCCTCTGTAACTTAATTATGATCTTAAAACATGCACCCTGCGGCGTTAATCCGTTAATGCAGGTTGTAACCTGGGAGCATAACCAGTGGCCATTAAGATAGAATTTAAATCAGGGTTGAAAGATGTCACAGGCACTGCAAAAGCCAGGCTTGATAAATCTTTCGACTCCTTTGAAAAAGCGATGAATGAACTAATCAGGCTGTATCCCGCCCTTAGAGATGAAATGTTCTATTCTGACGGGAGTATGGACTTTGCCTACCAGGTTTTTCTCAACGGCAGGCGCCTTTCATGGCCGGAAGATAAGGATGCCAGGCTCAAAGACGGAGACGAGCTCATTTTCTTGATTTTCATGGCCGGCGGCTAAATAGCAAGTGTTTAATCATACCATTCCTATCAAACCATTACCTTGAAAGCCCGGTAAATATGTGAGCTTGAAGCATGGCAGCCCAGGAGAGCCCGCTAACTCCAAGAACTTGAAATAAGGTGATCATATTGTTTGGCCAGTTGTTTTCCAGGAACGGTGAACCGGGGATTCATTACGGTTATCTAATTATTAGCATCGGGACCATAATAGTGGTTGGTTCCCTGGGCTTCGCCCGTTTCGGCTATACCATGATCCTGCCGGTCATGCAGCGCAACCTTGAATTAAGCTCGACTGAAATGGGGCTGCTGGCCACCGGCAACCTGACCGGCTACCTGATCTTTTCTCTCCTGGGAGGAATCCTGGCCAGCCGCTACGGCCCGAGAATCGTTATCACCTGCTCTCTCTTTGTAGTCGCCCTGGCCATGATTGGGACCGGATTCACCCAGGGATTTGCCCTGGCCTTTATCATGCGCCTGGTTACCGGGCTGGGCAGCGGGGGCAGTAATGTCCCCATGATGGGCCTGGCTTCCTCCTGGTTTTCCCAGCGTAAAAGGGGCATGGCCACAGGGTTAATGTCCGGTGGGAGCGGGATCGGGCTGGTCCTGGTCGGTATAGTCCTGCCCAGGGTTTTTGGCTATTACGGCGACTTTGGCTGGCGAGTAGGTTGGTACCTGCTCGGCGGCATGGTCCTGGTAATAGCGATCCTGAGCTACAAGTACCTTGTGAACCGGCCCGAGGAGATCGGATTGGCCCCGGTCGGGGGAGAAAAAGAACCCGAGGACAGCGGCAAAGCTTCCACCCTGCAGTGGTCTCTTGTTTTCGGCTCCAGGACAATCTGGCACATGGCCGTAATATACTTTTTATTCGGCTTTTCCTACATCATTTACTCCACCTTTTTTGCCTCTTTCCTGGTTGATGAAAGAGGCATGCTTGAAACTACTGCCGGCAGCCTCTGGGCGTTGATCGGCGTTCTAAGTATATTCAGCGGCCTGCTGTGGGGTATTTTCTCGGATCGTTTCGGCCGCCGGGCCGGCTTTGTAGCCATCTTTACCCTGCAATTTATATCATTCCTGATCTTTTCACAAACCTTTGTTTTCTCAGGTTATTTGATTTCATCGCTTCTCTTCGGCCTGACCGCCTGGAGCATCCCAGGTGTCATGGCCGCCACCGCCGGTGATTATTTAGGAAGCAGACTTGCTCCGGCAGGCCTGGGGTTTGTCACCCTGGTTTTTGGTATCGGTCAGGCACTGGGCCCGGCCATTGCCGGCTACCTGGCGGACATGACCACTTCATTTTCCCTGGCCTTTTTACTGGCCGCTTTTGTAGCCCTGCTGGGTGCGGTGGTGTCATTCTTCCTAAACCTGCAAAGGTTTTCCCCTTCCGGTGATGAAAATTGAAAGTGCAGGCACTTCTGTTTTAAACTCGCTTTATTTGTGGTAAAATATGCAGGGTTTAAAACCCACAAATCTTATAACAAAGCGAGCAATAATCATGACGGAAAATGACAAATCAAAGCAAACTGCTGAAGAACAGCTTAAAGAAGAAGTAATTGGCAAAGATACCCAGCAAGCCTACCCCCCCCGTAAAAAGATCGGACTGGCAGCAGGTCCTCTGTTTTTTATCCTCTGCCTTATATTTATACCGGTTACAGAATCTTTTACCTTCCCCATGCGCAGCGCCCTGGCTTCTACGGGATGGATTGCCCTGTGGTGGCTGACCGAGGCAGTACCTATACCGGCCACTTCCATCCTCCCTCTGATCCTGTTTCCACTGACCGGTGTAATGGGCTTTGATAAAACAGCTACCGGCTACGCCGATTCAATTGTCTTTCTGTTCCTGGGCGGATTCATGCTGGCTGCAGCCATGCAGCGCTGGAACCTGCACCGCAGGATGGCCTTAACCATAGTCAAAGCCATGGGCCCCAAGCCCAACCGGCTTATCTTCGGATTTATGCTGGCCACGGGGTTTCTATCCATGTGGATCAGCAACACAGCCACCTCCATGATGCTGATGCCGGTTGGCCTGGCCGTAATCCTCCAGGTAGCACGTTTGATCAAGGAACAAAACCTGGATATCGAAGTGGAAGCCGGCAAATTTTCTTTCGGCACCGCCTTGATGCTTGGCATCGCTTATTCCGCCTCAGTGGGAGGAATGGGTACTTTGATCGGCACTCCACCCAATGCCATTTTTGCCTCAGTAGCGGAAGCCACCCTGGAAAAGAACATATCTTTCCTGGACTGGATGATTTTTGGCCTGCCCCTGTCCATAATCTTTATAATCGTGATCTGGTTTTACTTGATCAAGGTTTTCAAACTGGACCGGATTAAGGGCTTGAAAACCGGGAAAGAGGTTATTGACCAGGAAATAAAACAGCTCGGACCCATGCTAAAAGAAGAAAAAATGGTCCTGGCAGTATTTTGCCTGGTCGCCCTGGGATGGATTACCAGGAGCCTGCTCTTTGAAGATCTTATCCCAGCCCTCACCGATCCCATGATTGCTGTAATCGGAGCCTCAATACTCTTTATTCTACCTTCGGATTTCAGCAAAGGAGTTTTCCTGCTGGACTGGGACACAGCCGTTAAAATACCCTGGGGGATACTGCTTCTTTTCGGCGGGGGCATCGCTATCGCCACCAGTTTCCAGGAATCAGGCCTGACCGAATGGTTGGGCGGACAAATGGCCGTCCTGCAAGATGCTCCGCCGCTCCTGGTCATCTTCGGCATTTTTACCCTGGTGGTATTCCTGTCAAACGTGACCTCCAATACCGGAACAGTCTCCATGATGCTGCCGGTTATGATCGCCATGGCCGGGGCTATGGCCGTCCATCCTCTTGGCTTCATGATCGTAGCGACTGCGGCTGCCTCTTTTGCCTTTATCCTGCCCGTAGCCACTCCCCCCAACGCCGTAGTTTTCGGCAGCGGTTACATATCCATCGAGCAGATGGCCCGGGCCGGCCTGGGCATAACCCTGATAACGATCCTTTTACTGCCCCTGATTCTCTACTTCTGGCTGCCGCTGGTCTGGGGTATAGGCCTGTAATTGGCAGAAGGCTTAGTTAACCGCCCCAAACAACAAATTAAGGCCAGTGCCGGGCGCACATAAAAAGTAAAACCCCGGCCCCAAAAGGCCGGGATTATTGATCGTACAAAACCTGCAGCCACAAAACTACTTCCTGCCAGATCAATACTGCAAAACTATATACTTATACTTTTGCATGCCTGAAATTTCAAATTGTAGCTCTGTTTTATAATCCAAAATTATAAAATCTCGTGTCCGGAGCAGCTACTGCTTTAATCGATACCCCACTTAAGATCTTCCACACACATGGGACATACATAACCGGTTATCATGGCCGCCTTTTCCCTGGACTCCAGGAAAGCCCCCAGAACCTCGCTTGAAACTCCCAGCGTGGCATTGGTCTTTTCCGCATGCAGTGAATTGAGTTTGGGGCTGGTAGCGGTAATAGTATTAATCAAAACTTTGAGAGCTCTAACAAATGCTACACCGGGTGAACCGAACTTTTCAGGCCGATCGGCATCTCTTGAATACATGGTCTTCCCTCCCACCTTCAGGGTTGCGGTGCGGAAGATGCTTTTCCTTGTAAACATTATAACATATATTTGTGATTATTTGCTTAATTCGAAATAAACTAATTTAGTTGAACTGCCTTAAAATCCCCCTTGCCGGCCTAACCCGCGCTATATGCAGGGTAAAAGCGCACCCGTGTTTCCCTCCCGTAATATGCATTCCCTTTGATCACCAGCAAAGCACCATGATCAGGTGCCGACATTGACTAACTGCAGGCTAACCACAGGACACAGCAGCTTAACTTGATAGATATGTAAAACTATGGTAAGGTTGCCAATACAAAGCATTATCAAAACCGGCGGAAGGCAGGCAATTGCAATGAAAGAAGTGTTCCTGGGCATAATTCGCGCAATAGAAAGAGCAATCCAGTTTATACTGCTCGATATCTGGCGTATTCCGTCCAGGAGTCTTTCTCCGGGTAAAAGCTTTTTGCTTAACCAGCTTCGCGTCCTGGTCCTGGCCTTTCGGGGAATGCAAGAAGACCAGGTCCTGCTGAGAGCTCCAGCCCTCACTTTTTATTCCCTGTTCAGCATAGTGCCTGCTGCAGCCCTGGCTTTCGGCATAGCCCAGGGCTTCGGCCTCGAAAGATACTTGGAAATGCAACTGCAGGCCGCCCTGGTAGGGCGGGAAGAAGTTTATTACTGGTTGATGGAACTTACAGAAGGGCTGCTTGCCGAAATCCATGGCGGCACCCTGGCTGTTGCCGGGCTGTTTGCCCTGATTTATACAATCACCATGCTCCTGAACAATATCGAAAAATCTTTTAACGAAATCTGGCAGGTAAGCCGGGGCAGGCCCCTGTCCCGGAAATTAAGTGATTACTTTGCCATGATGTTTATCGTCCCTTTCTTTTTCATCCTGGCCAGCGTCTCTACAGTTTATCTCAATACCCGGGTCGAGGAACTTAACGGGGCCATTATTGATTCCCTGCTGCTATTCATTATCAGGCTTGCGCCCTACCTGATTATCTGGATCCTTTTTACCCTGCTCTTCATGGTCATGCCCAATACCAGGGTGCGCTTTACCTCAGCCCTGGCCGCAGGATTCATTTCCGGCACCGCTTTCCAGGTAGCCCAGTGGGGCTATATCGCTTTTCAGATCGGCGCCGCCAGGTATGGGGCCATGTACGGTTCTTTTGCCGCCCTGCCCTTGTTGATGCTCTGGATGCACGTAAGCTGGATTATTGTCCTTTTTGGGGCGGAACTGTCTTATGCCAACCATAACGTGGAAAGTTACGAATTCGAATCTGAAACCAGGAACATCAGCCCTTTCAACAAAAAAATCCTCACCCTTTACATCCTGCAACTGCTGGTAGCAAACTTTCAAGCCGGAGTAGGCCCCTTTACCCCGGCCCAGATTTCACGCACGCTTCAGATCCCAAACAACCTCGTCAGAACCATACTCAACGACCTGGTAGAAGCAGGTTTGATCAGCACAGTCAGAACTGGTGCCGACAAGGAGAGCTCATACCAGCCGGCCCTGGATATCAATAAGATCAGCATCAAGACTGCCCTGGAACGCCTGGAATTTAGGGGTTCAGAGGCCCTGATCGCCAAACCCTCTCCGGCCCTGAAAACCCTGGAAAAAGCCCTGCACGATTTCTATGCCTTAATCGAACAATCCGATCAAAACAAGCTTCTCAAAGACCTCTAGACAGAGCTTCGCTTCACCGGCATTTTCTTGCCTGAACTTTATGCTCGTTTTAGTTTTCTTAAGCAGGCCAGGTACTAAAGCGAAAGATTAAGATTTAAGCGGCGGCGCAGGGACAGTTCGAATGATTACCAAACAATACTTTCACTGGAAAGCAAAAAAATGCTATCATAATAGTAGGAATAAGTGATAGCAGGAATAAGCGCAAAACAAACGGCGAGAAATGAGGGATTTTTATGTCCATGAAAGAGCTGCGCATATTCTGGGCCACTCTTTTCACCTTAATGATCCTGGCGGCATTCATCGTTCCTTTCACTCCACTGCTGCGTAATTTAGCCAGTTTTTACGGAGCCTTTCTGTTCTGGGTTATTTTTGCCGTAATCGTGATCATTTGCCTCGGGTTAATAACCGCCAGGTGGAGGGATTTTGATGAGCGCTAGCACGATCTACCTGGCTCTATTCCTGTACTTTATTGTAGGCACTATTATAGCCCGCTATGCCCGCCGGAAAATGGGTAAAGGGATCAATGATTATTTCCTGGCTGGAAGGGCACTCGGCGGCATTGTCGCCGCCCTGACCTATAGCGCCACCACCTACAGCGCATTTATGCTTATCGGCCTGGCCGGTTTTACCTACATCGGGGGAGTCGGCGCCCTTGGCTTCGAGCTGATCTATCTTTCTGGCCTGGTCCTGGTTGCCTTTTTTGGCCCCAGGTTCTGGCTGGCAGGTAAACGCTATAACTACCTCACTCCTACCGAACTTCTCGGGGACCGCTACCAGAGCAAGGCAGTATCCGCCGTTACAGCCATAGCATCGGTGATTTTCCTCATTCCCTACAGCGCTGTCCAGTTAACCGGGATCGGGGCCCTAGTTGAAGGCATCTCCGGTGGAGCGGTTCCCTTTTTGACCGGTGTATTTATTGCAGCCGTAATCGCTGTTTACTGGACCTGGACAGGAGGTTTGCGTGCTGTAGCCTGGACCGATTCCCTGCAGGGAGCGGTGATGCTGATCGTGGCCACCTTATCGGTACTATTCGTAGTCTACCGGGGGTTTGGCGGTTTTAGTCCCATGTTTGCCCAATTGGAAGCCGAATACCCGGCCTGGTTAACCGTTCCGGGACCGGGATTCTTCAACATCCATGCTTTCGTCGGCCTGACCCTGCCCTGGTTTTTCTTTTCTTTGTCCAACCCCCAGGTAAGCCAGCGCCTGTTCATGCCCCGATCTCTTAACCAGATGAGGATCATGGTCATGGGGTTCCTGATCTTTGGCTTTATCTACACCCTGGTATCCATATTTTGGGGACTTTCCGCCCGCCTTCTCTTACCCGGCCTGGATGTGGCTGATGACGCAACCCCGGCCCTGCTCGGTTTGGACCTGGTGCCTTCAGTAATTGCCCTGCTGGTTATGCTCGGCATCAGTGCAGCAGCCATTTCTACCATCAACTCAATTATCCTGACCCTGTCGTCCATGATCACCCGCGATGTTTTTAAGAACCTGGGCTTAAAAACAGATGAAAACCGGGAGCTCCTGGTGGGCCGGTTTTTCGTACCTTTATTCACCGCCGTGATCTTAATTTTTGCCACCCTGCGCCTTGATCTAATCGCCGCACTATCAGTGGCTTCCTCGGCCGGCCTGCTGGTAATGGTTCCGGCCCTGATCGGGGCCTTTTTCTGGAAAAGAGGCACACCTGCAGCGGTCCTCTCCAGCGTTATCACCGGGGGAATCGCAGCTACCGTCTTTCAATATACCGGGTATTACCCGCTGGGGCTGTGGCCGGGAGTCTGGAGCGGGATTATTTCGACAGTGCTGTTTGTTGCGGTAAGCCTTCTTACCAGGGCCCCCGTCGAAAAGGCTGAAGAATTTATCGGCTACCTCCAGCAAGAACTAAATAACAAAAAAATCATCTAGCCGGTACCTGCCAAGCCTTAATTAAGTCATCTTAGCGTCCAGGCACCCGTAAAGGGAATGCCTGGGATTATGTACTGCAAAATTTTCCAGGTCAAAAACAACATAACAGAGATCATGCTCTTTCTGCCCGGCCTGGAAACACCAGGTCCTGCCAATTTTTCCGGCCCAGATTCCCCCGTTGTAGCTCGGCGCTTCGTGAATATGGCCGTGGATAGAAAGCAGAGGCTGCTTTTCCATAATGAAGCGGTATACTGCCGGGTTGCCAACCCGGTCCCCGGTGGCGCAAAGGTCCAGGTCCAGGCCGCTCGGAGGATCGTGGATCAACCAGATCGAACGCTCAAGGCCGGCAACCTGTTCCGCCGTGTTTTCAAGCGACTCTTTTATCGAAAGCTTACTGCCCAGGTACGCTTCAAGATCATCTATAACTTCAATTTCGTTAGATCGGTTAATCAACGCCGGCGGGCCAAGCTGGACCGGGTCAATATAGACTTCACCAGGCTCGTCGGGAACTACCCAGTATTTATAAGCGAAGGGGTAATCCCTCACCCAGGGGCAGCCGCAAAACTCATAACCCCGCACTTCCCTGGCCAGGTCAGGGATATAATGCCACAACCCTTCCCGGTCCCCTTTTTCCATTTCCGGGATAACCAGCTGGTTGTCATCGTTGCCGAGAATCAAGACCAGCTCGGCCCCGGTTCTCCTGATGGCTGCAGCATGTTCCCTGAGCCGGGGCACAAACGATACCTGGGCCAGGATTCCCTCGTACTTGGGTAACAAGTCTCCAGCAATTAAAACCAGGGCCGGCTGTTCTTCCCTGACAGCACTTTCAAGCATCTCCCAGTGCCGCTCCGATTGGTGGACGTCAGCCAGGGCCAGCACTTTCATCAAACCACTCCCACTCACAGAAATATTAGCAATCCTGCCTTGATTTATCTCCTGGTAAACCGGTAATGGCTGATAAACCATTCATTCCCGTTGTTAAAACCAAAAAATTCGGCGCAGGACAGGAAAAACAGGCGCCAGTAATTCCACCATTTTTCCGCTTCTTTAGAGCCGTATGTAAGATTAAACAAGGGCATAATCCGTTCTTTCTGCCGGTCCATTTTCTGCAGCCAGGCCTCAAGGGTAAGGCGGTAGTGCTGCCCGGACAAAGCCCACTGCCTTTCCAGGATAAAGTCCTTCTGGAAATAATGGAATAAATCCTGGCTGGGCATGGTCCCTCCGGTAAAAAAGTGCCGGGCCATCCAATCCCTACCGGTCCGGTTCTCGTATAAGAAGGGATAAGTATGGTGGCTGAAGATATGGACAAACAACTTGCCTCCGGGCTTCAGGAAGCCTGCTACTTTTTCGAACAGGGCCTCATAATTGCGCATATGCTCAAACATTTCCACCGAAACCACCCGGTCATATTCGGCAGGTAGAAAAAGATCGTTGATGTCGGCCTTTATGGCAGAAAGATTGGCCAGGTTTTCTTCTTCGGCTTTGCGCTGGATATAAGCGATCTGGTCCGCGGAATTAGAAACTGCCGTTATTTCAGAGTCCTGATAGAGAGGGGCCAGGTAAAAGGCCATTGATCCCCACCCGCAGCCTAAATCAAGGATTTTTTGATTGCTGCCAAGTTCAGCTCTGCTGCCTGTGAGCTCTAACATATCCACCTCCGATTGCTCCAGGTGATCCGCCGCCCGTGAAACCTCGACCGGCCCGGGCCAGTAGCCGCAGCTGTATTTCATCATTTTTCCCAGGATCGCCTGGAAGAACTCTGGCGGTAGCTCATAATGCTGCTCATTAGCATCACCAGTATGAATGGCAATCGGACCCTGTTTGAGCCCTTCCACAAAATCTTCTTTAAAAGCTTGCTGTTTTTCGACACTTCCGGTAGCCTGGTTTTTCACCCTGGCCCTGAGGACCATCCTCACCGCCGCCCGCAGGAGCGGGTCCGGCAGGTTCCGGGCCAAAAGCTGGTCTAAGTTCATAAGCCCTCCTACTCTTGCCCCTGCAAATGGAATAGGGCAGTAATATCAGGAACATTCTTTAGGCCGATTATAAAAGCAACCTGATAACCGGCAGCACCGGTAAAAAACTAGCTGCTCCGGCTGCTGGGCAGGTATTGGAACAGCTCTGCGGTCATGCTCTGGATGGGCATGGTCTGAAGCCAGATTTTCCCGGGCCCGGTCAGGGTGGTCAAAAACATCCCTTCTCCACCCAGGAACATGTTCTTAATACCCTTAACTCTTTCAATATTAAAATCAACACTTTCTTCGAAAGCGCCTACGGAACCGGTTTCCACACTGATCTTTTCACCGGGAGCAAGCTGTTTTTCAATGCATTCCCCGTCGATCTCTATAAAAGCGGTGCCCCGGCCGGACAGTTTCTGCATGATAAAACCCTCACCGCCAAAAAAACCAGCGCCGATGCGCCTCTGAAAATAAACATCATATTCAACCGTATCGAAAGCGCACAGGAAAGCTCTGCGCTGGCAGATAATCGATCCTTTTGTCAAATCGACAGGAATAATGTTGCCTGGATAAGTATGGCCAAAAGCCACAATCGCACCATCAGCCAGGCCTGTAAAATACTGCACAAACATCGACTCACCGGACACCTGGCGTTTAAGAGCCCCGAAAACGCCGCCTTTCATTTCAGTCTCCATTTTTATGTTCTGGTCCATCCACTGCATGGCCCCGCTCTGGGCATACAGGCGTTCATCTCTCTTTAACTTGACCTCAACCATGGGCATAACAGAGCCCAGGATCTGATAATTTAAACCGGAAGCACTCTGGCCGGCCCGGCTCGCAGAACCACCGCCCTGACCGGTTCCTCCACCCTGCTGCGGCTCGCTCCTTTTTCCTGACAGGGCCTGCAATTGATCAGCACGAATCCAGTCAACAGTTGATTCGCTCCACAACAGATCGTCATTCTTGATTTTACCTTCCCGGTAGTTATAGGCAACCTGTTCCCAGCTAAAGGGGCCGTACCTTTCCCCCTGTCTTGCTATATACCACTGCTCAGCCATAATAATCCAGCTCCTTCCCAAGTGCTTTTTTTATTTCACTTTCTTAAACAGCCCAACTTATAAATAACTTTGAACTGCACCATCATGAGGCATTCATGCCAAATATTTAGCTTTTACTGACCCTTCAGGCTACTCTTATTATTTTTTTCCATTAATAAATAGAAACTTATGCCATAAATTAGGACTCGCTAAGCAAAGGGAATGGTTTCATCGTCTTCTCTCCAACCTAAGCTGAGCTTTGACTCGCAACGTTCCCCTGGAAAAGCTTTAATCTTGTTCTATCGTTGTAGTTCAGGTTATGAAAAACAGTCTGATCCACTATGCACACCGCACCAGTTTTTGAGTCTTGATAATAATGATCAGTACCGGGGTATGAGAAACTGCTCCCTCTTTGCTTTAAACTCCTCGATCCCGGGAGCAAAGCGCTCCTCGATCTCTTCAGGAGTTAGCTGCTGTTCTAAGTAAAGGCCCGTCCTGTCAGTGCCCATGATCTTATCAAACATAACTATAACATCATTGCTCTTCGGGATTGTAAAAT
>CAYWIY010000011.1:24235-33723 GCA_964458455.1 uncultured Syntrophomonadaceae bacterium | reverse complement strand
GGTTATTTGGGCTGGGCCCTTTAAAGCTTAAGGAAGAGGAAAGCTGAAACTTATGACTGGAACAGCCATATTTTTTAACTGTATGACACATTTGATTATTTTCTGTATTTGTTATATTATAGTATAAGTTTTTTTAATTACCACTGTAAAGTTTTTTATTTAAATGCCGAAATATAATAGTAAGATGTAGTTCCATGAATGGATGTGAGTTAATGCGATTGGTGCCTGTGTGGGCTTTACGCCCCGGAATGGAAGTAGCAAGAAAAGTATCCTGCAACAATGGTGCCCCTCTACTAAATGCCGGGGTGAAGCTGGAAATGGAATACATCCAGAAATTAAAGAAATTAAATGTCCGGGCTGTATATATTCACGACAATTTGATTCCTGATGTTGTAGTTGAAGATGTCATTCTTGATGAAACCAGGGAGAAGGCCATCAACATGGTTCGCTCCACCCTGACTGCTTTAAAAGAGCATCAGCGCCCCAGGCTGTCAAAACTGGTTACGGCCAAGCAGGAATTAACAAACGTACTTGATGATATTATTAACCAGCTATTGAGTAACAAGAATCTAACCGTCAATTTATCAGACATAAGATACACTGACGACTACACCTTTTCGCATTCTGTAAATGTCGCAGTTTTGGCTATCATGACCGGTATTTCCCTGGGAATGAACAAAACAGAGCTTAAAAATATGGGGATAGGTGCCTTTTTGCATGACCTGGGTAAAGTTGTAGTTCCCTTGACAATATTGAATAAGCCTAACCGGCTTCTTGAGGAAGAACGGATGGAAATTGAAAAACATCCAGTTTACGGACTTGAACTCGTTAAAGGCAGGCAGTTCTTTAACGGGCCGTCTTTAGCCATTATTCACAAGCACCATGAAAGAGTAAACGGTACAGGCTACCCACAAGGGCTGCAGGGGGATGAGATTGAACTTTACCCCAAGATCTGTGCGGTGGCCGATGTTTATGACGCCCTGGTTTCAGATCGCCCCTACAGGAAAGGTTTTAAACCTCATAAGGCCATGGAAATTATGGAAGAAGAATGTGAGGGGTATGATATGCAGGTTATGCAAACCTTTTATCATCATATTGCCGCTTATCCGGTGGGTACGATTATTGGCCTGAATAATGGTTATCTCGGTGTGGTAGTGCATAATACCTACGGTTACCCAACCAGGCCCCGGGTCAGGATTATTGCAGAAAAAGATAATTTTTCTCCAGTCGAAAATTATGAAATTGATTTGCTCGATAGGCTTAATATAACAGTAGAGTATGTTTACGAGGATCATGAGCTGCCCGAACAGCTCTTAGCCAGCTCTTCTACATGGTGCACTTAAAATTGTAAGGGAGATGGAAACCAGTGGAATTAAAAAACTTGATCGAAGATGTAGTGTCCCAAACTATAGACGATATCAAAAAGTATCATGATTTTTGCACCTGTCAGCAGTGCCGTCTTGATATCAGTGCCATTGCTTTAAATAAAATTCCACCACGTTATGTTGTTTCCAGTAAAGGCGAATCATATGGTCGTGCTGATTTGCTGGCCATGCAAAAAGACCTGGATGTTTTAGCCATAGTCCTTGACGCAATAAAGCTGGTTCAAAAAAAACCGCGCCACTAGAAGCTTTGAAACGGTTTTAGCCGGCGCGATGTGAGTTATAATCTAAAATATGAACCTGCGGGGGATATGACAATGAAACCTCAAGATAACAGCAAAAATGCCTCTGAAGAAAGGGTACTGGTGGCCCTGGAACAAGGCCAGGTTAGGGTAACCGGTCCTGAAGATGGAACCGAAGGCGCGGCTGTTCGCCCCGGCGCCGGGGTAAGGGTTTACATTAACGATCAGGAAATAAAAAATTACGGGGAAGTTTTCCCGGGAGATAATGTGGTTCTTAAGGTTGAAGAAGAAATAGTCCCCGACCGGGTTGAAATAAAGATTTCCGCAGACCAGTTAAAAGCTACTGCCCGAAGTGTGCCGGGTATAAAAAAGAAATATACGGTAGAAGATCACCCATACACGGATGACCTGCTCATAGAAGGAATTCCCCACGAGGAAAGCTATTCAGCGTTATGTAGTGATGATGTTCTCGAGGCTATAAAAGGGGAAGGTATTACTTATGGAATCGATATGCAAGCCGTGGAGCAAATGCTTGAAGATAAAGGCAGCTGGTACACGGTAGCAACAGGAGTGCCGGTCAAGCAGGGGAAAAATGGTTGGGTCGAGCCTCTTTTTGAGGGGGGCAAGAAATCGGTTACTTATGATAATGAGGAGAACCGCGTTGATTATAGAAAACGTTATGAGATTGTCCAGGTCAAAAGCGGAGATGTAATCGCCTATATACATCCTCCACAACCGGGTGAACCGGGCAAGAGCGTAACCGGACACGAGATCCAGCCCGATCCTGTAGCAACTGCAGAAGTCAATTGCGACAGCGGCACTGAACTTAGCAATGATCAGAAGCAGGTCCTGGCTATCCGGACCGGGGTGCCTTTGTATAAGAAAGGCCGTGTTCACACTTTCAGGGTTGACAATGTATATACCCATAAAGGCGATGTCGATATTAAAAGCGGCAACATCGATTTTAGGGGGCACTTTAAAGCCCATGGCGCTATTACTGAAGGGATGAAGGTTTCTGCTGATGGAGATATTGAAATTGGCGATAATGCCTCCGGAGCGGAAATATTAGCCGGCGGAAATATAATATTAAAGGGCAACTGTATAAAATGCAAGGTCCAGGCCGGCTGGGTCAACATGCTTTTACAGGATATCTATTCTACCCTGGACAAAATGACGGAGAGTGTGGCCAGTGCCCTGGAAGCGTCTGAGGAGGTAGCTAAAGCTTTAGAAGCAAGAGGCAAGCATACCGATCAGATGGAAGCTGCCGTGGTTCGTTCTTTACTCCAGAGCAAATATGCCGAACTACCCGAATATGCCGGCTCATTAATGAAAACTTCTAAGGAGGCCGGGCGATCGCTGCCAGAAAACCTGGTCCGCTCCATTAATGATATTGCTCCTCATTTTACCGATTTTCAGTACAGCCAATCGCTTAGCCGGCCCATACTGCGAGAAATCCTGGATAAGCTGGAACGTTTGAAACAGGGCCGTGAACAAAGGTTGGACAAAGCAGATATAACAGTCCCCTATGCTCAAAACAGCATCCTGACATGCACGGGCAACATCATGATTACCGGGGCCGGTGTTTATAATTCTCATATGAGCTGCGGCGGAGAAGTAAGGGTTGCCCGTTTATTCCGCGGCGGCACAATTAAAGCCGGGGGAGATGTGTTTATAGGTGAAGCGGGTTCTCCCCGGGCCAGTTCCGATCAAGGCCAGATCCAGGTGCCCTACAAGAACCGGGTCTACCTGGGCAGTGTTTATGAAAATATTAGAATCAAGTTTGGGACAACGGAATACCGTTGTGAGCAAAATTTGAATAATGTCCGTTTAATCCTCGATCAGCAAGAGTTTGAAGTAAAAATCCTCCCCTGGGAAAAGTAATCTTCTTTTTTATTTTACCCCTTAATATTTTTATATTCATGACGATTATATGTAATGAAAGACATAATTTTTAATGTGAGCGTTTTTCACAGCATGTAACCTAAGGCAATTATTTATATGAAAGAAGGGATCAAAGGTGAGAATAAGTTCAAACTACCTACAACTAATTAATCGCATTCTGACCGAAGAGCCCGGTAAACCTTCAGGCGGTTCTCAAAAACCGGCGTCCAAGCCTGAGGACCGTAAAGAGCTTTCCCAGTTGATCACAGGTTTGAAACAGGAAGCGGAACGGCTTGATGAAGAAGCCCGTCCCGAAAGGGCCGCCAAGTTAAAAAGCCTGGCCGAAAAGATTGAAAAAGGCGAATACCATGTTGACAGTGAAAAACTGGCGGAAGCGATGCTGAAATTTATGGGCAATATTTAGGTCCGGGTAGAAAGGAAGGCAAGCTATGAGTGTGCCTTCTTACAAAAACAGGGCAATACTGCTCGGAGAAATATTAACAGAAGGAATCAGGCTTTTCAAAAAATTGCTCGAGTCGGAAGAAGCCCTGCGGCAACAACTTATGAAGGGTGACCACCGGGCCCTGCTTGAATCGGAGCAAGAACGTTTGGAAGTCCAGGAAGAGATCAACGACCTGGAAGAAAAGAGAAAAGCCTTGATCCCCACCGGTACAGGTGTGCAGAATTTTATCACAACAAAGATAGAAAAAAGCAGTCAGCCGGGGTTACTAAAACAACTGGCGGAGTTGCAGGAAGTATTAAAAAAAATCAGGGCCGTTCACGAAGTCAACCAGGTTCTTTTGACTGAAAGGCTCAGGTTTACCAGGGAGCTCCAGCAAGCAACCCTGGAGTCAAAGACTACTTACTATGATCAAAAAGGCAGGTTGAGCAAAGGGGAAGGCAAGCCTTCCAAGCGCATTGACCGCAACTGCTGATAAAGGACAGTAAAAGGAGAATTGAAATGACCATATTCGGCTCGTTTGAAATCGGCCGCAAAGCCTTAAGAGCTCAACACAAAGGGATGGAAGTAAGCGGCCAGAATGTTGCCAACGCTAATACTCCGGGTTATAGCCGTCAGCGGGCTAACCTTGAATCGGTTGAGCACCCGATTGTAGCCGATACCTCAATGGCTCCAGGTCAGGGAGTTCGGGTCTCAGACGTAGAGAGGATGCACAGTGAGTTCTACCATTCGCAGTTGATTAATACAGCTTCTCACAAAAAATACTGGGATATGCGCCAGGAAACTTACAAGACAGCTGAGGCCGTTTTCATGGAGCCGGATGACTATGGTATTAATAAGTATTTAACTGAATTCTTTGACTCCTGGCAGGAATTGAGCTCTTCACCTGAAGAAGCTGCGGTGCGCTCCGGCCTTCGTGAACATGCGGTAACGTTGACCCATTCAGTTCAGGATGTTTATTCAAGGTTGCAGGATATCCGTAACGATAAGCAGGACGAACTGGAAATGAGGGTGGACGAAGTTAACCGCATTCTTGATGAAATTAGCGAAATCAATGACAAGCTTCGCTTTGTCGACGCTTTGCAGCAGAAATCTAATGAACTACATGATCACCTCGACCAGGCTATAGAAGAGTTGGCTGAACTGGTAGATATCCAGGTTCACCGTAAAGGTAGCGGTGCAGTGGATATATTCTCCGGGGGGCAACTACTGGTCCAGGAAAACAGGGCGTTTCACCTTGATGTAGAGGCCGGAGCAGAAGGGCAGCTGCAGGTAACCAGTAACCGCGGTTTTCCACTTCAGATCGAAGCCGGTCGTATTAACGGGCTGCTTGATGCAATTAATATTGACATACCGGATATTCAGCACAGCCTTGATAATGTTGTCACTACCCTGGTAGAAGATGTGAACGAATTGCACAGGGCAGGATACGGGCTCGACCACACTGATGAAGTGGCCATGAATTTTTTTGCCCCACTCGATGAAGAAAGGCCGGCATCACTGCAGTTCCGGGTTGCAGATGACATACTGGAAGATAACTCCAACATAGCTGCTTCTGCTGAACCCGGCGAACCGGGAAATGGGGAAATAGCCTTAGATATTGCCCGCCTGCGCGACCACCGGGAGGATGACCGGTTGCAGGGTACTTCGATTATGGAATACTACCGGGGTATGGTTACCTCTATGGGGGTCCAGGCCCAGGAAAGCGAAAGAATGGCAGAAACCTTTAAACGGACCGAAGGACAAATTCAGGAACTGCACCGTTCGGTTTCCGGGGTGAACATAGACGAAGAGATGCTCAATATGACCCAGTTCCAGCATGCCTGGCAAGCAGCAGCACGCTACCTTAATACTGTAGATGAAATGCTGACTGTGCTCTTTACGGAGCTAGGCCGTTAAAAAGGAGGCCCGGTTATGAGAATTAATCACCGGATGATAGCCGATTCAATTAATACTAACCTGCAAAACAGCCTGCGAAGGCTTGAAGGATACGGTAACCAGCTTTCAACCGGCAAAAAGTTTACCAAACCTTCCCAGGATCCCGTCGGTGTGGGAAGGGTCATGAGTTATTCTTCTTCCATAGACCGCAATGAGCAATTCCGCCTCAATATGAATCAATCCAAAGGGTGGTTGGAAAATACCGAGAATGGCCTTCAAGATGGGCTGGATGTTATGCAAAGGATCAGAGAGTTGTGTATTTACGGGGCCAATGAAAGTTTAACTGCAGAAGACAGGAGAGCGATTGCCCCGGAAGTTTTGGAGTTTATTGATCACCTGATCGGTGCAGGTAACAAAGAATCCAACAGCCTTCATTTGTTTGGTGGACACCAGACCTTAGAAAAGCCATTTATTCGTGAAAACATTTACCAGGTAAATGTTCACGAAGACAGCGGTATTATTGTAGATGAAGATCACCGGGTAGAAGCTGAGAGAATGCAAAACGGTACGTATGAAATGACCCAGACCAGTGCTGCCGGATCAGGTGAGGATGCTGAAGCGGCAGTTACCCAGCAATTCCTGCAGGGTAACGCAGAAAGTATCTTTGGAACAAGCGAATTAGAAGACATTGAATCGGAGCACAGTGCTTCCATGCTGTTTGAAGTTACGGGTGTTGATGAAGAAACCGGCGAAGTTGAATACAGGTATTCTTCCCACGAGTACAGCCTTGATGGGGAGTACGATAAACATGATGGACATTTCACCATCACCTATGGAGGAGAAAATTCAGAGGAAGTTACAATTGGCGATATTGAATTTACCCTGGAGGGTCTCGAAGAACTTGATGTTTCGACTGAGGGAATCAAAACCGGGGATAAGGCCGTTTTTAACATTACCCCTTCCAGGGAAGATGGTGATAATTATGATCATGTAAAAATTGCAGGGCAGTTCCGGGATGATCAGTCGGAGCTAAGGTATATATTTGATGAAGGGGAGCTTGATGATACAAATCTGGATCTGCGATTTCACAGCCTCAATACCTTTGATCGCTCCCCCGATAAAGGGAAAGTGTACGATGGTCTGCTGAGGTTGTCTTATGAAGATTTTGAAGATTTAGGGGAAGATAATCCGGCGTTAACATTTTCTTATGACGGAAAGGGTTTCCCTGTTTATTACGGCGATGATAAAGAGCGGATCCAGGAGATTAGCCCTCATCAGCAAATGGTGATGAATTTAAGCGGGATGAAAGCTTTCGGGGAAAACCAGGAAGTATTCCAGGCTGTTTTTGATGTATTTAATGCCCTGGTCGATAACGACCGGGAAGCGCTTGGTGGAAGCGTCCTTGAAAAAATGGATCAGTCTATTGATTATTTGCTTGAACAACTGGCTGAAGTCGGGGCCCGTTCAAACCGGCTTGAAGCGATGGAAACCACGTTGTCCAGTGAAAACCTGTTCCTGCAGGAAGTGAGATCTAATATTGAAGATATAGACCTGGCTTATGTAATAACTGAATTCACAATGCAAGAAAACGCCTACCGGGCAGCCCTGGCTACTGCGCAAAAGATGCTGCAGCCAACCCTTGTTGATTATATGCGATAACCAAGAACATTAGGAGGTCATGCCATGTCGGCTCAACAAACTGCCGTAGAAACAAGTCAGTGTAAAGTAGTTGAATTTATTTTTCCCAGGGGTATCCCGGGGTTGGAATTATATCGCCGTTTCTTGATTGAGCCAGTACCCGGAAACAGGTTGTTTGCCATGCTTATTGCAGCCGAAGAACCTTCGCTGGGCATGATCCTGGTTGACCCAATGCCTTTTTTCCCGCGTTATCATGTTGATTTGCAGAGGGCCGATCGCCGTGATTTGTTGCTGAAAAAAGATCAGGACATGGCTGTTTTTACAACAGTTACAGTTGAAGGTAATAAGCTTTATACTAACCTGGCTGCCCCGATACTGGTTAATGTGGTTCAAAAACGGGGCAAACAGTTAATTGTTCCTTATCGCTGTGAAGACATGAGGGTTCCCCTTGAAACTGTTGCCGGTCCTGAAAATTAGAATATAGACAGGGAGTAATCTGGATGGCTCAAGATGTGAACGCGAATCATGGTCAATGCAAGCAGGGCAGCATCAGTTTAAATGGGCGAGCGCTGGATCTTTTGGACCGCTTGATTAGCGGTTTCAAGGCTGAACGTGCTGCAATAGAGTCTGATGATTTAGATGAACTGCAAAGAATTGGAGAAGAACTGGAACTGCTTTTAGGTGAGTTAAAAAAACATTTTCCTTCTCAAAAAAGTGTTTCCGAGAAGCATTTCAGGCAATTGCAGGAATTATTAAGAACGGCCCGCCAGGAAAGATCGAAAAACCGCCTGCTGCTGGAAAAGCAAAAAGAAGATAAAGGAAAAGCCATAACAGCGATGGCTGCCGGTAAAAGGACCCTGAAAGCTTATCACCCCTTTGGAGCAGAAAGGGGAGAGCTGTTTTTAAAGAAAAAATGTTGAGGCAGTCTGAGCCTGCTGAAAGCTCAAAAAAATCTACATAATTAAGAACGTTATTACCCCTGCCACTTACATTCTTACAAAACGACTCAAAACATTATTTTGCCGCTATAATATCAACAGTTAAAAAAATATAAATTTATTTGATTTTAAGCAGGAATTGTTAAATGAACAGCGAAAGTTTAACGTCCAAGCAAAAATTATTAAATAAATTTGAAGATTATCTAGAAAAATTCTTGACCTGTTAATTATAGCCCTGCTATAATTGCTTTACTTAACTTAAGAGTAGTGAACAAACAGACTGTTAAAGGCAAACCCATAGCGATATGGGGACGCAAAACCGAGGATCCGGAAAGCCGGATAGCCAGGTTGCCAGTCTCGACAAAAGTTTAAAGAGGGTTAACCCTCTTACTAACTATTGAGAGACCGTCAAACTGGCGGTCTCTCAAATTTTTTTCTACAAAATAACGGGGTGAAAAAATGTCTATTTTTCGCGACGGGACTATGGATGGATTAATGAAGGGTTTGGATGCAGCATCACTGCGTCACCAGGTAACGGCTAATAACCTGGCCAACCTGAATACGCCCGGTTTTCAGCGTAGCGATGTTTCTTTTGAAGGGCAGCTGCTGAAGGCCAAAGAAAAGCTTGATTCACCACTGGCCCGGACGCACGAAAAGCATATTCCCCAGCAGCCGGCACCGGAAGTTAACCCGGAAGTAAAAAAAGATACTTCAACAATCCGCCGCATTGATGGCAGCAATGTAGATTTAGAACGTGAAATGCTAAACATGGTAAGTAACCAGCTTCGTTATAATTCATATACGCAGCAGCTCAACACCCGTTTTGATAACTGGCGGTTTGTCATTAATGAAGGGAGGCGTTAAAGGTGAGTATCTTTCCTGAATTCCGTATATCCGGTTCTGCGCTCACTGCTGAAAAAACCAGGCTTGACGCTATTGCCGGTAATATTGCCAACATGAATACGACCAGGACAGAAGAAGGTGGTCCTTACAGGCGCAGGACAGTGGCTTTCTCTGAAGATCTGCACCAGGCCAGGGAACAGGGGAGGCGCAGGATAGATCGGAAGAG
>CAYWIY010000011.1:0-24225 GCA_964458455.1 uncultured Syntrophomonadaceae bacterium | reverse complement strand
CCTTTGTACCCAGTCAGCAGGCTGCCGATTCCCTGCAAAGCCAGGGGGTGCGGGTTGATCAAATAATAGCCGATGACCGGGAACCAATGCTTGTTTATGATCCGGAACACCCCGATGCCCAGGAAGACGGCTACGTGCTCTACCCGAATGTCGAGCTGGCCAAAGAAATGACCGATATGATAACTGCTCAGCGCTCTTATGAGGCTAATGCTACTGCTGTTCAGACAGCCAAGAACATATACGTGAAAGCGCTGGAAATAGGACGTTAAGGGGGAAAAACTGGTGATAGAAAAAACGCATCTTAACCAGGCTCCATTTATTGATCGAAATTTTGCCAGGCCGGGGCAAAACCAGGAACAGGAAGAGACCCTGAGTTTTGCTGATACCCTTGGGGAAGTGCTGGCGGATGTAAACAATTTACAGATTGAAGCGGACAAGGCCGCTGAAGAAATACTAACTGGAAACATCGAGAATATACACCAGGTTATGATTAAGACAGAAGAGGCGCGATTGAGCCTGCAGCTTACGGGCCAGGTGGTCAATAAGGTGCTGGATGCGTACCAGGAAATATCAAGAATGCAGATTTAATTAGTAAGCTATCTAAATAAAGGATCAGTAATAGAGGTACACTATGGCCGATGACCAGACACTGCAGCATGAACCTCACCAAGAAGAAGGCAGGTTAGGAACAAGTGAAGCACAAGGCGGCGGCAATTTAAAGCGGTTGTGGAACAGCCTGCGTCCACCTGCCCGGTACGGGATTATTGCTGTTGGCGGGTTGGCTCTCCTCCTGTTGTTTTATTTTTCAGTAAGCGCAAGCTTAGCCCCTCAGAAAGAAATCTTATTTAACCGCCTTGAACCAGCTCAGGCCCATGAAATTGCGGAAGCCCTGGATGAAAGGAACGTGTCTTATGAGCTGGCAGATGGCGGAACCACGATCCTGGTTCCTCCCGAACAGCGTGATCGGCTCCGTATTACTTTATCTCCGGATTTATATTCACAGGGAATTGGGTTTGATTTATTTGAAGAGGGCGCCCTCGTAGCCAGTGATTTTGAACGCAGGGCTCAGTGGCAGATTGCCCTTGAAGAAGAACTGAGGCGAACTATAAGCAGCCTTGATGCTGTTGAACAGGCACGGGTTCACCTGGTTATTACCGATGAAGGGCTTTTTATTAGGGAAAGGGAAGAACCTTCAGCCTCGGTTTTTTTAAGGCTCAGCCCGCTAACTACCCTGGACGATAGCCAGGTAAGGGGGATTTTGGGCCTGGTGGCCGGTAGTGTCGAAGGCTTGAAACCGGAAAATGTAAACATTGTCGATGCCAAAGGTAATGTTCTTTATGATGCCTATGCCGCTATGGAAGATAACTCTATATCCAATGCGGTAGAAGAGCAATATATGTTACAGCGCCAGTTTGAAACTGAACTTGAGCGTCGCCTGCGGTCGATCCTGGAACAGGTCTACGGCCCGGGCCGTGCTGTAGCCATGGTTTCGGCCGACCTGGATTTTGATTTTCGCGAACAAACAAATGTTGCTTACGAAAATGAACCTGTCCCTCGTTCCACCCATCTTGTCGAGGAATATTCAGAAAACATTGCTCCTCCGGCCGAAGAGGTCGGTGAACCCAACGTGCCCGGACAGGCTGCAGTTCTTGATGGCGGCGGAGACTCGACTTACGAGCACCGGGAAGAAATAGTAAACTATGAAGTCGGTGAAACCAGGGAGTATGTAGAAACAGCCCCCGGGCAGGTTAATAACCTCTCTACTGCCGTGATCATCGATGCCGATGGCAACGATCCATTCATGGCGGAACAAGTTACGGAACTTGTAAACTCCGCAATCGGGATAAACGAGGCCCGTGGTGATGAAGTCAGCGTCCAGATGATACCTTTTGATGCTGATGCAGTGATAGACCCCGAGCCTGCCCTTCCTCCTGAAGAAGCGCCGATTCCTCTGCTCTGGGTAATTATTGCCGCTGCTGCAGCTCTGGTTCTCTTACTGGTATTATTCTTAGTTTTACGCGCCCGGGCAAAACGGAGGCAGGAAGAATATGAAACAGATCCGTTGACCCTGGAAGACCAGTTTAAATCAAGGGCTGAGGAAGAAATGGACGAAGGTGAAAAAAGCGAAGCTGAACAAAAAGCCAAGCTTATCCGCGATATGGCCAAAGAAGAACCGGAAAGTGTGGCTAATCTTTTGAAAACCTGGTTGGCAGAGGAGTAAGTGATAGCATGATTGCAACAACTCAAAAAATGTCCGGACTGAGAAAAATTGCCGTTTTCTTACTGGCCCTGGGGCCTAACCTTTCAGCCAGCATCCTGAAACATTTTAACGAGGCTGAAATAGAAAAAATTAGCATGGAAATTGCTAATACAACCCGGGTGGAAAGGGAAAGCCTGGATGAAATACTAAATGAGTTTTCCGCAATTCATGAAGCCCAGCAGTATATGGTTAACGGCGGCTATGATTATGCCAAGGAGATCCTTGAACAGACCCTGGGCCCGCAGAAAGCCGGCGACCTGATGAAGAGGCTCAAAGAATCGAGTAAAGTCAAACCTTTTACCTTTGTGCGTAACGCCGACACCAAGCAGCTGGTTAATATGATTAGCCAGGAGCATCCACAGACCATTGCTTTTATTCTTTCTTATCTTGATGCAGATCAGTCAGCGATGGTGCTTTCTGAGTTGCCCCAGGAAAACCAGAGCGACATAGCGCGCCGGATAGCTGTTATGGAAAGAACTTCGCCCCAGATTATCAAGGGTGTAGAGAGCGTTATGCAGGAACGCCTTTCGACTATTTTTCAGCAAGATTTTACTTCCGCTGGAGGGATCAGTTCCGTAGTTGATATTTTAAATAATGTCGACCGGGGCACTGAAAAATTGATCCTGGAAGAATTGGAAAAAGAAGATGCGGAACTGGCAGAAGAAATCAGGCAGCAGATGTTTATTTTTGACGATATTGTAAATCTTGATGACGCTTCCATCCAGAGAATTATCCGGGATCTTGACAACAACGATATTGGCATGGCCCTCAAAGGAGCCAGTGAAGAAGTCAAAAACCGTATCTTCAAGAATATTTCCAAGCGCGCCGGAGAAATACTCGAAGAAAACATGGAATTCATGGGACCCGTTCGACTGCGAGAGGTTGAGGAAGCACAGCAGCGGGTGGTGGCTGTAATCAGGCGTCTTGATGAAAGTGGAGAAATTATTATTTCCAGGGGTGGCGACGATGCCATTATCGCCTAGAAAAGTTTATAAACAACCCTATATTGAGGGATCTTGTTCATACCACTCCGGCAATAACGAAAGCCAGGCCAGGGATGAACATGCTTGTTCAAGACCTGATCCGCACGGGTTGCAGGAATTCCAGGGCCGTGATGAGAGGTCAGGAAATGAAGAGATTGCTTTTTGGCCTAAGGAAGAAAGCCCGGGCGTCTCCGATAGCAAAAACAATGAGACTGATTGGCAACAAGAAGGGGAGGAAAAGCAGGGCGAGGCATGCCAAAGTCACAGTGATAATAATAGCGACAACAGGGATCCTGAAAAAATTGCCGAGGAAATACTGGAAGAGAAAAAGGAACAGTATAAACAGAAAGGTTACGAGGAGGGCAAAGCCAGGGCAGAAGAAGAAACCAGGGCTTTGCGGGAGGAAGCAGAAGCCAGTCTAAAAGAGGCAGGAGAGATCCTCAGTAATTCTCGCAGGAAAGCAAAAGAAATAGTGGCTTCTTCGGAAAACAAAATTGTTGAGCTTGCTGTTGCAGTGGCAGAGAGGCTGGTTTGCAAACAGTTGGAACTGGATCCCGAGGCTATTACCGGAATTGTCAGGGAAACCATGAACATACTGGACGGAGGGGAACAGGTAGAACTATATGTCAACCCTTCGGATTTAGAGTCCTGTCTCAGCTATCGAGAAAATTTAAAGGAAGATTTTAAAGAAATCATCAAGCTGGATATTATCGCTGATGAAAAAATATCCAGGGGTAGCTGCCGGGTTGAGTCGGAAAGCGGGGTTGCAGAGTATATTATTGGTGAAGAAAAAAACCAGCTCGAAGATTTGCTATTAAGTATTGCCCGCCAGGATGAAGCCGGGCAGCATGAAAAGGAAGATTATGCTTATGAGCGGCACTAAAGCATCCAACTTAAAATACCTTTCCAGCCTTACTGCTATACCCGGCGGCGGACGGGTAAAAGGCAAGGTGCGCCAGGTAATTGGCCTGGTTATCGAAGTTAGCGGGATCCGGCCTTTTATCGGTGAGATTTGTTACATCCGCTCCAATCAAGAGGCAATATTCGTAGCCGAGGTAGTTGGTTTTAGGGAAAACTGCTGTCTTTTAATGCCGCTTGGTGATTTAAAGGGCATAGCGCCCGGTTGCGTGGTTGAACCGACTGGGAAAAGTTTCTCAGTCCGGGTAAGTGAAAAACTGAAAGGCCGGGTTCTAGACGGGTTGGGTTATTTACTTGACAGCGGGGAACCGCCGCTTAAGCCTGACGAAGGCCGGGAATACCAGGTTAATAACAGTCCGCCTAACCCGATGGAAAGAAAGCCTATCGAGAATATTTTGGCCACGGGAGTTAAAGTTGTAGACAGCCTGCTTACCTGCGGAGAAGGGCAGAGAGTTGGCATCTTTTCAGGCAGCGGGGTTGGTAAAAGCACCCTGCTGGGCATGTTTGCCCGCCACAGCGATGCGGATATAAACGTGATTGCCCTGATTGGAGAGCGTGGGCGGGAAGTAGGCGATTTTATTCGCCGGGATTTAGGAGAAGAAGGTTTAAAAAGATCAGTAGTTGTGGTTTCTACTTCTGACCGCCCCGCCCTGGAGAGAGTGATGGGAGCAATGGTAGCTATAACCATCGCCGAATACTTCAGGGACTGTGGTAAAAAAGTAATGTTTATGATGGATTCTGTAACCCGTTTTTGCATGGCCCAGAGGGAAATTGGCCTGGCTGTAGGAGAACCCCCTTCAACCAAGGGTTATACTCCTTCTGTTTTTGCCCTTATAGCCCGCTTCCTGGAACGATCAGGAACTGCAAGCAAGGGCAGCATTACCGGATTTTACAATGTGCTGGTTGACGGTGATGATTTTACGGAACCGATTACTGATGCAGTGCGCAGTATCCTCGATGGCCATATAGTTTTAAACCGAAAAATTGCTTCCCAGAACCAGTTTCCGGCGGTTGATGTTTTAAACAGCAACAGCCGGCTCATGCTAAACCTGGTTGGAGAGAAACACGGTGAAATGGCTGCCGAAGCAAAAAAACTGCTGGCAAAATATGAATCTATGGAGGATCTGATCAATATCGGAGCTTACGTGGCAGGTTCACAACCGGAAATAGATCGGGCCATCCAAAAACGGCCGGAACTGCTTAAATTTTTACGCCAGGGACCGGGTGAACATTACAGCCTGGGAAACACCCTGGAAATTTTACAAAATGTTATCAGTTAAAGTTTGCAAATAAGAACAAGGCCATTGATAAGTTCGCTGAAGGAAGGACTGTAAAAAACAGGTATCATGAAATCATTCAATTTCAGGTTGCAGCGTTTACTGGGCTTCCGGAACATGCAGGAAGAAGAAGCAATAAGGGAGCTTGGCATGCGGCGCATGGCGCTGGAAAAAGAAACAGCAAAATTGAGCGGCTTGAAAAAAGAAGAAGAATACCTGCTTGACTGGTGGCAAAAACAGGTAGAGGCAGATATTGAGCTGCCCCACCTGCAGATTACCCAGGAGTACAGCAAACACCTGGAAAACCTTCTCGACCGGCAGGCTGAGCAGTATAAAAAGAAAAAATCGCAGGTTGAAGAACAACGGGAAGTAGCAAAGCAGTGCTGGCGTAAAAAAAAGATGCTGGAAATATTAAAAAGCAAGGCCAGCGTAGAGCATCTACACCAGGAGAAAATCAACGAACAAAAGCAGATAGATGATCTGGTGCTAAACTCATACCTCAGGAAAGGAGGTGATTAACTTGAAAGTGGAAATGGCATTTTTGGAGCAGCTTGAGAAAGTTATTGCCGGACAGGCGGGCACATTCAAAGATCCACCGGATGTGTCTTTCGATGCGGTTCTACAAGAAGCCCTAAAGACTACTAACGGGGAAGTGTCCACCGGGGTTGCAGAGCAGCTTTTAGCAGAATTAAACATGGCTGATGAGGATATCAAGGAAGTTGCCCTGCAGCTGCAGCACCTGGCTGATACTGCCGGGCTTGAAAACCTGCAAGCTTTAATGGAAAAGATGGATTCAACCCTGGCCTTTTCCGGCAGCGCGGAACAAAAAAGCGCCCTGTTAAAAGCAATCGAGGAGCTGGTTAACAAGCCAAAACCGGAGATGATCTCCGAAGGGTTTAAAAACTCGGATTTTAAAGCAGGCTTAATCAAAAAAGGCCTCATCGAGGGAGAAAATAAGGCAGGAACTGATAACAGCGGCATATCTAAATCAAAACCCGCCTTTGTGCAAGAAATCCTGGAAGATGATCCCGGGAAAAAGAACTTGCAGGATACCGGCAATCTTAAGGAGTTTTTTAAGCCCGGAGGCGGAGAAAAAGCGAATGAAAGCAACAGTAAAGGCTTAGAGGCTAGCTTAGAGCACAAAACCTGGTTTGCTGCAGAAACGGATCGGTCTTCGCTTGACTCCAGGGTTCCTGAATGGGCCAGGTTGCGCAGTTCCGGTGATTCAACGAATAATCTTGCCGCCAATCAAAAGATTGCTAATTCCGGTAAAGGTGATGCTTCCGGGAAGGGCGGACTCAACCTTGATGGCAGCCCGCTGAAATATGCTGCTGAGTCCTTTTCGACAGGGGCTGAAATGGAAGGCGGCAGTGCCGGGACTATGAAGCAATCAGCTAATGCAAAGGCAGAGAAAAGCGCAGTCCAGCAGGCAAAAACCGTTCCGCCCCCG
The DNA here is from genome assembly GCA_964458455.1 of uncultured Syntrophomonadaceae bacterium. Taxonomy (GTDB): domain Bacteria; phylum Bacillota; class Dethiobacteria; order DTU022; family DTU022; genus B1SED10-74M. Next base: position 17,337 of record CAYWIY010000011.1, on the reverse strand, counting down.
CAGGTGGCCGGGCAGGAGGGTATTTTCCAACAGGGCTTTGTTCAGGATGCAAATCCAATACCGGGAGAAAAGGTATTGCCTCCCCAGCTGGAGAGCATGCGTGAAAGCATAATCCAGCAGCTCGAGGGGCGGTTAACCTATTTTCGTGAAACCGGGTCTACCCCGGCAGAAATGCGCCTGACTCTGCACCCGCCTGAACTGGGCGAAGTTACTGTCCGGGTATTTTCCAAGCAGGGGCAGCTTTCTGCCTCGATCCTGGCTGAGTCTTCCCTGGTCAGGGAAATCCTGGAAAGCAGCATCTCCGAGCTGCGGCAGAGGATGAACTTTGTCAGTATTCAATTCGAACAGCAGGATGGTGCGAATTTAGGAAATCATTCTGCCGGTTCGGATCGTTCCGGTGCAGGAAATTTTGGCCGGAATAGCAATCCTGGTGAATCCCAGGGTGAAGGCTTTTCGACTGCAGAAAGTGAACAAGCCGCGATCGATGCAGCAGTTACCAGACCTAACAGCGGGATCGAATACTGGGCGTAAAGGAGGGTTTTTCAAATGACCGATATAATGGGGGTTAACCAGGCAGCATCTCCTGCGGACAGTTCGCCGGGAGGCCGGATGCCGGGGCAGGAATTTGACAGCGATCTTTTCCTGCAGCTTCTGGTTACCCAGTTGCGTTACCAGGATCCCATGTCTGAAACCCAGGATACCGGGGACATGATTAGCCAGTTAACTATGTTTACCCTGCTCGAGCAGGTAGTTAGCTTACAGGAAACCGTGGAAAAGCAATCTGAATCAATGGATAAGCAGCATGCCCTGGGTCTGTTGAACCAGGAAGTAGAGGTGGAAGGTCCCGGAGATGAGAGTGTAAGCGGGATAGTTAGCGCGGTGGAATTCCGCAGTTCAGGGCCATATATCACGGTCGGTGAGAACGATTATCCACTGAGCTCGCTGATCCGGACCAGGGGAGGCGGAACTGAAAATGGTTGATAAAACAGGGCCGCATATCAAATCTACCGATCCTGCTTTAAAACCGCAAACGGGTAAGGGCGGCGTAAAAAAGCGGGAGCAAGATAAAAACAGTGTTTCCTTTCACCAGTTTCTTGACCAGGTGCAGGAAAAGCGGGAAGTAGTATTTTCCGCCCATGCCAGGGAGCGCATAGAAAGCCGCAAAATTGAACTGGGTGAAGAAGACATGCACAGGATAGAGCAGGCAATGGATAAAGTGAAGGCAAAAGGGGCCCGTTCCTCTTTGCTGATGTTTGGTGATGTAGCTCTGCTGGCCAGCGTGACCAACCGGACTATAATAACGGCGGTTGATGGAGCTGAAGAGCAGGAGCAGGTTTTCACAGGTATAGATAGCGCGGTTATTTTAAAGTAAAGGCCGGACCTCCTTTTTGAGGAAGCCTTGTCCTGCCGATTGATCGACGCAGGACGCCGCGCCGCTTCAACCATAATAAGCCCAGAAGAGGGCTGAAGGAGGTTTTTGTAATGATTAGATCGATGAGTGCTGCTGTTACCGGCCTCAGGGGCCACCAGCAAAAACTCGATGTGGTTGGCAATAACATTGCCAACGTTAACACTGTTGGTTTTAAGAAATCCCAGGCTCGCTTTGAAGACCTGATCAGCCAGACCATCCAGGGCGCTACCGGTCCGATGGAAGACCGGGGCGGGATTAACCCTTCCCAGGTTGGCCTCGGCATGACGGTTTCCTCCATTACCGATATCCACACCCAGGGCGCCATTACCGATACCGACCGGGAAACCGACCTTGCTATCGAAGGGGAAGGTTACTTTGTTGTTACCGATGGCCAGATGGAATATTACACCCGCGACGGGTCTTTTGGCCTGGACAGGCAGGGCAACCTGGTTAATGACAACGGCCTCAGGGTAGTTGATATTGACGGCAACCCGATCAATGTCCCAGTTGAGGACGACATGGTAGCCCGGGCTACGGAAAACATGCGCTTTGCCGGCAACCTCGACGCCGGATCCTACTATGAAGCCACTTCCGGTAGCGTAACCGGGGCGATAGCTCTAGATGATGCTGCAATCGCTGCTTTAGATCAAGCTATAACCATTGATTTTACCATTGACGGCGGGGCTGTTCAGGAAATGGAAATTGCAGCTGGTGAAATGGATGACATAGAAATCCAGGCTGAGCTACTGGATGCAATAAACACTGGAGCCGGTGTGGCAGCATGGCCCGGCCTGGAAGATGTCGAAGCCTCTTTAGACGGCGATTACCTGGTAATAACTTCAGACGCTACCGGCGAGCAATCCAGGGTTGAGTTAGGCGGCGATGATATGGAAGTGCTGTTCTGTTCAGATCCGGAATTTGTTGCGGGCCGCGATGAAGTTGCCGAATCCTATAGTTTCCCCTACTATGTCCATGATTCCCTCGGGCGCCGTTACGATGTCGATTACACGTTTACCCCTGTTGATCACAATGAATGGGATTATGAACTGACGGTTTCCGATGCTGATGGAAACATCATTGATGTGTTGGCCGGAGACACAGGAACCCTTGTTTTTGATGAAAACGGGGGTCTTGATGAAGAGGCTTCAGATTCTCCCAACCTGGTTTTCGATCCTCCCGGGGAGGCTGCGCAGGTTGATGTAGCCCCCGATTTTAGCACAGCCACCCAGCTGGCCGGGACCAATAACCTCCTGGTGCGCGAGCAGGACGGTTATGAAGCAGGCGACCTGGCTGCTTTTGACATTGACCGGGCCGGGGTTGTAACCGGCACTTACACCAACGGGATGAGGCAGGTATTCGGGCAGATTGCTACAGCCACTTTTTCCAACCCGGAAGGGCTGAGTAAAGAGGGCGGCAATCTATACCGCGAAACAGACAATTCAGGAGATGCCCAGATTGGAGCGCCTGGCACCGGCGGACGCGGCTTACTACAATCGTCGGCTCTTGAGCTGTCAAATACGGACCTTGCTTATGAGTTCACCGAGTTGATTACTACCAGCCGCGCTTTTCAGGCGAACACCCGGGTAGTAACCACCTCCGATGAAGTGCTTACAGAAGTAGTAAATATGAAACGGTAATTAGTTTACGGCGGGCCTGACCGGTTTTCCGGCCGGGCCTGCCGGGTTTAATATGCGGAGAGGTAACCATGAAGAAATTTGATATCATGACAGTCGTAGGAGCCCTGCTTGGATTCGGCCTTGTTGTCTCGGGCATTATGATCCAGGACGGGGACCTGAACGCTTTCTGGAACCCGGCCGGATTGATGATTACCATCGGAGGTTCTGTGGGAGCGCTTATGGTTAATTTCCGCATTGATGAGATGAAAACGGTTTTCCAGGTCACGAAAAAAGTGTTTTTACAAAAGGATGAGTCCATCCTTGATTTGCATGCCCGGTTTTTAAACCTGGCCCAGAAAGCGCGCCGGGAAGGCCTGCTGGTTCTAGAAGATGAGCTTGATGAAATCGAGGACCCATTTTTCCGTAATGGGTTGCAGATGGTTATCGATGGGTTTGAACCGGATAGTATTCGCAATATCTTGAATGCTGAGCTGTCATCGCTTGAAAACCGCCATGATTTGGGACAAAACCTGTTTCGCACCTGGGGAGCGCTGTCACCGTCTTTTGGCATGATCGGGACCTTGATCGGCCTGGTAATGATGCTTTCAGAACTTGATGATCCCAGCGCCATAGGACCCGGCATGGCTGTAGCCCTGTTGACCACTTTCTATGGGGTGCTTTTAGCCAACCTGATTTTTAATCCCATAGCCGGCAAGCTGGCTATTTACAGTGACGAAGAGGTGCGGATGAAAGAAATCATTATCGAAGCCCTGCTGGCCTTGCAAAGCGGGATCAATCCGCGCTTGCTGCAGGAACAAATTAAATCATACTTTTCACCCCAGGAGAAAAGAATGCTCGAGAAAGCCAAGGAAAGCCCGGATGAAAATGAAGAGGATGAGCTGATCAATGTCTAGTTCGAATCGTAATCAACCCAACGTTGGTCGCCAGCGCGGCAAAAAGCAGAAGGGAGCACAGGGAAGCCCGCACTGGATGGCGACTTATTCTGACATGGTGACCCTTTTGCTGACCTTTTTCATTTTACTCTACTCTATGTCGGTAATCGATATCGAGCGGTTTCAAACCGTTATAATTTCCATCCAGACCTCATTCCTGGGCGATACGGGGATCATGGATCAAACCCCCGATCCCTATGAAACAACAGGCGAAGCTCTGAGCCATGAACAGGGAGTTTTTTCTGAGGCTGCCCTGCTGGAACAGGTTCGTGAAGCAGAAGAAGAAATGGAGGAGGTAATGGAAGAGGTGCAGGCCTTTCTTGATGAAATGGGCCTGGAAACCGAAGTGGAACTGGGTTTGGACGAACGCGGTGTGGTAATGGAACTGCCGGATTATATTTTTTTCGAAAGGGCCCAGGCCGACTTAATACCGGAGGCACGGCAAATGCTGGACAAGTTTTCTGAATTGTTTAAGCGCCTTGACCGCAATATTATTATAGAAGGGCATACCTGCAACCTGCCGATGAATGTTCCTGAATTCCCGACCAACTGGGAATTATCTGTAATCAGGGCAGTTAGGGTAACCCGTTACCTGGCTGAAGAACAGGGGCTGGATCCGCACCGTTTAACGGCAACCGGGTATGGTGAATTCCAACCTCTTGAATCCAATGAAACCCCGGAAGGAAGGGCCAGGAACCGCCGCGTTACCATTGTTATTTCCATACATGATGCAGGCAGCTTACGTGAAGCTTACTAGGAGCTGGAGGTGGATTATAGTTGGCAGTAAAGGAAAAAGAGGAAAAGCAAGCTGGTTCAGGCAAAGAAGAGGGCAAGAGAAAAAAGAAACGCCCCCTGCTAAAAATATTGTTATTTCTCGTTCCTGCTCTTGTTATCGGCGGGGCAGCGGCCTTTTTTTTCCTGGGTGACGAAATACCCTTTTTGGGACCTGATGATGGCCAAGAAGGTGAAGATTTGCCCCGGTACAGCTATTCAATGTCAGAGTTTCAAGTTAACCTGGCAGATACAGGCACACGCAGGTTTCTAAGAACGACTTTTGATCTGGCTTATGATGACAGGGGCTTGACCAGGGAAATAGAGGAAAGGGAACCTGAGCTGCGCTCTGAAATCATTTCGATATTGCGCAGTAAATATATTGAGGATCTTGAAGAACCCGGCGGTATGAAAGATCTGGAGGAAGAGCTGTTAGAAATGCTGAATGAGCGCCTGGAATCGGGTGAAGTGAAGGCAATCTATTATAAAGAGTTTATCTTTCAGTAGGTAAAGGAGTATTTTGATGTCAAGCAGTTACTGGGATGAGCAAAAACCTTTTTCAGTAAATGATCAAGATTATAACCATCTTGATGATCAGGGTCAGCCGGTTATTAAAAAGGTGGTTTTCCAACCGCTGCCTGACAGCGGTCCGGTGTCGCTGAGAAGGGGCATAGCGCCTGAATTTCAAGGGGTTAACCTCAATATCAGCGCTGAACTGGGAAAAGTAGCGCTAAAAGTGCGTGAACTGATTAATCTTGAAGAAGGTTCTGTGCTCAAACTGAACCGGATAGCCGATGAAAAGGTGGTTATCCTGGTTAATGACACTCCTTTTGCGCATGGGGAGATAGTGGTTATCAACGATCGGTTCGGGATTCGGATTACTGCGCTGGTTGGCGAAGAAGATAATGAAGATGAAGCCGGATCCGGGAAAGAGGGTTAAATATGGGTGGATACGGGTTGCTGCTGCAATCAATGTTTTTTTTAATCTTAATTGTTGTCCTGGCTTACCTGGCTATTCGTTATGGCCTGCGTTCTCTTTACAGGGGAGCGAACGGCGGATATATGAAAGTTTTGGAACGGGTGCCCCTGGATCATAAGAGCAATAGCTCTGTCAGCCTGATCCAGGTAGGCAAAGAAATATATTTGATTGGTATTGCGCAGGGAAGTGTGACCCTGTTAAAAACCCTTGATTGGAAAGATTTGCAGTATGTTGAAGAGAACATTGCTTCCGGCAATGTGGATTTAAAAACGCCGTTTTCTAAAATTATGAGCACTTTAAAGAAAGATGGCAGCCGTTAAGGGCGCTGCCAGGAGGTCTGAATGCATTTAGAGCCAAGAAAAGGATTGTTAGTTCTGATCATACTTGCCCTGGGCCTGGTTATATTGTGCCCGGCGCTGGCACATGCCCAGCCGCTGGAAGTGCCGCAGGTGGATCTGCAAATCGGGGGAGATGGGGAGGAAGACCCCGAAAGCCTGGTCGGTTTTTTGCAGCTGTTATTGGTCATGGCTTTGCTTACCCTTGCCCCGGCTTTTGTTATATTGATGACCTCCTTTACCAGGATTGTTATAGTCCTGTCTTTTACACGTAACGCCATGGCTACACAGCAGATCCCGCCCAACCAGGTTTTGATTGGCCTGGCCCTGTTTTTAACTTTTTTTGTTATGCAGCCTACCATCGAAGTTATCAATGAAACCGCTGTCCAACCATACCTTGACGGTGAAATTGAACAGGAAGCGGCGCTGGAAGTTGGGGCGGAGCCGCTGAAAGAGTTTATGTTTTATCACACCAGGGAAAAGGATCTGGCTTTATTTGTAAATATGGCCGATATTGATGCTCCTGAAACCCAGGAAGATGTGCCGTTGTTTGCCCTGGTCCCTGCATTTGTGATCAGTGAATTGAAGACCGCTTTCCAGATGGGGTTTATGCTTTATGTGCCATTTTTAATCATTGATATGGTTGTAGCCAGCACCCTTATGTCGATGGGCATGTTTATGCTGCCGCCGGTTATTGTATCCATGCCTTTTAAGCTGCTGCTGTTTATCCTGGTCGATGGTTGGCACCTGGTGGTTAGCTCATTGCTGGATAGTTTTAATTAGAGAGGATAGTGCTAATGACACCCGATGGCTTGTTAAATGTGGTTCAACAGGCAATAGTAATCATTTTACTCATGGTGGCTCCAATAATAGGCTCGGGGCTTGCTGTGGGCCTGACCGTCAGCATCCTTCAGGCCACCACCCAGATCCAGGAACCAACCCTGGCTTTTGTGCCAAAAATTGTTGCTGTTTTGTTGGCGGTAATGATATTTGGCGGCTGGGTATTCAGCAACGTGGTTCAGTTCACCGTTCAGCTCTGGAGTGAAGGCCTGACCATGCTATGATCGAACGGATAAATACTTATATTTGCCTTAGCTTTCAGTTCAGTCTTGCCGGGGTAGTCTAAAGCAGGCTGGGCAGTTACAAAGATATTAATTAAGCCGCCCTCAGACAAATCACAACAGGCGGCGGATGGGAGCAATGTCTTGGGAGAGTTCTTTCCTTTAGAACTTGAGAACTGGTTGGTTTACTTATTCATCTGGGCCCGTTTGATGGGTATTGTATTCCTGTTTCCTTTTTTCAACTACCATGGAATACCCCTGGTACTCCGGATCTGGCTCTCACTGGTCATTGCACTTTTAATATTCTTATCCATGGACGGAAGGCCTGATCTTGATTTCAGGGGGCCCCTGGAAATGGTCTTGTTCCTGGGAAAAGAAGTATTAACCGGACTGGCTCTCGGCTACCTTGTGACCCTGATGTTTTCTGTATTTTTAAATGCGGGTCAAATGTCCGACTTAAAAGCCGGCCTCATGCTTTCGGGGGTGTTTGATCCTCAATTTGGCAGCCAGGTTACTTTCATGGGCAACTTTTATTACTTGTTGGCCCTGGCCTTTTTCCTGACCTTAAACGGGCACCACTATTTTTTGCAGGCCCTGGCCGACAGTTATGTCATCATTCCAATTGAGGGGCCTTTTATGGAACAGGCTGGAGCAGCTGGGATTATCAGGCTTTTTGCGGACATGTTTGCCCTGGCATTCAAGCTGGTTGCGCCGATTATTATTATATTGATGATCCTGGATATTTCCCTGGGATTGATCGCAAAAACAGTGCCCCAGGTACATGTCTTTATCCTGGGCTTGCCGTTAAAAATCACATTTTCCATGCTGCTTTTGGCCATGCTTCTTCCCGTATTTGGCGCTGTTTGGGAAGGCCTGGTCGGAGACTTTACCCAATCCTTAATGCAGTTCATGCAGGGGTGGTGAGAACTTGCTCTTTTTCTTCCAGGAAAGTGGGGACAAAACAGAAGAACCAACGCCGCATCGATTGAGGGAAGCCCGCCGTAAAGGGCAGGTTTTTAAAAGCATGGAGCTCAACTCGGCGATTAACATTCTTGGCGTGATGACCCTTTTCTTGATATTCAGCGCTGTTGCTTTCAGGGGGATCGAAGAAGTCTTTGATCTGTTTATCGGTAGCCAGCTTAACCTGCCCCTTACCTTGGGTAATACCCAGGCAGTAATGTGGGAAGCAGTATTGCGCTACTTCACAATTATGGCGCCCGTTTTTGCAGTAGCCCTAATCCTGGGGGTTGCTTCCAACCTGGTCCAGGTCGGTTTTTTAACTTCGACCCAGCAGCTGGCTCCCCAGTTAAACCGGCTTAACCCCCTGGAGGGGTTGAAAAAAATTGTCTCCAAGAAGGCCATGTTTGAAATGGTCAAATCGATCTTGAAAATTGTGATCATTAGCTCCGTAGCCTTTTTCTTCGTCAGGAGCCGGTTGGATGATTTATTGCTCCTGGTTAACCAGAGCGCAGCAACCAGCCTGCAAGTGTTTTGGAATACGATGGCCTTGCTCGGGATCCTGGTTGGTGTTGTATTTCTTTTCCTTGCTTTTATGGATTACGTGTTTCAACGGTATGAATACAAAGCGAGCCTTAAAATGAGCCGTAAAGAAATAAAAGATGAGCACAAGAATCTCGAGGGCGATCCGCTGATCAGATCCAAATTGAAGGAGAAGCAGCGTCAGCTGGCCAGGGAAAGGATGATGCAGGATGTTCCCGGCGCTGATGTGGTAATAACCAACCCAACTGAAATAGCAGTTGCCCTGGTTTACCGGGAAGGAATGGATTCGGCTCCGCGGGTTGTTGCCAAGGGAGTGGAAGTTTTAGCCCGTAAAATCAGGGAAATAGCAGCGGAGAATGATGTCGCTATCATTGAAAACCCTCCGGTTGCGCAGATGCTCTGGAAAGAGACCGAGATTGGAGAAGAAATACCTATAGAACTGTACCAGGCAGTAGCAGAAATTATGGCCATGGTATACAAGATGCGTGAAAAGAAAAGTTATATTTAAATAAACCTGTCAAGTAAAGAAATCCTATAAAGTGAAAGGCCTGTATAGATATGGCGGCAACCAACCAGAACCAAATAACTTTCGATTCCTTAACCCGGATATTCCGCGGCAATTCCGATATCATGGCTGCTGCCGCTTTCATTGCCATGGTAGTGATCATAATTATCCCGATCTCACCATGGATGCTGGATATATTGTTGACTCTAAACATTGCCTTTGCCCTGGTGGTACTCCTGGTTACCCTTTTTTCCAGCGATACCCGGGAGCTGAATATCTTTCCTTCAATATTACTGACAGCAACCCTCTTCCGGCTGGCTTTGAACATTTCGTCTACCCGGCTGATCCTTTCAGAAGCCAATGCCGGGGCGGTAATCCAGGCTTTCGGACAATTTGTCGTTGCCGGCAACTATGTGGTGGGAATGGTGGTTTTTGTCATTATCACCGTAGTGCAGTTTGTAGTAATCACCAACGGCGCTGGAAGAGTGGCCGAAGTGGCGGCCCGGTTTACTCTTGATGCCCTGCCCGGTAAGCAGATGAGCATTGACGCCGACTTTAACGCCGGTCTTATTGACGAAGAAACAGCCCGCACCAAACGTAAAGAGATGCAAAAAGAGGCCGATTTTTACGGATCCATGGATGGTGCCAGTAAGTTTGTCCGCGGTGACGCAATTGCCGGGATTGTTATCGTGCTGATCAACATTCTGGGGGGGCTTGGCATCGGTGCCCTGCAGCTTGGTATGTCTGTTGAGGAAGCAGCTTCTGTTTTCACCATACTTACTGTAGGTGACGGTCTTGTAGCCCAGATCCCGGCCCTGCTTATTTCTACTTCGGCTGGTATGCTGGTTACCCGTTCCACTGCTGAAGCTTCGTTCGGCGAGGAAATGGGTGCACAACTGGTTGCTTTTCCAAAAGTAATTATGCTGGCGTCAGTACTGCTCTTTTCCCTGGGCTTGGTACCCGGCCTCCCTCCATTCCCCTTTTTCCTGCTTGCAGCAGCAGGTGGAGGCCTTTCATATATGTTGTTCAAAGATAGAAAACAGGTGGAAGTGGAAGAAATGGCAGTTGCGGAAAAAGAAGCTGCCGAAGTCCAGTCAGAACCGGATGATTTTCGGTCCCTGCTGCGGGTGGAACTGCTGGAAATAGAAATCGGCTATAACCTGGTTGAACTGACAGATGAATCCCGGGGCGGCAACCTGCTGGAAAGGATCACCGCGGCCCGTAAAAGAGCAGTTAACGAGCTGGGAATTCTCATCCAGCCGATAAGGATGCGGGACAATCTTCAACTGGGCCCGTTTGAATACCGTTTTAAGCTGAAAGGCAATGAGATAGCGCGAGGCCAGGCGCGGCCGGGCTTGTTCCTGGCCCTGAACCCGGAAGGGGAGCTGCCTGAAGACCTGGACGGGATTGAAACCCAGGAGCCGACCTTTAACCTGCCGGCTGTTTGGATTTCTGAAGAAATCAAACCAGGAGCTGAAGCCATGGGCTGTACGGTTGTTGATGCCTCGACTGTTATGATCACCCATTTAAGTGAAATAATCAAGAGCCATGCGTATGAACTTTTAGACCGCCAGGCAGTAAAAGAAATGTTAGAATCCCTGAAAGAAACCAACCAGGCTGTTGTCGATGAAGTGACCTCCGATATTCTGTCGGTCGGTGAAATTCAGAAGGTCCTGCAAAACCTGCTCCGGGAAAAAGTCCCCCTGCATGATATGGTAACGATCCTGGAAGAACTGGCTGATCAGGGCCGAGCAACCAGGGACCTCGATATCCTGACCGAATCGGTGCGCCAGGCTTTACGAAGGACCATAACAGCGCAGTATGCCGGTGGCGATAGCAGGATGCAGGTAATTACTATTGATCCGAAACTTGAAAAGAAAATTGCCGATTCCGTGCAGGCAACAAAACAGGGCAACTTTCCGGTTATGGATCCGACGGTTACCCAGAACCTGGTTGATGGAATTAGCCGGGTAGTGGACAACCTGTCTCAAAAAGGGTTGAGTCCGATCATATTAACTTCACCGTCGGTACGTCTGCCGCTCAAGCGTTTGCTGGAAAGGTTTCATCTTCTTCCGGCGGTGCTTTCTATAAATGAAATCCTGCCGGAGATAAAAGTAGAAGCAGTGGGAGTGATTAAAGAAAATGAAGATTAGAAAGTATCTTTCCTCAGATATGAAGGAAGGGATGGCCAGGGTAAAAAAGGACCTGGGCCGTGAAGCTGTAATTCTTCACAGCCGCCGGGTAAAGCGAAAGGGGATACTCGGATATTTCACTCCCAGGCAGATTGAGATTATCGCTGCCGTAGATCCAAAACCTAAAGAGGCGCCGGCTAATGGGCTTATGCTTCAAAAATTTAATGAAAAGGAAAAAGAAATGTCGGCCATGGCTGAGGAAATTGAAGCGCTGAAGAGCAGGGTTATGGAAATATCGACGGAGACAAGCCAGGATAACCAGGATGAGGGGGCAGGGAAAAAGACAACCAGGAAGAAAAGCTCATCTTACTGGCGGACATACCTGGAACACCACGACCTTGATCCAAACCTGCTGGAAGAAATATTTATAGAAGCAGAGTCCGATGCAGCCGGGCCGGGCCGGATGAGCCACTCTAAAATGGCTGAAATCTTAAAAGAAAAAGCTGCCGGTAAGATAATTTGCACAAACGGTTGTAATTCCAGGACCCAGGTATTCATAGGCCCGACAGGGGTTGGCAAAACCACTACTCTTGCCAAACTGGCTGCCCGCCTTGCGCTGCAAGAAAATGAAAAGGTGGGGTTGATTACTATTGATCATTACCGGATTGGCGCTGTAGATCAGCTGCAGGCTTATTCAGAAATCATGGAGCTGCCTCTTGAAGTGGTTATGGCCCCCCAGGACTTATTTAAATCAATGATGCGCCTGGAAGGATGCGACAGGATCCTGGTTGATACAGCCGGGAGGTCTACAGGTAGTAAAGAGCAGCTTGAAGATCTGGCATCGTATATCGATATGCTTTTGCCTGCCGATATCCACCTGGTTATAAGCGCTACTACCCGCAGGCAGGATGTGAGCCATATAGCGGAGAGCTTTAAAAAACTTAAGTATAACCGGCTGATTGTTACCAAACTTGATGAAACTAATGTTTACGGGGCGGTAATGAACAGTTCCTATTACACCAAAATGCCCCTGGTTTACCTGACCGATGGGCAGCGGGTCCCGGAAGATTTGCAACTTGCTTCAGAATTAGATGTAGCCGGTTTATTATGGAGGACAGGATAATTATGGCAGACCAGGCAGAAAAACTAAGGACCTCGTTCCAGGCCAGGGCTCCGGAGACGGATTTTCCAGGTTTCCGTGCTTCCGGCAGCCTTTCCCGGATATTTACAGTAGCCAGCGGTAAGGGGGGAGTCGGAAAAACCAGCCTTGTCGTGAACCTGGGCCTGGCTTTGACCAGGATCGGTTACAAAGTGGTTATTATTGATGCCGACCTGGGTTTGGCCAATATCGATGTTATGGTTAACACAGTTCCCAGGTTTAACCTGAGCGATGTAGTAAACGGGACAAAAAACTTGCGGGAAATTATAGTCAAGGGCCCCCTTGATATGAAAATAGTCCCCGGTGGCAGCGGTTTTTATGATCTGGCCAACCTGGACCGGGTTAAAAGGGCAACCCTGTTGGAGCAGTTCTCTGACCTGGAAAATGAGGGGGATTATATTTTAATAGATACATCGGCGGGCATATCGCGTCATGTGATCAGTTTTATCGGTGCTGCAGATGATTTTCTCCTGGTTACTACACCTGAGCCAACCGCCCTTACCGATGCTTACGGCATGTTAAAAGTTGTTGCGGAAAAAGGCTTTAAAGAAAAAAGCCATGTGGTGGTTAATCTGACCCGGGGGATTAACCAGGGCCATAAAATATACAGTGGGCTGAACCGGGTTGTTGATAAGTACCTGCCCTCCATGGAGCTTAATTACCTGGGTGAGGTGCGATACGACCCGGTTGTAAGCACTGCCGTTCATAATTTTTGCCCGTTTGTAATCAGCCGCCCTCAAAGCGCCGCATCTACCGCTATTAGCAGAATCGCCTGGCGTGTAGCTGCTAACGGGGAAGCTGAAATGCCATCAAGAAGGGGGATTGCCGGTTTTATAGACCGGCTAAGAGGACAATGATTAGAATTTACCGGAAGAGGAGGGCTGCTGCGGATATGTTTAAAAAGCTTGGGGTGGAGGATCGGCTTCAGGTTTATAATGAACCGGAACAAGAGTATTATATGGCAAAAATTCTCGATTTTGATAATGATGAGATGTTGATCAGCGAACCCCTTTCGGGCGGGAAAACTCTGGAAATGCCAAATCACAGCAGCTGGCAGTTTTACCTGAACAAAGACGACGCTGTTTACTTTTTCAATTCCCGGGTTGTTGGATCTAACAAAGAAGGGTCCTCCACAAGTTATATGATAAAGCGCCCCCAGGTTGCTCACCGCCATCAAAGGCGCGGCCATGTTCGAGTTCCTTACCACCAAAGCCTTCAATACTGGCGCTGGGAGGAATTGAAGCCGGTCAATGGTATGTCTCCTGAAAAATTGCTTAAGTCCACAGATTTGTGGGAAGACCCAATATGGATCAGGGATTACCTTAAAGAACTGGAGGCTGCAGCACCTGTCAAGCAAGCTTTCTCACTGGACATGTCGGGTGGTGGACTGAGAATGGTCAGCCTTGAGCCGTTGTCCAGGTATGACCGTCTACTGATTAAAACCCATATCGGGGAAAAGGAAAACCAGCAATTGCTCCTGCTGGAAGGAAAAGTGGTCAGGGTAGCCCCTCTTAACATCGGGGGTTGGAAGAGATACCGGGCCGGGATAAGTTTTATGAACATTGATCCAAAAATTCAGGAGCAAATCATAAGTTATCTTTTTACTTTAATGCGCAATAAATTGGAAAGGGAGGTTTAGAGGGGTGACCATGCTGCAGCGTAATGCCAAAAAAGTCTATGAGGAGCAAGAACAAAACCTCAGCAGTGAAGAAGCCATAACCAGGTACATGCCCCTGATTAAAAAACTTGCCGGGAAGCTCAGCATAGCCTTGCCTTCTTCCCTGGATGAAGAAGATCTGGTAGGAAGCGGTATTATTGGGTTGATCGAAGCCTGGGAACGGTATGAAAGTAACCGGGGAGTTCAATTCTCCACTTATGCAACCTGGCGGATCAAGGGGGCTATGATTGATGAGATACGCAGGAGCAGCCCGGCGCCGAGATCCTTTTTCAACCAGTTTCGCAAGGTGCACGAAACTGAAGAGAAGTTGCGTCAGAGCTTGAACCGGGAGCCTGAGCGGGAAGAAATTGCCTCTTCTTTAGGTTGGTCTGCTTCTACGGTTGAACAGGTGTGGGCAAACTATAATTTGATGACCGTTGTTTCCCTGGAAAAGGTAATTCATTCTTCTGATGGGGAAGAAAGCCTTAAGCTGGAAGGGGTAATTGCTTCTCCCGAGCAAACCCCGGATGAAGTTTTAACCGATAAAGAGCAGATAGAGAGGCTGGCTGCCGCCCTGGATAAGCTGCCATCCAGGGAAAGATTAATGCTCTCGCTGTTTTATTACGAGGAGCTGACGAAAAAGGAAATTGCCGGGTTGATGAAAGTTTCAGCGGCAAGAATATCGCAGTTGCATGCCCGGGCTATTGAAAGGCTGCGTGAAATTCTGGCTGATCCTGAGACGGGTAGTATTTGATGAGCAAGAATAGCTAATAATATAACCGGGGAGGTGCTGCATGGGTTACATGATCGTGGGTTTTATACTCGGTGTGGCTGTCAGCTGGTTCTGGCAGCGCCAATTTAGTGATGTGCCGGTATTCCAAAAGCTGATGCAAAAAGAACTTGCCGCCAACGGTCAACTGGGAAGCTTGACGGTATTGAAAAAGCGGTTGGAGTCTATGGAAAATAAGCTTGCCGAGCTGGAAAAACCGGAGGGTGAAACATCAGCGAACCGAGATATATCAACTGAAGAGGAAAGCCCTGCTTCGGCGCCTGCCCGATCCGGGGATCGCAACCGGGCTTTAAATAATGTGGTCAGGCAAATCCGTCCGCGTGAAAAGGCTATCAATCGCGACCGGGTATTAAAGTTATGGAATGAGGGTAACCATGTCTCTGAAATTGCATCCCGGACCCGGATGGGCAAGGGTGAAATTGAATTGATTATTTCCATGCAGGAAAGAATAAAGGGACAGTTGATGCAAAAGAACGGCTAGATGCGGGAACTTGCCATAGAGAGGAGTTGGAATTATATGCGTGGTCTATATCTTTCCGAAGGAGCCATGCTGGTTCAGCAGGCACAGCTGCAGGTGATCAGCAATAACCTGGCCAACCTCAGGAGCGCAGGCTTTAAGAGGGACCAGGGGGTGGAAACAAGTTTTGCCGAATGGATGATTTACGAATTGCGCCCGGAAAAAGATGCCGGGCAGGTTGGAGCCCTGCATCCCGTGGGTTCAAAAGCACATAATGTTGCCACCCAGGAAACGGTGACATCATATGCTCAGGGACCGCTGGAAGTTACCGATCGCCACCTGGATTTCGCCATTGTTGGAAACGGGTTTTTCCAGGTAGAAGGTGAAGAAGGGCCTCTTTATACCAGAAACGGCCGCTTCGTGCTCGATGAAGAGGGAACCCTGGTAACGGCCGAGGGTTACCAGGTGCAGGGGGAAGGAGGCCCGATCAACGTCCCGACTGAAGAGGTATACAGCAGGCAGGACGGCTCACTTTACTATATAGATGAAGACGGCGAAAGACAAGAAGCCGGCCAGCTGGATATAGCCGCGTTTGGTCCTGATGCCCAGATGGAAAAAGTCGGCTACAACTATTTCGCTACCGATGCCGCAGAAGACGAGGAAGATTTTGAAGTAATCTCCGGTTTTTTGGAAGGATCGAATGCCAACCTGCCCCGGGAAATGTCCCAGTTAATGAAGGTGAGGCGCACTTATGAGGCGGCCCAGAAAATAATGATCACTTATGATCAACTGCTGGACAAAGCGGCCAATGAAGTTGGATCTTCAGTCTGATTTGTTATTGCCGATAATAAGAGAGGTGAGATTTAATGGGAAGATCATTTTTCAATGCTTATTCCGGTATTGCCGCTTATCAGCGGTCACTGCAGCAAATTGCCGATAACCTGGCCAATGTGAATACTCACGGTTACAAAAAATCGGAAGTTTCTTTTACAGAACTGCTTTATTCCGATTTGCAGGAAAAAAGGTATGCTGTCGATCCCCTGCCTGAAGAACTGGCTCCCATAGCCGGCAAGGGAACCCATATGTACCCCGTAACCCGCTTTTTTGACCAGGGAGCGCTGCAGCAGACGGAGCGTCCCCTGGACCTGGCGATCGAGGGGGATGGTTTTTTTAGGATTATCAGGGAAGACGGCACCGAAGCCTATACTCGCAGAGGCGCATTTTATGTTGATGAAGGTGGTAATATCGTAACCGATCGCGGAGAGCATTTAGACGTTGATTTTGACCTGGACGGTATTATGGTCAATACCGTGATCATCGGCCCCAACGGGCAGGTAAGCGGGGAAAACGAAGCGGGAGCAAGGGTGGAACTGGGAGAAATTGAGTTATATTCATTTGTCAACCGGGGAGGACTGGAAAAGGATAGCGCCGGCCTTTTTGAAGTGACTGAAGCTTCCGGTGAACCCGAACAGGGGATGCCGGGAACAAATGGCTTAGGGACCTTGCGCCAGTATCACCTGGAGGGATCCAATGTTGACCTGGGTATGGAAATGGTTCATTTGATAGCCAGCCAGCGGGCGCTCCAGGCCAATACCAGGAGCATGATAACGGCAGATGAACTTAAGGCCCTTACCCTGCTGGTAAGAGGTTAGAATTTATTTTGGCAAGGATGATGGCGGGGAGGTGAAAAAGTGTCGAAAGACGCATTAACCCAATCTGAAATTGATTCCCTGATCAATGCTATATCCAGCGGAGATCTACAGGAAGAAACCGAGGAAGAAACCGAAGAATACAGCTCTTATGACTTTCGGAGGCCAACCAAGTTTTCCAAGGAACAGATCAGGACCCTCCAGATCATCCACGAGAATTATGCCCGGATCATGGGCAACTTTTTGACTTCATTTTTGAGGGTCCCGGTTAAACTGCAGGTGGTTTCCGTAGCCCAGGTATCATATGAGGAGTTCGTGTTTTCACTTCCCGTTCCCACGCTGATGACGATATTTAACATGTC
>CAYWIY010000010.1:0-33775 GCA_964458455.1 uncultured Syntrophomonadaceae bacterium | reverse complement strand
ACGAACCGGTTGCCGGGATTCATCGGGGCTGTCCCTCCTCCGCTCTCGATAAGAGTTACAATATAATATTATAATAACATAATACTACAGCGCGATTAAAAAGTCAATTTTACTGCACAAATTGAATCATAAAGTAAGGTCTATCCATTATTTATTGCGCTTTTATTGCCATGCTTACTTTCAGCGTCCAGCCTTTAAAAAAGCAGGTGTCAAAGCTGCTGCCTGCAGTATTATGATCAAGATTGGTCACGCTCAACAAGGCCAAACCAGAGCTCGCCGGAAGCGACAACTTTTTCTTCAACCACAGCTTCGGCTTCGCCTTTTCCAATGTTGCGGCGCATCCCTGTCATCTTTACGCTTAACTGCAATTGATCTCCCGGCTTGACCACCTGTTTGAAACGAAATTTATTAATACCGGTAAAAACAGCCAGCTTGTTTTCATTTCCTTCCATACTCAAAACTGCCGTTGCTCCAACCTGGGCCAGGGCTTCAATGATCAGCACACCAGGCATAACCGGCTCACCCGGAAAATGGCCCTGGAAAAAAGGCTCATTAATGGTGACATTTTTTATTCCAGCCGCTTTTTCACCGGGAACCAGCTCTGTGAGCCGATCAACCAGTAAAAAGGGGTATCGATGGGGCAGGACAGAAAGGATCTTTTGAATGTCATACTTTTCTTCAGGCATCATCCCGGCCTCCTTTCATCTCAGCTTTTTTTAAAACAGCTTTTACTTCATTATCACTGACCTGGCCGAATTCCCGGTAAAACTGGCCTACCGCGGCAAAACTTGCAGGAGCCTCCAGGTAAACCAGTTCATCAACTTCACGTCCCAGGAGACTAAAAGTATCAGGAGGCCCAACCGGAACGGCAAGTACCAGCTTCGATAAAGACTTCTCTTGCAGGCTGCGAAGGGCGGCTAAAAGAGTATATCCTGTCGCTACACCATCGTCTATAAGGATTACCAGCCGGCCATCAATTTCAGGCAGAGGACGGTTGCCCCGGTAATCTTTCAGCCGTCTCCTGATTTCTGCCAGTTCTTT
Source organism: uncultured Syntrophomonadaceae bacterium (assembly GCA_964458455.1). Taxonomy (GTDB): domain Bacteria; phylum Bacillota; class Dethiobacteria; order DTU022; family DTU022; genus B1SED10-74M. Next base: position 32,734 of record CAYWIY010000010.1, on the reverse strand, counting down.
ATCTACAGTTTCATTGATATATTTTTTATCTACTCGAAGCCGGGAAACGAGCTGATCGTTAAGCATGGTGAATCCATTTCCGGCAACAGCACCAATGGCCAGCTCCGGCTGGTAAGGAGCGCCGATTTTCCTGGTTATAATCAGGTCGAGTTCTCCACCCAGCTTATTCCATACCGGCTCAGCCACTACTACCCCACCGCGGGGAACAGCCAGGACCAGTGGTTGCCTGCCCTGGTAATGAGAGAGTTTTTCAGCCAGCATTTCCCCCGCCTGGCGGCGGTCTTGAAAGAACATGTTCACACCCCCAGGATTAAGGCAAAGCGAGCAGTTATCCTTCACTCCCTGGTTTAATTTCCAGAGGCTGCAAAAAACCCACGACTAAAAGGAAATGGATTGGAACAGCTTCCTGGTATCCTGCACCGCCCTCGAGTCTTCAGGGAGGCCTATCAGGGGCCGGCTATTCAGGTCATATTCAGCTACCAGGTTATCATGCCCGATCTCGCCCATAAGCTCAAGGCCGCTCTTCTTGATTTCTTCTTCCAGGGCCTGGGCTTCACCATCTCTGCTGCGGCTGATAACCAGGCCCATCCTGGCAACTTCCAAATTTACTTTCTCCACAATATCCTTGACCCTGCCTGCAGAACGGATGCCCCTGGCCGTGGCATCGCTGGTTACCAGGAGCAGATCAACCATGGGCAGAAGACGGCGGCTCAGGTGTTCGAGGCCCGCTTCATTGTCAATAATCATGTAATCATAATTCTTACTCAGTGTTTCCAGGTATTTTTTTAGCAAATCATTGGGATAGCAGTAACAACCGGGGCCCTCCGGATTGCCCATGACCAGGAGATCATAGGCGTCTTCTTCAACCATCGCCCGGCTCAGGCGGTACTCAACAAAAACATCCTTGGTCATGCCGCTGGGAACAGCCTTGGGATCCTTGGTATCTTCAAGGATGGAACTGACCGTTTCCTCGACTTCAAGACCCAGGGCTTCATTAAGGTTAGCATTAGCGTCTGCATCGACTGTCAAGATGTCTTTACCCTTTTTTTCTTCCATAAGATAGCGGACCAGCAGGGCGGCCAGGGTTGTTTTCCCGGTTCCCCCCTTACCAGCTACAGCTATACGCATAGTCATAATTTATTGCTCCTCTCTTCAATGTTAATTAGCACTTAGTTAAAGGCGACCGGAAAGGACCGCTTCCAGCTGAGAAATTGTATTGCAGGGCCACATTTCTGCCAGGGCAGACATGGATTGAACAGAGCGGTACTCAGGCCAAAGTTCGCCGGGGAGGGGATTGAGCCAAACTATCCTCCTGACCCGGTCTCTAAGCCTGCCCAACTCCTTGATCGCATAATCCAGGGAAATCGTCCTGGTATCGCTAACCACGATCACCGAGGTTCTGCTGTTAAGCAAATCAGGGTATTTTTCCATCAATGTCTGGAGCGACAGGCCCAGGTTTGTTCCTCCACCCCAGGTATCACTGCGGCGAATTACCCGGTCCAGGAGCTGCTGGAGACCGCCACGTTTTTTTAGTTCCGGAGTGATATTTTCCAGATCATCGGAAAAACTGAAACAGGAAAGATCCCTGACTGCTTCCCGTAATCCATGCATGAAGTGAATCACAAAAGTGCTGTAATGCTTCATAGAAGCAGACACATCACATAAAAGAACGATCTGTTCGCGAGTTCTGCGCCTGGGTCTATGCTTCAATTTGAAAATAGTGCCACCGTAACGCATATTATCCCGCAGAGATTTGCGCAGGTCGATCGGTCCGCTGCGGGGTCCGCTGCGGCGCCTGCGTATAATCTGGATGGCCAGCTTCTTGGACAGCCCCTGAAGAAGCTGCTCAGCTTCGGGAAGTTTGGCGGCAGTAATTTCTTGAATATCTATTTCACTGAGGGCAGCACTACCGCCTCCCGGCCCGGAACCGCCTCCCCCGGGAATAGCACCCGAATTATGCGATCCACTGCTGCCGCCTTCTTTTTGCTCCCGGTTTTGGTTCGTCCGGCAATAACGAAGATGGCTTTTAACCACAGACTCCAGGATGGGTCGAAATTGCTCTTCCACGTTAACCCCCGTTTCAGTTTTGTGCATAAAATCCTGCAGGCGCTTGCGCTGTTCAGTGGGCAAACTATTATATTGAGCCAGCTCTGAAGAACTAAGCTGTAAAGGCTCCCCTTTGAATTTCAGCTCTTTGCTGGCCTGGTCGAGGCTGGATTCATACTCTTTTTTGTATGCATCCGCCTTCTTTTCTTCCCGGGCACGGGTTTCCGGTGAAGCAAAAAAATAGTCAAACAGGCGGTTAAAATAGTCCTGGTCACGGCGGTTTTTTACCAGTGCGGCCTGGATGGCTGTTTTAAATTCTTCCCTGGAAGCTATATTCACCTGCTGAAGAGCATTGAGGGCATCCATGGTTTCCGTAGTGCTTACCGGGATACCTTCTTTCCTGAGCAGGTTTGTAAATGTAACCAGGTTTTCTTCAAGGTGGCTATCCGGAAGCTTTTCTTTTAACGGCACCGGGCAGCTTCACCTCCATCTCCGCCCCGCCTGAGCATGTCTTCTATCCCTTCTGGGCCAATCTCTTCCCTAAAACACTCCTGGTCGGCGCGCGTTTTCAAGACCAGGTTCAGGGTTTCACCAACCAGCTTTCCATCAAGCCGGTCGCGTTTTAAGGCAACTAAAGCCCTGGCCCAATCAAGGGTCTCAGCAATGGAGGGCTTCTTACGCAGATCAGTCTGCTGGCGCAAACGAGCGACGACCCGGGCCATATCCCAGGCCAGGCGGTCGGCTACCTCTGGAACTCTGGCCTTGATAATCCTCACCTCGTTCTCCAGGGAAGGAAAATCAAGGTACAGGTAGAGACAGCGCCTTTTCAAGCCGTCCGAGAGTTCGCGTTCGTTGTTGCTGGTCAAAACTACAACCGGGATTTGATTGGCCCTGATTGTCCCCAGTTCCGGGACGGAAACCTGGAAATCGGAAAGGACCTCGAATAAAAAAGCTTCAAATTCGGGATCACACTTGTCCACTTCATCTATCAAGAGGACCGGTCTTTCGGCAGCCCTGATCGCTTTTAACAGGGGCCTTTCCATCAGGTATTGTTCGGAAAAAAGATCTTCTTCTTTAACCTGGTCTTGCTCCAGGTTGCGGTTCATCTGGATACGTAAAAGCTGGCGCTGGTAGTTCCATTCATAGAGAGCCTTAGTTTCATCCAGCCCTTCATAGCACTGCAGGCGTATCAGGTCAGTCTCAAGGACCTCGGCCAGCACCTTGCCCATCTCTGTTTTCCCCACCCCGGGAGCCCCTTCAATCAGCAAGGGCTTTTGCAGCGACAGGGTCAGAAAAACGGTCAAAGCAGTACTCTCATTGCAGATATAACCGACCTGGTCAAAACCCTTTTTCAATTCTGCCAAGTTTACAGCCATAACACATCTATCCTTTACCGTTTATAAGTAATTTCATCCAGGTTTTCATTTCAGCTAACCCCGGGCACAGGAAAGTTATAATTACTGGACTGAATGCTATAATTAATGATACTACAATATTTCAGGACGGGCAAACCAGCTTAGCCCTTTTGGTTTTCATCGAGGTGATGTGATAGAATGAATCAAGGAAATTACATATTTTAATACCTGGAGGTTGACATGATTAAATATAACGGGCAATCTGAAACAGGCCAAATCCAATCAATCCTGATGAAAAGCCCTGCAAAAGCCTGGTTTGGCCAGGAACAGACCAACAGGCAGTGGGAAATGCTTAATTACCCGGGCAAACCCAATTTCGAAAAAGCCCTGCAGGAATTTAACCAGCTGGCGACAATAGTGGAGAGCCATGTCCCCGAAGTTTATTACCTTCCCGAGGACGATCAAACCACCCTTGATTCAGTCTACGTAAATGACCCGGTCTTGATAACGAAAAAAGGGGCCGTCCTGTGTAACATGGGTAAAGAAGAAAGAAAGAGCGAACCGAAGGTAATCGGTGCATACCTGGAAAACCTGGGTGTTCCTGTTTTGGGATCAATTGAGCCCCCGGGAATCCTTGAGGGGGGAGATGTAGTCTGGTTCGATGACGACACTGCAGCAGTCGGTATCGGCTACCGCACCAACCGGGAAGGAGCCGCCCAACTGCGTGAGCTCACCAAAGGCCTGGTCAAAGAAATTGTCGAAGTCCCATTACCACACTGGAACGGGCCCAGTGACTGCCTGCACCTGGCCTCGATGCTAAGCCCAATCGACCGTGATCTGGCCATTGTTTACTCGAGAATGATGGCAGTCCCGTTCAGAAACTTGCTGCTCGAGAAAGGTTTCAAGCTTGTAGAAGTTCCAGATGAGGAATATGATAACTTTGCCAGCAATGTCCTGGCTTTAGCCCCCAGGTTGTGCGTTATGATCGGAGGCAGCACGCAAACCAGGAAAGCCCTGGAAGAAGAAGGGGCCATGGTGTATGAATACCCCGGTAAAGATATAACCGTCAAAGGCGGGGGAGGGCCGACTTGCCTGACCAGGCCTATTTACAGGGAAAAAAACAGTTAAATTAGAATATATAGCTCTCCCCGGGGGATAGAATCACGCACTCGCTGCCTGTTTTCTGTTCCACTTTTTGTTTGAATACTTCGGGATCAGCTTCAATTAAAGGCCAGGTATTGTAGTGGTAGGGGATGACCGTTTTTGCCTCCAGGAATGAAGCGGCTACAACAGCATCATCGATACCCATGGTAAAATTGTCCCCGATCGGCAGCAGGGCCACATCAAGAGGATCAAGTTCACCAATTAATTTCATATCGCTAAACAGCCCGGTATCACCGGCAAAGTACACATTTTTTCCGTAATAGTCAACCACAAAACCGCAAGCATGACCTCCCTCAATACCGGCACCGTGAAGAGCAAGGGTTAACTTGACCGACCCGAAGGGATGGAAACTGCGACCGCCCAAATGCTGGGCGTGGGCATTAAGACCATCTGCAGCTGCCTTCTTGGCAATTTCCGAACTGGAAACTATGATCGCACCGTTCCGGCGGGCAATCTCGTACGCATCACCCAGGTGATCCCAGTGGGCATGCGAAACCAGGATGTAATTTGCTTTTACTTCTTCCAGCTTGATTGGCGCGAGCTCATTTTCTGTAATGAAAGGATCGAAAACCAGGCTATCGCCACCCTTTTCTGATAACAGGAAACTGGCATGGCCCCAAAAAGTTAATTCTGGCATTTTCACAACCTCCTTTATTGTGTATCAGCTACTTTCTAGCAGTATAACAGCCTGTTGACTCCAACCAACTTTCTGATCTGGGTTATCTAAACCAGGCCTTTTTAAGAGCATGCAGGACCGGGATAAAACTAAGGCCGGATCATAACCTTATTGACATACTCAGAAGTCATTAGGCGCAGGATAGACACATAGTTCAAATTAAACTCAACCACATCACCAACCCGGTAATCCCGGGCGCAAGCATCAATATCAGCAATCAAATGGTCACTGCTGGCGCCGATGATTTCTATTTCCCGGTCAATGGGCATGATGTGATCAGGATCCACATCCTGCCTGCCTACGCCCAGCAGGGCTCGTTTCCTTATTCCCCTGTCTTCAAAAACCGGCTTCCTTAAAAAAGCATCAAGGCCAGTTTCTCCGGTTGGAACTGAAGGCTTGGTTTTGACCTCAATTATTTCCGCTGTCATTTTAAAAACATCATGGTGGATTCCTTCATCCCCGTAAGTGCCAATAATAAATATTTCACCCAGCCTAAGATGGTTAATCCTTGCGGGCATTTTACCCTCATGAACCAGGGGAATGCTTGAGGTGCTTCCTCCGGAAACAATCTTCACTTCGGTACCAAGATTTCTTTCTACGTTGCCGGCCAGTTCGTCTAACCGGCCCATATTGTTTTCATCAGGTATAACCCCACCGAAACAGGAAAGATTAGCCCCGAGGCCTAAGAATTCGATGCCTTCTATGCCTGTAATCTCACGAACATATCCGGGCACATCTTTCTCAAGGACCCCTTCCCTGATATCTCCAAGTTCAACCATCAGAATTACCCTGTGGCTTTTTCCCTGGCGCAGCGCTTCTTTACCAAGGGCTTTAATCGTCGCCAGTTCAGTATTAAGACTGATATCGGCATACTTAATCACGGATTCTATTTCGCTCAGCATGGGAATACGCAGCAAGTACTTGGGAACTTGTAATGACTGGAGCTTCTGCAAGTTCAATATCCTTGAGTCACCCAAACCGCTAACGCCACCATCAACATAAGCTGCCGCAATTTCCGGGTGGGCACAAAATCCCTTGGTTACTCCAATCACATCAATCCCTTGCCGGGCACATTTTTCTTTTACCAGGGCTACGTTTTCAGCCATCTTTTTTAAGTCTGCAGTGATACAGGGATATTGCAATAGAAAGCACCTCTTAATCCGTATTATTTTTAATAATATCATACATGAGCGAGTAGTCCAGCATTAGAGCAGATATTTTCATTGTTACTTGTAGATAAGCCCAACCGGCCAGGAAGCAGGTAGAAGGAAAATCAACCCTCGATGTTGAATATTAATATTAAGAAATATAAAGCAAGTTAGAATAATAACGAAATGGAGGTGCTCTCATGAAGCCTAAGGTTATTATTATCCTGGTCCTGATCGTTCTGTTCTTGATAATCCTGGCTCAAAACACCCATCTAACAACCCTGCATCTTCTCTTTTGGTCCATCACCATGTCCCAGATAATCTTGATCGCCCTGGTACTGGTTGGCGGTTTTATTCTCGGGTACCTGACTTCTATGCTAACCAGGAAAAGCCGGTAATGCGGAGCAAGCAAACTTGTAAAATCGATAAGCATAACAGCCCATTTTGCCAGGCCATTGGCGATCAGGCTTCTACAAACTCTTCAAGCTGACTTATCCCCTGCACAATGTCCGACCTGGTCACAATGCCAACCAGTTTTTTATCATCATCAACAATGGGGACCCTGTTGATACGGCGGCGTTTCATCAGCCTGGCCACTTCATTTAGAGACTCCTCTTCTTTTGCTGTAAATATTTTTCGCCTCATGACTTCCCCTACCGTGGTATAATGCAGGGCATCCTGACCCTTGCGCAGATAAATCAAACTAGTGGTATCAGCGTGGGGTGAAACCCAACCAGAAAGGTTAATTAACGGGACCACATCTATTTTTTCCGAGTAATGGACTATGTCAGTCACTGAGATAATTCCTTGCACCCTGCTATTTTCATCAACAACAGGAAGGCCTCCAAAACGATGTTTTGACAACAAATCAACAACATCCTGCAGGGTGTCTTGCTCGGTTACCGTAACTACCTCTTTGGTCATAATATCCCGAGCTTTAATCATGTGAACCCCCCCCTTCAAAACGTAATGGCGTACAAACCTTTAAGTTTCCGGCATTTATATTTACGGAAACAACATTCCTGCCTTAAACAAAGGTTAAACTTTAAACTGACTGCATCCTGGCCGGTTTTAAGCCTTGATTACAATCAGAACCAGTTTTAGTTGTAGTGAGAATATGAATATTAAAGCAGCAGTTCGTGATAAAAAAATACTCAGTCTTTACATTAGCAATAGAATTGTAGCAGTGTTTAGTAGGATCTAGTTCCAGGCAACCTTTATGCCAGAAAACATTCTCTTAGCATATAAAATATATCACAGAGCCTTGTGAAATGTCAAACATAGTGGAAATTTCTGAAAACAGCGCAGGGTAGACTTTTAAAAGGGATATACCAGAAAAAGTTAAAATATATGTTATTACTCAGCCGTGCTTTGTTTTGGATAGGTGATATTGCGCTAGAGCGGTTGCAATGGCCGATAAAGCAAAGGTTGTAGCTGGTCGGCCTGCATGGAAGCAGGCCACCGAGACTTGAGCCAGGGATGGCGAATGTCGAGGGTAACCAAAGCGAAAGCCTGCAGCTGAATCGCTGCCATTATCCGCGATAAGCCGTCACCAATACAAAATAAAACACAGCTGAGCAGAAACAAATATATTGAAGGCAAAAAGTTGAGTTATTACTGGAACATAATATATTTGCACCGGTGTCAGCACGCGAACTAAGAGTGCCCGGGAACAATCCCCGGGCACTGATTAGATCATTAAATGGAGCCGGCAAGAGGACTCGAACCCCCAACATGCTGATTACGATTCAGCTGCTCTACCAATTGAGCTATGCCGGCCCGCAGCATAAATATTATAGCGCAGAATAGCCTTGCGTTCAACAGGTTCTCACAAGCTCTAAATCGCCCCAGGCGGCTATTTTGTCCTGGCAGATCAGGAGAGCCCCGGTTATATCTTCAATCGTCCGGGCATAATTGATGGCTGCCTCTAAATCGTCGACTCCCCTGACCCTGTTGCCCATCGCCGTTGCCACGGCATCAGCAAGCGGAACCGAGGGAGATAAGGCTATTGCCGCATCGGCCCGCCCAAAGCTTAACGAAGGGCCGATTGTGCCGGAAGAGGTACATACTCCAAGCGGGGTTTGATCAGGGTCAATTTTAATGGCAATTTCCCCACTGAGGGGAGATTTCCCGGCATATATACCCACATTCAAAGGCTTAACTGCTTTTATAAAAATGTCACCGCCGTTTTCGACAATAACTTCCGAAGAAACATCCTGCAGGTAAAGACCCACCATCTCGGCAAAAGCCCCAGCCACGGCAGCCATGGGTCCCACACCGGCCTTGTTTGCCGCTGCTGCCATTGCCTTGAAAAGAACAGGGGCATTATCTTCAACCAGGCTGGGTTCAAGTGTTGTTTTTAAAAATGGGTTTTTAGCCAGATATTCTTCCAGGATGTTACGCCGATTAAACACCAGCTGTTCAACTTGTTCAGGCAATTTACTGCTGTAATCGCCGCTGCTGACAGCAATCCATAGATCACTTTCCTTAACCTTCACTGTAAACGAAGTAAGCCTTAAACCACCGGGTTTATTACGGTAAATCCTGACGCTGCTCATTTGGAATTGGAATTGTCCACCAGGGTTTCCATAGCCCGGGCCGGACAGGCTCTCAGGCAGAGCTCACAAACCACGCACTTGTACTCATCAAAGCTGACAGTCATTTCAGGCCGGTTAAAAGCCAGGGCTTCGGTGGGACAAATTACGGTGCAGGCCCCGCAGTGGGTGCAGCGATCAGAGCGCCAGATTATCTGCTGCTCCAGGCCCATGATGTGCAGCCCCTGCTCCTGGAGCCATTCCAGGGCCCGCTGGTAGTTTAACTCATCCCCGCTGAGTTCCATCATCAGTCGACCTTCTTTTTTGGGGTTAATATCCGCCCGCAAAATATTAACCATGAGGTCAAAATCTTTGATCAGGTGATAAATAGTGGGATGTTCAACTAAATGGGGCGGAAACCGAAGTACTATTTTCTGTTTAACCATTACCTGGCCTCCTTGTCATCCGGATCTCTCTGGGGCAGGGCATTTAATTTTATGCCTGCGTCCACCGATGGCAGGGGAGCTGAAGGTGCAGTTAGTGTGAAACGGCCGGATTCAATCCAATCTTTGAGGGTGGCGGCAATTTCACGCGCACCGGCATAACTGGATAGCGAGGCCGTCGGCACTTTCTGCCCCTTAACGATAATAGATCCACTTTTAAGGTCTGCGTAACTAACGAGGGCCAGCTCACTGCCTTCTTTATAAGGATATCCCCGGTAATAATCGACAACCGGCGCCTTTAAATCTTCATCCCGGACCGCACAGTAGCGCATTATTTCTTCGTTGAGAATGGGGATGGGCACGCCCATACCCACCTGCATAGTGGCCCCGTAACCCAGAAAACTTAATCCCCTTAACCAGCGCGCTTCCATTTGTTTTAGATCGCCAATCAAGGCCAGGGTAGCTCCCGGGCTTACAGGTGTATCATTTTCAGCCCTCCTGGCCGATGGGTTGTGCTGAGTCCCATGCCAGGCTACATAGCCAATCCCACCGCCTAGAAAGACCCTTGTCCCGATCCCGATCGTCTTTAAAAGTGGGTCGTTAAACAGTGGGCTCAACTGGCCAGCGGAGCTGTAGTTGGCATTGCCCATGTTCATTTTAAGCACACCCATATAAGTATAGATTGTTTTCTGGCCAAGGTTTACAGCTACATTGTAATTCTGATAAGCATTACGAGGGTTATATAAAGTCGCTTCATTAATCTCTGAAAGCCTGAAACTGGTGTCAATCTTTTTTAAGGGATAGCAATCGGTTCCGTAAGAGGTTGCTTCCATCCTGATTTCTTTGCCGGCAACAAGGTCTTCAATTACGTGACCGCCGCCATAGATAAAATCACCGGGGTAATTGCGGTTGGCCGGATCGCTGTAAGGCAGGGCCGTTGCCCCCAGGTACAGATCTACAGCAGCGATGCCGGCATAAGCCGGAACGCTGTTAAGGGATACCTGGTTCAACTTTATGCGAGGGGTTGGATGCCCTACATTTAAAAATACCCCGGAGGAACACATCGGGCCAAAAGTGCCCGTAGTCACAACATCCACCGCAGCAGCAGCTTCTTCTGTCCCCTTCTCATCGACCAGATCTATAATTTCTTCAGCTGTATAGACGACCGCTTTTCCAGATTTAATTTTTTCATTGATTTCATCAATGCTGCGTTTGACTTTCAACTGGGAACCACCTCCGGTGTTAATAGCAAATATTATACCATCCATAAAGCAATTAGTCATTAGTAAGATTGCTGATGCATGGATCGCAAAGGCCCTGCTTATAATACGGCCAGGGCCTTAAAGGAGAAAACTGATAAACAACTTATTTAAAAACTCGGATTAAGAACGAGCCAGCTCCTCAACATAGGCTTCAAACACACCGGCAAATTCCTCAGGGTGGGTTAAAAACCTGAAAGCGCTGTTATTCTCCTTAAATACGCTGTAAAAAGGAAGGCCTGTTAAAAGCGACAACTCTTCAACGGGAACCACGGAGCAGCGTTGAAGGGAGGGTAGTTTTGTATAGTTAGAATTGGGTATAAACTCTGGTGCTTCGCCCCCTGCCAGTTCAAAGTAAGCGCCGCCTTTCATTTTCCGGATCGGTTCGTAGAGAGAAGCGAAACCTTCCGCCACCCAGTTGCTCATAATCAGGAATTCGTCTCCCGGATTAATGGTAATATGGCCGAAACCAGGCGGTATTAACACCTTGTCCCCCGGCTTGGCGGCAATTAAGTATACCTCCTCCAACTGGTCGGGGAGATCAGGGACTGCTTTCTGGAGCAGGTAGTGAGCCCTTCCGTGCAGAACTTCATAGGCTTCAGGCCAGGTTAACCCGGTTCCCTCCTTGTAGGGATGGTAATGGCCTGCTGTTTTAACATATTCCTTGCTGATTGTACCCGGCCGCACTGCCGTAATATCATAACGCAGCCCGGCATTTTTTATTGCCGGCAAGTCATCGAGAACGGCTACTCCTCTGTACATGTAATATAGCTGGTCGAGTTCTTCCGCCTGATCATCATACAGCACTTCCTGCATATCAATGCGCCTGCGTATGTCGGGTGCTCCTTCTTCGGTTGTAATACCTTTATCACAGACAAGCTGTTCTTTCACTGGATCCCAGGACAACGGCAGGCCGCTTCGTTTGTTTAAGTCAATCATTTAACATTTCCCTTTCTATCTTGAAGCTATTATTGCCGCCAGGTCAACAAGCCGGCAAGAATAAGCCCATTCATTGTCGTACCAGGCCAGGACCCGGATCAATGAGCCATCAAGCACCATAGTGGAGGGCCCATCGATTACCGAAGAGTAAGGATTGCCTTTGTAATCCACCGAAACAAGCGGCAAATCGCTATAATCAAAGTAGTCGGAAGCAGCGGCTTCTTTTTTAAAAGCTTCGTTTACAGAATCAACTGTGCCTTCTTTTTCAAGTTCAGCTACAAAATCGACCAGTGATACAGTCGGGGTTGGCACCCGGATGGCAAATCCATCAATCTTGCCCTTCAGTTCTGGGATTACTTCCCCTACTGTCCTGGCAGCACCGGTGGTGGTCGGGATTAACGACAGGGCGGCTGCCCGGGCCCGGCGGGGATCTGAATGGGGAAAATCAAGCAACTGCTGATCGTTGGTATAAGCATGGGTGGTATTCATCAAGCCCCTTTTTAGCCCGAAATTTTCATGGAGCACTTTTACGGGCAGGGCCAGGGCATTGGTCGTGCATGAGGCATTGGAAATCAAGTAATGCTTGTCGGGATCATACAGGTGATCATTTACACCAAGCACTGTTACCAGGTCGGCCTCGCCAGGGGCGCTGATAATAACCCGTTCAGCCCCTCCACTGAAGTGGCCGGATGCTGAGTCACGTTTGCGGAATAAACCTGTTGCTTCAATAACAACATCCACGCCTGCTTCTTTCCAGGGAATATCAGCCGGGTCTTTTTCTGAGTACACCTTAACCCTTTCACCGTCTATTAGAAAACCCTGCTCATCAGACTGGACATCGGCATCCAGGATGCCGTAAACCGAATCGTACTTCAACAAGTGGGCAAGAGATGCGCTATCCGAGAGATCGTTAATGGCAACCACTGTAACCTTGTCATGATTGAGGGCTGCACGCATCGTAAGTCTGCCTATACGGCCAAAACCATTGATACCAATCTTCAGCATAAGACAACCTCCTGGTAAAAATTTAATCCTGCCAGCAGGATTAACATCTATCTCGGGGCAAAAACATAATGAGCAGCTTAAACATTCGGTCCGACTGGAAATTATTATTTACGACTGAACCAATTATTTTTCTGCCTGTAATAGTATACCATTTACAGCTCTACTGCAACAGGGCGAATTTATACCGGAGGTTTTATGTAGATGGGATTGGAGTAAATCCAGGGCCTTGATCGCCCTAAACGGGGTTTGAAATAAACCTCTGCCCTGTAAACCCCCGGTGAAGTGGGAATGTATATAAGCTCATCACCAGCAATTACTTTTTCCAGCCGCCCGTTTTTTATCAGGCGAAGCAGGGACTTTTTTCGTGGTGGTTTAATATGCAGGGTTACACCCTGTTGCAATGCCAGCTCAGATCCTGCCAAATTAACTACCCCGTTATTTTCGGCATAAAAATAAAATTCGTGCCCCGGGGCAAGGCTATCAAAAGATAAGTAACACTGCCCTTTTCTAAGAGCTCCCGTAATTTGCTTTTTCGCTGTAGCAAAATCAGCGCCCATTTTCTCAGGGAGAGTTACATAGGTGTTTATAGTGGAGAAGATATAACGGTAAGTGAATACGGGTAATCTGATAAATCCAAGCTTATAAAGGGTAGCATGGGCATCGCTGCTTCCAATCACGGAGACCCTGTGCCCGGCATAGGTATAGCAGTCCCACAGCCTGAGCAAGTCCCTGGAAGGACTATCCATAGCCGCTTTACGATTAAAAAAAAACCAGTAGAGCGTTATAAGAGCAGAAGGGTGACGGCCGCGCCAGTGGGAAGTATAATTCCACAGCTCAAAACCACTGAACCGAAACACCGGCCAGGTTTTCCAGGGATAAGCTTTGCCTTTTTCTATATAGCGGGATCCTCTTTCGAAGGGATGGGCAATAAAGCCAAAACCGCCCTCATCATTAACCTGGTCAATGATACTCTGGGGATTATCTTCATCGGATGCAACCGGCTTCTTTAGGCCCAGCGCCAGGTAATGGCTGTGATGGCGGTTTATTTCCATACCTACCAGGATAACCACTCCGCGGCGCACCGATTCCTCGGGCAGTCCGGCCAGGGTTTCATGATCGGCTATGATTATATACTTCAAACCAGCGTCAGAGGCAGCTTCCACTATATCTTCGATACTACCGCTGCCGTCGGAGTAATTGCTATGGATATGGATATTACCGGGATAGTTATACATGGTTTGTGACCGCCGGAAAGCTTATTCTCCGCCAAGCTCAGCCCGGTTTGTATTCATGGAAGACCGGCATTCAATCCGGGCGCCCAGTTTGTTCAACCTTTCTTCCAGGCAGCTATGCCCCCTCCACAGGTAATCGATATTGGAGATTGTTGTAGTTCCTTCAGCAGCCATTCCGGCCAGAAGTAAAGCCGCAGCAGCTCTCAAATCAGGGGCCTGGACCGGGGCGCCACGCAGAGACCCTTGACCCTGCACAACAGCCAGGTTTCCTTCCACCATAATATCAGCATCCATTCTAAGCATTCCATCCACGTGCATAAACCTGTTCTCAAAAACAGTCTCCGTGACCAGGCTGGTCCCGCTGGATAGAGCTAAAAGGGCCATAAACTGGGGTTGAAGATCGGTTGGGAACCCCGGGTAAGGCATAGTTTTTAAGTCTACACCCCTGGTTTTGCCATTTTTACTTACCCGGATTGCCGAAGGATCAACTTCTTCGACCACTATGCCAGTTTCTTTCAACTTGGCCATTAGGGGCTTCAAATGATCGGTCAATACGTTGTTAACTACCACATCGCCCCCGGTAACAGCTGCGCTCAAGAGCAGGGTTCCAGCTTCGATCCGGTCTGGTATAACAGTATGGCGGGTACCTTGTATCCCGTCCGTCCCTTTGATCCGGATTGATTTCATCCCGGCTCCAGTGATCCTGGCGCCGGCACTGTTTAAAAAGTTCGCAAGATCGACTATTTCAGGCTCAGAAGCAGCGTTTTCAATATATGTAGTACCCCTGGCCATGGTGGCGGCCATCATGATATTTTCAGTGGCGCCTACACTGGGATAATCAAGATATATTTTTTCTCCCTGCAGCTTTTCAGCCCTGGCTTCAATTACACCACCGTTTACGGAGAACTCGGCACCAAGGCCGGCCAGGCCCTTAATATGAAGATCTACAGGCCTGGAACCAATAGCGCAGCCGCCTGGCAAAGCCAGGGTCGCCCTTCCAAAACGGGCCAGTAAAGGGCCTAATATCAGGAATGAAGCACGCATGTTTTGCATTAATTCAGGAGAAGGTTCCAGAGATTTAATCTCACCGGCATCAATATCAAGCTTTTCCAGCCGGGGGTTGTATGCAGCTTTCGCACCCAAAGATTGAACAACTTCAATCATGGTGCGCACATCGAGCAGATCCGGCACCTCATCAATGATCACCGGTGCATTGGTAAGCAAAGAAGCAGCTATAATTGGCAAGCTGGCATTTTTTGATCCTTTTACTTTTACACTTCCGCGGAGCGGGACGCCTCCCCGGACCACTAGTTCATGCATTTATTATATGTTCCTTTATCTCAGGTCTTGATCTTGATCCGGCCAGGCAGACAAAGCCCTGCCCCAGGTCCGGTTTTTTTGCAGCCCAGTAAATGTATAAGCTGCCTGGATAATCAATAGCTTATAGTTAACTGGAGCTGTAATCACGCTGCAACTAATTAGTTTACGTCGCCTTTACCGCCGAGCCTACACGATCAGGAAACGTTATTTTCTTAAGCAGGCCGGACAATTATATCGTGCTTTAAGTTTTGGCCCGCACTATATCTTTAACCTTCATCAGGCGGGTCAGCGCTCCCCTTTCGCTTTCATCAAGCTTCATGGTAATGTATTTAATGGCTTCTTCCAGTCTTGGAATCAAAACATGTTCGAGGGCATTAACCCTCCGGCGGGTTTTTTCAATTTCTTCCGCCATTAGCTGGACCGACTTTTCCACCTCTGCAAGTTCCATCAGCTGAGGTAAAATGTTGGAAAGGGTCTCAATAGATGTGTCCAATTCCGCCGAGGTGTCTACAAAGCCGTAGGGATAAATGCTGGTCGCTTCTCCTCCGCCAGTATCTTCTTCCGCCCAGTCAAACCTGGGCGTATATACACTCATAATGTTTTGCCTTTGCACTTCCAGCTTCAGGGTCTTGGTGGGGTACATTAGAGCTTCTTCAAGGTTTTCAGCCGGCATAACAGCCCTGGCCAGCAAAAACTTGGCAAAAGCACCCGAAAGCTCTTTTTCAATATGCTCACGCAGATCTTTATTTCTGCGAACGAGGATCATAAACTGGCGGATCAGTTCATCTCTTTTATCTTTGAGCAGTTTGTGCCCGCGCTGGGCCATGTTCAGCCTTCTTTTAAGGCGATTTAGCTCCATGCGGGTTGGATTAACCCTTATTTCCACTTAAACTAACCCTCCTCCTGGTCAGACTCCTGGGCGGGCAGATATTTTTCCAGGAATTCGTCGCGAACCCGCTTCAATTCTACTCGGGGCAGATAAGCCAGCAGGTCCCAACTCAGGTCGAGTGTTTCAGTTACGCTGCGATCCTCTTCTTCACCCTGGGCCACGTAGCGGCTTTCGAATTCATCGGCAAACTTAGAAAATTTCTTATCCGCCTCTGAAAGGGCCGCTTCACCAAGAATGGCAGCCAATTCTTTCGCTTCTTTACCCCGTGCATAGGCGGCATAAAGCTGGTTCATGGTATCGGCATGATCTTCCCTGGTCTGATCAGCACCGATACCCTTATCCTTGAGCCTGGACAGGGATGGCAAAACGTCGATAGGCGGATAGATACCTTTCCGGTGCAGTTCCTGGCTCAGAATAATCTGGCCCTCAGTAATATAGCCGGTCAGGTCAGGGATCGGGTGGGTCTTATCGTTTTCAGGCATGGTCAGGATAGGCAGCTGAGTAATTGAGCCCTGGCGCCCCTGGATCCGGCCGGCCCTTTCATAGAGGCTGGCCAGGTCGGTATACAGATAACCTGGGTAACCGCGGCGTCCCGGGACCTCTTTACGGGCGGCCGAGATCTCTCTCAAGGCTTCTGCGTAGTTAGTCATATCGGTAAGGATAACCAGGACATGCATATTCTGTTCGAAGGCCAGGTATTCTGCTGCAGTCAGGGCAATTCGCGGGGTAGAAATCCTCTCAATGGCCGGATCGTCTGCCAGGTTAATAAAGAGAATCGAGTGTTCAATAGCCCCGGTCTTGCGGAAGTCGTTGATGAAGAAATCCGCCTCTTCAAAGGTAATACCCATAGCGGCAAAGACAACGGCAAACCTGGCTTCTTTACCCAGCACCTTCGACTGTCGGGCAATCTGGGCGGCGAGGTTGGAGTGGGGCAATCCTGAGCTGGAGAAAATAGGCAGCTTCTGCCCCCGCACCATGGTATTCATCCCGTCAATGGCCGATACCCCGGTTTGAATAAATTCCGAGGGGTAGTCGCGGGCATACGGGTTGATCGGGAACCCGTTAATATCCAGCCTTTTATCAGGAATAATCTTAGGTCCCTGGTCTCGCGGGGTTCCCAGGCCGGTAAAAACCCGGCCCAGCAAATCCATGGACACGGGCAGTTCGATAGCCTTACCCTGGAAACGGACTTTAGCCGACCCAATATTAAGGCCGGTAGAACCTTCAAAAATCTGGACCAGGGCTCTATCGCGGTCTATCTCCAGGACCTGCCCCCGCCGGATTTCTCCACCGGGCATCTCAATTTCGGTCAGCTCATTGTATTTTATGCCTTCAACCTGCTCCACCAGCATTAGTGGGCCGGCCACCTCAGCAATAGTTTTATATTCCTTAAGCATCTTCTTCCCCTCCTTCACCGGCTAACGGGGCCACTTGTTCTTTAATTTCCCGTTTTATATTCTCAATTTCATTTATTTTTTCTTCCGGCAAATAGCGTGCTCGGGCAATTCTTTCCCGTACCGAAAGCGAAAACAATTTTTCCAGGTCTAAGTCAATCTGTTCTTTTTCAATCACGGCTCCTGCTTCATGGTGGTAAGTCAGGATTAGATCCATCATGGCGAACTGCTTCTCCAGGGAACTGTAGGTGTCAATTTCATGCATTGCGTTCTGATGCAGAAAGTCTTCCCGCAGGGATTTGGCCGTTTCAAGAACCAGCCTTTCTTTTGCCGATAAGGCATCAATACCCACCAGGCGCACAATTTCCTCCAGTTCTGATTCTTCCTGGAGCAGGCGCATTGCTTCCCTGCGCATTTCATTCCACTTTTCACCTATGGTTTCCCTAAAATAAGGTGCTACATTGTCCTGGTACAATGAATAGCTCATCAACCAGTTAATGGCAGGGAAATGACGCCGGTAAGCAAGAGAAGCATCAAGCCCCCAGAATACCTTGACAATACGCAATGTGCCCTGAGACACCGGCTCGGACAGGTCACCGCCCGGGGGTGATACTGCGCCAACCAGGGTCAGGGCTCCTTCCCTGTCTTCACTGCCCATGCATATAGTTCGCCCGGAACGCTCATAAAAATCAGCCAGCCGGGATCCGAGGTAAGCGGGGTACCCTTCTTCTCCGGGCATTTCTTCCAGTCGCCCGGACATTTCACGCAGTGCCTCGGCCCAACGGGAAGTAGAGTCTGCCATTAAAGCGACGCTATAGCCCATGTCCCGGAAATATTCGGCAATAGTAATTCCTGTATAAATGGAAGCTTCACGGGCTGCAACCGGCATATTCGAGGTATTAGCAATCAGGACCGTCCGTTTCATTAGAGGTTCACCGGACTGAGGGTCAAGAAGTTCCGGGAATTCCATTAAAACGTCGGTCATCTCGTTACCGCGCTCTCCGCAGCCGATATAGACTACTATTTCGGCATCTGCCCATTTAGCCAGCTGGTGCTGGGTGACAGTCTTTCCGCTGCCGAAAGGACCGGGAATACAGGCGGTTCCACCCTTCGCCACCGGGAAAAAGGTATCCAGGATCCGCTGGCCGGTAATCAAAGGAATGTGGGGGCCCATTTTTTCTTTATACGGACGGCCTTTACGGACGGGCCACCGCTGAAGCATGGTGATATCGTAGTCTCCATCTTCTGTTTCCATCCTGGCGATAACATCGGTTACGGTTGCTTCACCGCTTTGAATATCTTTTATTTTTCCCGCAGGAATATTGGGCGGGATCATTACTCTGTGTTCAACAATGCTCGTTTCCTGGATGGTGCCGATAATGTCACCAGGCTGCAGCTGGTCCCCTTCCTTTACCGTCGGCTTAAAATCCCATTTTCGTTCGCGGTTTAGGGCGGGAACTTCCACACCCCGGGTGATATAGTCGCCCACCATCTCTTTAATCCCGTCAAGCGGGCGCTGGACCCCGTCAAAGAAAGATTCGATCATGCCGGGACCAAGCTCAACACTGAGCGGTTCACCGGTTATATACACAGGCTCTCCGGGCCCGACCCCCCCTGTTTCTTCGTATACCTGTATGGAAGCCTGGTCACCGCGCAACTCCACAATTTCACCCATCAGGCGGGCCTCGCTGACCCTGACCATATCGTACATCCGGGCCGCACCCATATTATCCGCTACAACCAGGGGGCCGGATACTTTTACAATCCTTCCTACATCCAAGTTATCAACCCTCTTTCCTGAAAAGAATGTCTGCGCCAATCGCTTTTTCGACATTTTTCCTTATTTGCTCAATGCCAATCCCCAGGGCTCCCTTGCTATTCGGAATTAGAACAACCGTCGGCAAAAAACGCTTATGCAGCTCATCAATAACTTCTTGCATGCCCTGGGCTAATTCTTCAGTAATAAATATTACCCCGTAATTTTCAGAAACCAGCTTTTTCAGGGTGTCAAGGGCTGCTTCTGAACTGGTTACCGGGAAAGTATCAACGCCAATGGTTTTAAATCCCATGATAGAGTCTTTATCCCCAATGACGGCAATTTTATACGTAGACATCACGAATTCGCTCCCTGATCGATTCGGCAGGCAGCCTGTTGATCTTGCCCACCAAAACAATGCGGATATTTTTAATCTCGATTTCCTTTGCCCACAGGTAACCAACCAGGGGCTCTACGCCAAATGCAACCCACTTACCTTCCTTGAGGTAAGCAGTAATATAATTGTCGGCCAGTTTTTCCAGGAGTGAAGCCGAGCCTTTTTCCGACCACTCCCTCACACCTTCGCTGACCAAATCGGCATAATCACTTATGGCCAGCATGGAAATTAGTGACTCAACCGGCTCTTCGATCATAGTAGCCAGCCAGTCAACAGATAAAGATCCGTTTGGCAGCAGCACCCTGGCCAGGAAGTCCCGGCTCAGGCCCATTCGCATGACCCGAATCAGTGTTTTTAGGTTAATTAAGTCAATCTGCCTGACAAACAAGCCCTCTAAAAAGGGAGCCTGATGTTCCCTGGCGGCATCAATCAGTTGTTCATAAAGGACCTGATCAAGGATCAAATCGATAATCTGGGGATCACGATTGATCATAAAATCTTCATTAATTGTACTGGCAGCCCGGCGCAACTTTTCAGGCAGCAGCAGAAAATTATCTTCGCTTACTGCATGCTCCAGCTTGGGCAGCTCCATGGAACCGACCGGAATTAGCAGGTCACTTTTTATTCCCAGGTATTTATCTTTGAACAATACTTTCAGGTTATGAATATCGTACCGCAGGGCCAGCATCCCGATCAGCTCGGGAATAGGGCTGATCTTCAGGACGGTATTGAAAACATAGCTCAATTCATCCGCTAAAACTGTTTCGAAGTTATGGACGTCATCCAGTTCAGCAACAGCGGCGGAGTAGCCGGTTTCAGACAGGACTTTCAACGCTTCCTCGGTTGTGTCGGCGTTGATCATCCTCTCAAAGTGGCCCTGATCGAGCAGGCGTGTTTCCATGGCCTTTACCCGCGCTACCGCGTAACCATAAATTGTATCATCAATAAGCATCTATACTGCTCTCCTTTCCTTGAGGAAAGCCTGCCTGTTATTTAAAAAGCAGCTCGGCTACTTCATATTCCAGTTCATCTCTTTTCCTCTCCAGCAGCGATTCAAATGAGCAGTTCATCTCCAAACCGCCTCTTTGAAGGATAAACCCACCCTTTATGGGCCTGGTTTCTTCGGAAAGCTGCAGTTCTCCTTTTTTACCCTGGTTGGCCAGGCCAGTGTTTACCTCTTTCCAAAAATCCTCCCTAATCCTTTCTTTGTCTCGCTCGTTAAAAATCACCGTCTCTGTGCCAGTATCAGTAATTTCCAGGAGAAGGTTACGGATAACGGAAAGATATTCCTGGTCGTCCAGCCCAGACATCTCATCTAATGTTTTCTGGAAAGCTTCGCCAATCATTTCCTGCTTGGCGGCCAGTAGTTTTTTCCGCGCCTCGAGCTGGGCTACGCCAATTATGCGGCTTTTTTGTTCATCCGCCGATTTGCGTGCTTGTTCAAGAATATGTTCTTTTCTCCTGTTGGCCTTTTCCCTGGCCTCGGATTCAACAGCATCGGCTTTCTCGGAAGCCTCGGCTTTTATAGACTCAGCCCTGGCCTGCGCGTCATCCAGAACACGCTGGATAATCCTGTCCGCTCCCTCTTTCAAGCAACTCACCCCTTTAAGCAGCCGGCTCTAAACATCAATGCCGAACAGCATTAAGATTGTGGCCAGCAGGGCAAATACAGCGTAAGTTTCGACCATCACGGCATATACGATTCCTTTACCCATTTCTTCCGGCCTTTTAGCGATCAAATTTATTGACGATGCCAGGACCCTTCCCTGGTAAATACCGGAACTAAAGCCGGCAATGGCAATCGGCAGCGCCGCCATTAAAAAGGCATAACCCTGCCATACGGTCAGCTCGACCAGCTCTTCACCAACAATGCCGATGTCCTGCATGATCAAAAATCCAGCCAGGAGCCCGTATATACCTTGCGTTCCCGGAAGCGCCTGTAATAAAAGGGTTTGCCCAAACTTATCCGGGTCTTCCGAAATCAACCCGCAGGCGCTTTGCCCGACAATACCGATCCCGATTGCCGAGCCACTTCCGGCCAAACCAACCGCCAGGGCCACTCCCAGCATTGCTATTTCAATTCCTTCCATTTTTTAAAGCCTCCTTTTTTATTCTCCCGTTAATGTTATTATACTTGTAATAATCAGGATTCAGGGCTTGCCTGAAGCAGGATAAACAAACCCAAAACCTGTGGTTAACTCTTTTCCGATTCGACAATATCGACGTAATTATTTTTTACCCTGAGAGGCTGGAATGACCTTCCTCCACCTTCAAAGAATTTATTGAAAAACTCCAGGTACTGCAGACGACTGGTGTGCACATAAGAGCTCAGTGTGCTGATAATCATGTTAAAGAAATGTCCACCGATCAAGATAATAACCAGGACCACATAACCAACAATAGTACCGGCAGCCAGTTCACCAACCGAGTTAACAACCATGCCGATAACCACTGAAGCAAGGCCCAGGGCAAACAAACGAGAATAAGACAAAACGTCGCTTAAATACTGGGTTACATTGTAAAGGCTCAAAAGGCCACTAAAAAATTTCAAGATCACACTGCGCTGAGTTCGGCCCTGGGTTAAAACCAGCCCTGCTGCACCTACAACAGCCAACCACTGTCCTACAGTCGCAAACCCGGCTACCAGCAGGATCAGGCCGTTTAAAAACAAGAACCAGAACCCCTGGTCATAAAGCGCATCCAGGGGTTTCCCACCCTTGATATTGCGGTAAGCCTGCAGACCCATTCCGAAGTAAACCTGGAACAGGCCAATTCCCAGGGAAGCAATCAACATGGTCATCGGTTCTTCCAGGGGATCAAACAAAAGCGGGGGTAGATCGATTAAGTCTCCGAAATAGCCCCCCAGCATGATACCGAAGGCAAACGCAGAAATTCCACCAAGCATCAACAATTTTAACAGCTGCCTGCCCGACTCACCCAAAGTAAGTTTCCGGTACAGGTAAAAAGCCAGCAGGCCCAGCAAAATACCGTAACCGGCATCTGAAAGACAGATACCAAAAAACAGGAAAAAAAAGGGGGCCATAAACGGCGTAGGATCAAGCTCATACTTCTTGGGAGTACTGTAAAGCTTGGTCACCACTTCGTAAGGATCAGCCGGCCCTTTGTTGTGCAGAAGCACCGGTACATCTTCATCCGGCTCGGGATCCCTCGAAGTCAAGACCGCCGTTTCTGTTTTTTCGCCGATTGTTTTTTCCAAATCTTCCATTATGGGAACCGGCGCCCAGCCTTCCAGTAAAAAGCTATTCTCGGTACCGGCCAGGTTTGCCACCGCTTGATGCTTTGTATACTCATTATCTATGTAATCGAAACAGGCCATTAGCATGGGGCGGTAGCCTAACAAGTTTTCTACCTCGCCTAAAACGGCGCTTCTTTCCTGCTTTAATTCTTCCAGCCTGTTGTTTAATGAGTCGATGATCTCAGAGGGTGTTCCGGTTACATCGGGAAAACTGGCCCTGGTAACCGCCTTGTTCCTGAAAAGTTCATCCACAGCCTGTTTTTCTTCAGCCAGAGCGGAGAAAAAGAAGTATACATTATCTTCATCGGAAAACACTTCATCCAGGCAGTACTCTGACACAGTTTCAGATAGAGCTTCCTGCAGGGGAGCAAACTGCTCAGCAGGGATTATAAACAGATCCATCATAGCCCAGGATCCCTCTACAACCTCTTCCAAAGGTGAATCCAGCGCTACCCAGGGCTCAAGATCTTCAATCAGGTTTTTAGACTGAGTTTCTTCATTACGGATATGAACCAGCTTTTCTTCCGCCTCACGGCAGGACTGTTGGATTTCTTCTACCCGGTCAAGCGATTTAATGTAATCATTAAACTGTTCATCGGTTAAATCAAGCCTGCTGCCTGTAAATTGTTCGAGCATGCTTTTACGGACCGGGAAATGACGTTGAAAAAAGTCAAGGCAAAATCGAATATCGCTGCGTTTGCTATCAATCTGGGAAATTACTTCTGGGGGTTGTTCCGGATCTAGCAGCTCTTGAAAATCTTTCCACCCTTCACCAGATTTAACATCAACCATTTCCACAGAACCCATCTGGTGCAGGAGGTCAAAAACCCTTTCCCTCTCCTGCCGATGCCCCAGAATATAAACTTTTTTCATATCAATGATCGGCATCAGTTTTCACAACCTTATCTTTAATCAAGGCTACAGCTTCGGGCATGCGCTCTGCAGCTTTTGCTTTTAACTGCTCTATTTCATCTTCGCGTTTCTTTACAAGCGGTTCTGATTCAGATTCTGCTTCTTCTTGTGCCTTTTTTGTTAGATTTCTCGCTTCCTCTTCCGCTTCGGCCACTGTTTTTTCTATAATCTCTTCCGCCCTGGCCTGGGCCTCCTTCTGCATTTTGCGGGCTTCCTGGCGTGCTTCCCGGACTATCTCTTCTGCCCTGCTTTCAGCTTCCTTTATAGATTTAACCAGCTCTACCGTCATTGACCTTCACCACCCGTCAATTAATTACTGCCCGTCCAGCAGCTGCCCTGTCATTTCTGTTTAGCTCACCGGCCTGTCATTTCGGAATAATATATTAATACTCCCAGCAAACAACCGTGCAGGATTATTAAATGTTAATATTTTCACTTGCTTTGTTTAACCTATTAGTCAAAGAATTTAAAAATTACAGTAAAATAACAGACATTTTAAACATCTACCAGTTAACATTCAGCGCATATTATACTATAAAATTAACACCAATACCAGCTTCAGAAAAAATTTTTTTGGCCAGGTTATCAGGATAATTTTCAGCCAGCACAAGGGAATCTACACCGGCATTGGCCAGCATCTTGGCACATACTGCACACGGGTAATGTGTGCAGTATAAAACGGACTCTTTGATGGCAACACCGTGGACGGCTGCCTGGATTATGGCATTTTGCTCGGCATGCAGTCCGCGACATAACTCATGGCGTTCACCGGAGGGAACCTGCATCTCCTGGCGCAGGCACCCAATTTCCCCACAGTGCTCCAGGCCGGCCGGCGCCCCATTGTAACCGGTGGCCAGGATCCGCTTATTTAGAACCAGTAATGCTCCCACCTGGCGCCTCACACAGGTAGACCGGGAGGCGACCACAGTAGCAATTTGCATAAAATAATGATCCCAGTCAGGCCTCTTTATCAACCTTACCTCCCTGTTTCCATCGGGCGTATTAAATCCTCTACGTAACTACCCAGGCCTAGCCAGCTAAGCCACAGGAAACGGTTGCACCGTCTCCAAGTCGAATGTCCCCATGGCGCCGTTTATCATTTAACAAGGGCAATGGGATTTAGCTTCATCAATTAATAATTAAGCATGAGCCTTCCAGCAAAACCAGGCCAGTAGTGAATCCGCCTGCCGGTCTCAGCTTTTTATATCCTTCGTTTCCAGGCTCTCAATTTTTTGAAGGCGCCTGCTGTGCCTGCCACCGGAAAATGTGGTATTGAGAAATTGATCAACAATATCCAGGGCCAAACCCGGACCTGTAACCCTCGAACCCATGGTCAAAACATTGGCATTGTTATGCTCCCTGGCGCATTTCGCCGAATAAGCTTCCCCGCAGAGAGCCGCCCTGATCCCATTGTTTTTATTTGCCGCAATGGACATTCCTATCCCGGTTCCACAAATCAGGATGCCGCAATCATATTCACCGGACTGAACTCCTGCAGCAACGGAAGCTGCTATATCCGGGTAGTCAACGCTCTCCTCGGTAAATACTCCAAAATCTTTACAGCTATGAGGTGATGCCTCAAGATGTTTGCAGACTTGTTCTTTCAGGCAGTATCCGGCATGATCGGAACCCAGCGCAATTCTCAAGCTTAATTCACCCTTCCTTACTTCCCTTACTCTTTACCTTCCATTAGCTTAATAATTACTTTCTTGATACAGGTTCTAATGTCCTCTAAAACCTCACGATAATTTTCCTCATCACTTCCCAGGGGATCACCGATATCCGGGTTGCCTTGATCGATAGAGGCAAAACTTTTTATAGTAAAAGTTTTGCCTTCCAGGTGAGGGTATAGCTCGATCAGCTCTCGTAGATGCTCCCCCGTCATGGCCAGGACGATCTCTGCATCATCAACGACTTCCTGGCTAACCGGTCTTGAGACATGCTTTTCCAGGTCCCAAATTCCTTCCCGGCTCAACAGCCGGCGGATCTGGGGGGATGCTTCCTCACCGCCCTGTGCAGATATACCGGCAGAAGAAGCAACAGCTTTAAAAGGGAGCTGCTCCAGGGCAGGATCGTTATTAAATAAAGCTTCAGCCATGGGGCTACGACAGGTATTGCCGGTACAGACAAACAGCAATTTAAGCATAGTCACTCCTCCTTAACCCCTCATTTATATTTTACCCGGATGCACCCTCAATATTCTCGAAGCAGCCTTTTTCAAGCGGTTCATCACGGCCAGACCAATACCGGCTATGTCTATTTCCTCGGCCAGGATAATATCCACACCTTCCTGATCCATGCGGCGCAGTGATTCGTACAAGCTTGCAGCCATACGTTCCGGGACAGCCCCGTATTTTGCGCTTCCTTTTAAATGCAGTGAAGTGTTCAGGTAGCCCACCTGCAAGCCCAGGCTCCGGTAATGGGCCGCCAGGGCTTTAATTAGTGAAATCCTATATGTAGCGGGACCAGTTATCAAAATCAGCCTGGCCCGGGGAGAATAGTGCCGGTACTTCATCCCGGGGGAAAGCGGCTGCCCGCCCTCCTGGCTTTTTGCTGCAGCCACCTCAACAGGGGAACCCAGAACTGCTTCCAGCTCCTCCCTGGAAACTCCTCCGGGCCTTAAAATTACAGGTTTTTCTCCGGTCAGGTCAAGCACTGTAGATTCAACACCAACCTGGCAGGGGGAGCTTTTTATCACAGCATCTATCCTGCCTGTCAAATCTTCAAGTACGTGGCGGTAGGTAGTAGGGCTGGGCCTCCCGGAACGGTTGGCGCTGGGGGCAGCAATGGGTACCCCGGATAAACGGATAAACTCAAGCGCAGTTTCGTGATCGGGCATGCGAACCGCCACCGAGGGAAGCCCGGCAGAAACCAGGGCCGGGATATTTTCAGCGCGGGGCAAAACCAGGCTTAACGGGCCCGGCCAGAACTGCCCGGTTAACTGGTACGCTAGATCCGGTATGCCGCGGGCGACGTCTTTAAGCTGTCCAGGATCTGAAAGGTGGACAATGAGTGGATTATCTGCAGGACGTCCCTTTGCTTTATATATTCCGGCTACCGCAGCTGAATTCGTGGCTGCCGCACCAAGGCCGTAAACAGTCTCTGTAGGAAATGCGACCAGCCCACCATTGTTGATAATTCGTGCCCCTTTTTTGAGGGAAGTGAGCTCTTCTTTGAGGAGTAAAGTTCCCTTGGCCGGTAGAGTCATTTAAATTCATCTACTTTCCAGGCAATTAATGTTCTTCAAGGACCAGCTCGGCAATATTCTTGGCATGATCAGCCACTCTTTCCAGGTTGCTTAGTAAATCAAGGTAAATAACTCCAGCTGAAGGATGGCATTTTTTCGTGTTAATGCGTTCTATATGCTTGTTGCGAAGTGTTTTTTCCTGGGCATCGATCTCGTCGTCTTCAGCCACCACTTCCTCCGCCAGGTCTTTGTCCACGTATTCAAATGCCATTATAGCTTTATTGAGCATGCCCGCTACCTTAGAACTAAACGAGCGAACTTCTTCCTGGGCTACGTTAGTAAAAGGAAGCCTCTCTTCGGTTTTCATTTCTCCCAACTGCATGATATTTTCAGCATGGTCGCCGATCCTTTCCAGATCATTGGCCGCAGACATCAGGTTGCCAACCATTTTAGTTTGCTGCTGGGACATGGAATGCTGGGACAGCTCTGATAGGTAAACATTTATTTCTTTTTCCAGACCGTCAATCAGTTCTTCCATTTGATCTATATGCTTAATCTTTTTCAGATCCTTATAGAGAAATACCTGTATCGCTTCATCCAACATTTCCCGGGCAATACCGGCCATGCGCAGCAGTTCCTGCTTGGCCCCACCGATAGCTACAGCAGGAGTCTTCATGATCCTGGCATCCAGGTACTTGGGACCAAAGTCCATTTTTTCGTCTTCACCGGGAATAAGATAGCAGATCAAACGGTTAAAATATTTCAGGAACACCAGGAACACAAGCGTGTTAAAAACATTGAACGCCGTATGGGTATTTGCCACCTGCCTGGGAACGGTATCGGCCGTTTCTACAATCACGCTGGTAAAGGGGCCAAGGAAAATAAGCACAAGGACAACCCCTACCACGTTAAATACCACATGCGCCGCTGCCGCCCGGCGCGCCGCAACATTAGCCCCGATGCCTGCTAAGATGGCCGTGATACTGGTGCCTACGTTTGTTCCCAAAATAAGAGGCACCGCTGAATCAAAGGGGATTAAATCCTGCATGGTCAGAGCGATGATTACACCGGTAGCGGCGCTGCTGCTCTGGATCAGAGCAGTAAATATTGCCCCGGCCAGGATACCTAAAATGGGGTAAGCGCTGAAGTGAAGGAGCATGTCATAAAATGCATCCAGTTCCCGCAGAGGACTCATGCCATCGGACATGGTAATCATACCAAGAAATAAAAGTCCGAGCCCGAGCACAGTCTGCCCCAGGTAGCGCTGGAAACGGCGTCTGCCAAAGAAATTAAGCAAAGATCCAATACCGATTGCGGGAAGCGCTATCACCCATATTTCGAAGGAAACCAGCTGGGCAGTAACCGTGGTCCCAACATTGGCGCCGATAATTACACTGATCGCCTGGGAGAGGTTCATCAGGCCAGCATTGGCAAAACCGACCACCATTACACTGGCAGTACTGCTGCTCTGGACCAGGATGGTGACCAGGACGCCTGTTAATACACCTATCACCGGTTTGTTGGTCAAGACTTCCAGGATCCGTCGAAAACGATCACCTGCCGCTTTCTGCATCCCTGAAGCCATAATTTGAATGCCAAATAAAAATAGGCCCAAGCCGCCCAGTGTAGTAAAGGCGATTTCCCAGAACAATGCTTGACCTCCCGGGGGAGCTGTAGTTTATATCATACTGACTTATGCTTCAATTATTATAATGCAGATATGGTGCCTTTTCAATTAAATTAAACCTTTCAGGCCGCTTCATAATTCAGCCAGGCCTGGATAAAGCGTTAGCACCGCCCTGGTATATAATATCAGCTGTAAAAGCACTTTGAGTACTTTATTCTGCACCAACCTGACTTTTACCTGTTTGATTATGTTATAATCATAACAAAATTTCTGGAGGTGTTGACCGGTTGTCCGAATTAATCCGCTTTGGCATATCTATGGAAAGAGATTTAATGGATCGCCTGGACCAGGAAATTGTAAAACGCGGTTATCCAAACCGCTCAGAAGCCATCAGGGACCTGGTCCGGGCCCAGCTGGTTGAGCTGGAATGGTCCCAGGAAGATGAAGAAGTCGCCGGCACGGTCACTATAATTTACAATCATCATGTCCGTGGCCTGAGCGACATGCTCTTGGAGCTGCAGCACGAACATCATGAAATGATCATTTCAGTTATGCACGTCCACTTAGAGCATGATAACTGCCTGGAAGTCATGGTCATCAAGGGCAAGGCTGCTGAAGCCAGGGAGCTTGCCGGCCGGTTAATAGGAGTCAAGGGAGTTAAACATGGGAAACTGACTATCACTTCAACTGGTAAAAGGTTGAACTAGCGCGATCCCCGTTCCCGCATATCTTCAGTTAGATTTTACAGCAGCAAAATCATTCTCTAAAAATATTGTGCTGTTGCAGTAAACGGGCCCCGATACAGCACCAGAGCTTTTCTCAATTTACGGCCAGGTTTGCAAACCGACCGCTCTCTCGCAAACCTGTAATTGAATCCAGTTTAACAGATACACCCTTCTATGACCCGCGGCCATCCGTTCAAATCACTGCGCCAGTTTATAGAACTGAAAAGCCCCGTATCGCTGCAAAGCGCTTCGACTTTATCTTTTTGCCCGGCTCCAACCTCCATCAACAGCACGGCCGGCGCTTCGATAAATTCACCCAACCTGGCCAGTATACAACGGTAGCCATCAAGGCCGTCCGCACCGCCGTCCAGCGCCTTTACAGGCTCATAATTCTTCACCCCTACGGGCAAACTTTCCAGCTCTTCCTTGCCCAGGTAGGGTGGGTTGGAAACAACTAAATTAAAGTTAGGTTTTATCTCGACTTGATCAAAAGCATCAAAATAATTACCCTTTAGTAAACAAATCCGCTCCTTGACACCATGTTCAATCGCATTTAGGCCGGCTACTTTTAAGGCGGCTGCAGAAAGATCAACCGCCCAAATCTTTAAATCGGGCAGCTGTAGAGCCAGTGTAACGGCCAGGGCCCCGCTGCCGGTACCCAGATCGACACAGGAAACAGGCTTGCTGTGCCTGCTTTCTAACCAACCGGACCATTCCAGGGCACAGTCAACAATCAATTCTGTTTCCGGTCTTGGGATCAAAACTTCCTGGTTTACAATGAAACTTTTACCGTAAAAATACTTTTCCCCGTCTATATATGCCGCCGGCTCGTAACGACACCTGCGCCTAACTGCCTCCTTAAAAACCGCTTCTACCTCCGGCGATATAAACTCTTCCCGGCGCAGGAAGAGCTGGAGCCGATCTTTTTTCATAATCCTTGACAGGAGGTACTCCGCCTCTTTACGCGGTTGCTCGATACCGGCTTCCTGCAAACAAAAAGAAGCTCCCTGCAGAGCTTCTTCAATCGTCACCTTATTCAAGAACTGTTCAGCCTCCCGTTTCTTTCAGTTGTTCCGCCCGCTCGTTGGCAACCAGCTCTTCAATAATTTCATCCAGATCTCCATTAAGGACCAGCTCCAGTTTATGAAGCGTCAGCCCAATCCTGTGGTCGGTAACCCTGTTTTGCGGAAAATTATAAGTACGGATCCTCTCGCTGCGATCACCGCTTCCTACCATGGTTTTCCTGGCTTCAGCCACTTCTGCAGTTTGTTCAGATATATATTTATCCAGGAGGCGGCTGCGCAAAATACGCAGGGCCTTTTCCTTGTTCTGCAGCTGGGATTTTTCATCCTGGCAGCTAACCACCACCCCGGTAGGAAGGTGTGTAATCCGGATCGCGGACTGGGTAGTGTTTACGCTCTGTCCACCGGGCCCGGTAGAGCAAAAAGTATCAATGCGCAAATCCTGCTGGTTTATATCTACATCTACCTCTTCCACTTCGGGCAGTACGGCTACCGTAGCGGCGGAAGTATGGATTCGCCCACCTGACTCGGTAGAAGGAATTCTCTGGACCCGGTGAACCCCGCTTTCAAATTTAAGGCGGCTGTAGGCTCCTTTACCTTCGATCCCAAGGGTTACTTCCTTGAATCCCCCGATATCTGTGGGGTGCGCTTCCACGATCTCGGCCTTATAATTTTTTTGTTCGGCATACCGCGAATACATCTTTAGCAAGTCCGCAGCAAACAGGGCCGCTTCCTCTCCTCCGGTTCCAGCCCTGATTTCTATGAAAACGTTTTTCTCATCGTACGGATCTTTCGGCAACAGCTCTTCTCTCAACTCGGATTCAAGTTTATCTTTCTCCTGCTTTAATTCATCAGCTTCGTCCTTGAGGTACTGCTCCATGTCGTCATCTTCGTTGCCTTCAAGCATTTCTTCTGCTTCTGCAATTTCCTGGTTAACCTTCTTCAATCTCTGGTAAAGTTCTACCACCGGGCTGATGGAAGCCATCTCTTTTGAGAGTTTCATCCACTCATCCCGCTTTTCAAGGACCTCGGGATCGCTTAGCAGCTGTTCCAGCTCGTAATATCTGTTTTCGATCATTTCCAGTTTATCTTGCATCTGCTGTCACCTCTGCATCACTATCACAGGCCGGCTCCTTTTGCTCTTCTTCCGGTTCCAGAACGGCTTTCAGAGCGGAAAGGGCCACTTCTATCTGGCTCCTATCCGGCTCCCGGGTAGTCAAGTTTTGCAGCCACAGGCCCGGAGCCACCATCACCTTGACCAGTGGTGATGAACTCCTGGCCGAATAGCGGATAGCCTCGTAAGACAACCCGGCCACAAGGGGAAGTAAAACCAGGCGCAGGGCTATGCGCTGGCCCAGGTCCGGCCAACCGAAAAATGAGAACAAAATAATGCTTACCACCATTACCGTGAGAATAAAACTGGTCCCGCAGCGGGGATGGCGGGGAGAAAAGTCACCAATCCGGTTTAAATCGAAAGTCTCGTTATTTTCATAGCCAAAGATAACTTTGTGTTCCGCCCCGTGATACTGAAAAAATCGCTGAATATCACCCCAGCGGGTAATGAGCACAATATAGGATATAAATATGGTCAAACGGACCATGCCCTCGATTAAATTAAGCCAGAGCGGGGGCCATTCGGGTAAAAATCGAACCAGGTAGGTGGGCAGGATAAAGAAAAGGCTTATCCCGAGCCCCAGGCCCAGCACCACCATTAAGAAACTGTGCCATCCGGTCAGTTCTTCTTCTTCCTCGGCCAGGGCCTCGGCTGCGGAAATATTCAGTGCCCGCACTCCCAGGATCAAAGCTTCAAAAAAAGCTACCGCTCCCCTGATTACCGGCCAGCCCAGCGGAGAAAATTTTTTTGCCAGGGGTTTTAAAGTTTCGCGATGCACGCTGATCGTGTCGTCACTTCGCCGGCAGGCAATAGCCATACGGTCACGATAGCGCATCATGACTCCTTCCAATACCGCCTGTCCGCCTACTTTATCTTTATTGTTCATTAATTATCCCTTCTTTATAAAAGAAAAAAGCAGAGCACCGCGGCCCTGCTCAACACTTTACATACCATACTTACGTTTAAAGCGTTCAACCCGGCCGCCGGTATCAACAAATTTTTGCTTCCCGGTAAAGAACGGGTGGCACTTTGAGCAAATCTCCACTTTCAGGGATTCTTTGGTGGAACCCACTTCGAAAGATTCTCCGCAGGCACAGGTCACCCGGGCGCGATGATACTCGGGGTGCATATTTGGCTTCATTAATTTCATCCTCCTTAATACGTTCCTCGATTTCAAATCATAGCATATCGCCTTTTATTCTGCAACTACAGAATAAAGAATAATGGGGACGGTTACTCAGTTAAGAGTAAACCGGGCAAGCTTCCCTAAAACGTTCCTGCCCCGAATACATAAATAACCACCAGGGCTACCACACCTACCAGGAAGGTATAGA
>CAYWIY010000009.1:4859-33798 GCA_964458455.1 uncultured Syntrophomonadaceae bacterium | reverse complement strand
AGCAACTCCCGACTGGGCGTCGGCAGCCGCCACCAGGAACTTCATCGATGTGCCCTTAACGGATTTTTAGGCCCGTTTTCGGAAAGGGGCGCCAACTAGAATACTGCACCACTTATGCCTTCCTTGGTACTATATCATAGCATAACCTCCGTATGCAGACAACGGGTCAGGTTGGCCTTAAAATAAGGCCCTGTTTACTTAATCCTGTAAACCAGCTTATGAGCAAGCCCGCTTAAAAGCTCAACCGGCCGGTCCAGATCTTTTAGGGCTGCAATCGCCTCGCTGTAGAGCGTCTCCGCTTTTAACCTGGCCTTTTCAGGCCCAAGCACAGCAGGAAATGTCGGTTTAAAACGCTCTTGATCAGCACCGGTAGGTTTACCAAGTTCTTCGGCAGAGCTTTCAACATCCAGGAGATCATCGATGATCTGAAAAGCCGTTCCGATATTTGTGGCATAACGATTTAGCAATTCCAGTTCTTTTTCATTAGCATCTGCAGCAATAGCACCACAAATAACAGCTGCTTTCAACAGGGCGCCTGTCTTCATAACCGATATTTTTTCAATTTCCGGCAGGCTCAGTTCACGACCCTCTGCCTCCAGGTCCAGGACTTGCCCCCCGATCATCCCGGTTACCCCGGACGCTTTGCCAAGTTCTGCACCGATCTGTACCGCCTTTTGCGCCTGGTTTTCTTTCAAGCCGTAACGGGCAATCACCTCAAAAGCAAGAGTTAGCAAAGCATCACCGGCCAATACGGCAATGGCATCGCCGTAAACCTTGTGACAGGTTGGCCTGCCGCGTCTTAGATCGCTATCATCCATAGCCGGCAGATCGTCGTGTATTAGAGAATAGGTGTGCACCAGTTCCAGGGCACAGGCAACATCGATAACGTCATCTACGTCAGTATCAAAGGTTTCTGCAACGGCCAGGGTTAATATCGGGCGAAGCCTCTTACCTCCTGCCTCTAAACTGTAATTCATAGCTTCACGAACAGCCTTCGGGCCGGAGGCAGGCAGGCAATCCTGCAAAGCTTTATTGACAAGATCTTTTTTTTCGGAGAGATACTGATCGATATCGATATTACTCATCTTTGTTATCACCGTTCTCTTCCATCGTCGTACTGCCCGTCGTACTGCCTTCTGAATCCGGGCTGCCTTCAGAATCGATAGACTGCTGTTGTTCTTCTTTTAATAAATATTCAACCTTATACTCAATCTCCGCTAATTTTTCCCGGCAGTACCTGGACAAGGCAATCCCTTCCTGGAACGAGGACAGGGAATCTTCCAGTGGTATTTCAGCATTTTCCAGGCGATTCACTATTTCTTCAAGCTTTTTTACCGCTTCCTCGTAAGACATATCTTCCATTTTTTTGTTCTCATTTTCCTTCGTCAACGATGCAGCCCTCCTCAATCTTTTCTGTCCGGCAATCTGCCCTACCGTCTTTCAAGCTCAGTTGTAGGAGTTGGCCGACGCTGATATCTTTTATAGAGCGAATAATCTTTCCTTCCTGGTCACGGCAAAAAGTATAACCGCGGCTCATCACTTTCAACGGGCTGTAACTTTCCAGTTTATCAATAAGAGCAGTCAGCTGAATCCCTTTTAGCTGCAGGAAACGAATCATTTCTCTTTTTAAGCCGGCTTCAATTTTGTCCAGGTCATTCTTTGCTGTTTTGATCCTATCCAGCGGGCGGCGGAAAAATCGCTCGCTGACAACATGGTCAAGTTTCTGCTTTTCCTGTTGGACCCGGTTTTTTAGCGCCAAACCGGCCCTGCTCCGCAAATTTTCTATTTCAACAAGCAGTTCATCATAAACAGGAACCGCGGCTGCAGCAGCTTCAGTTGGTGTATGAGCACGCAAATCAGCTGTGAAGTCTGCTATTGTAAAATCGGTCTCATGCCCTATTGCGGAAATTACCGGCTTGGCCGATTTGTAGATGGCCCTGGCCACTTTTTCTTCATTAAAAGGCCACAGGTCTTCCAACGAACCACCGCCCCGGGTCAGGATAATCAGGTCGATATCTTCTTTTTTATTTAGTAAGTGCAGGCCTTTGACAATATCGGCTGCAGCGCCGGGTCCCTGGACCAGGCTTTCAACTACCAGTATTTGGACGCAGGGAAAACGCTTTTTTATTGTAGTTAATATGTCCTGGAGGGCTGCCCCACTCGGGGATGTGATCAGGCCAATTTTTTTCGGGATCCGTGGTATTTCCTGCTTGTTTTCAGCCCTGAACAGCCCTTCTGCTTCAAGTTTTTGTTTAAGCTGTTCGAAAGCTACATAAAGCGAACCCATTCCTGCGGGTTGCATATCCTGCACATAGAGTTGATATTGACCGCCAGGTTCATATACCGAAAGATATCCGTGCAGGATTACTTCCATGCCATCTTTTGGTTGAAAGATACAGCGCATGTTTTCCCGGCGGAAAAACACACAGCGCAGGGAAGATGAACTGTCCTTTACCGTGAAGTACATATGGCCGGACCGGTGGTGCTTAAAATTAGATATTTCTCCGGTCACCCATAAATCGCGAAGACGGGGATCACCGTGGATCAAACTTTTCACGTAGCGGGTTATTTCTGATACTGTAAAAACCGGCAGTTTATTATTCATATTATTTACAGGCAGCACCCGGCTGCCGAATAATAACAAGTTATTAAAGTCGGCAACCGGGCGCTTGTTTTAGATTGCCTCCGGATTATAGGTCTGAACCCGGTCTAAGAGATAACGCTAAAGGTGAAAACACCTAATTTAACCGGGAATCATGCCATACATTTCTTCCCGGACATCTTCCAGGGAAGTATAATTCCACCTTTCACCCATGGCCTCAGCCAGATCACAGATTAGCTTCCAGTCTTTTGAAGATTCTGGTGCATTATCCTGGATCGCTTCATTGAAGCAGGTTATGCCCGAGGAATTGGTGAAAGTTCCATTTTTCTGTTCCGGAGATTGAGCTGGAAGGACTACATCGCTTTTTTCGGGAACTTCACTATGATTTGCGCATGAAGCGGCCAGGAAATCAAGCCCGCCCGGCTTCGATCCTGCAAATCCATCCCCAAACACCAGGGCTCCTTTTATTTTTCCTTCGTTGGCCGCAGCAATAACTTCTTCGCAGCTTAAACCGGCTTTACCATTAAGAGCAACAAAGCCAGGGCCAAAGGACGGTGATCCGCCAAGGACGATCGTGCCGGCTGCGTTGCTGTAACGGGATAAAAGCAGGAGATCGCTCTGCCCGTATTCAAGCTGTCCGCCAGCTTCTGCCATGGCCAGCAAGGCTTCTATTTTTGCATCGTCGGCATTTTCAAAGAAAGAAGAACCGACTACGGTGCAGCTCTTTACTTTTGCTACCTGCTCGGCTGCTTTTTGCAGATCCTCTGCTGCAACTCCGGCTTCCTTGGCCGGTCCTGAGACATCTTCACCGCGCAGGGCAGCAGTTATGCCTTTCAGCACCGCAGCTTCAGATCCGGGCTTGCAATCGATTTTGATTTCATTCCAGGCACTCTTGCGCTCTTTTTCTTCACCGACGCGCACTATTACAGCGTCGCCAAATCGACCGGCCTGCTGGATTGCAAAAGCGGCAACCGGATGGCTTTCTTCAAGATCCGAGCCGAGCACGAGAATCGCTTCGCATTCCTGCATGGTTGCCGGTGTGGGGCTGCACACATCAGGGCCTGTAATCTTATACATACCCTGGTAAGCCTGTCCCCAGGCTTTTTCCACGCCAAGATCAACATTTGCAGTACCAAGTACTGAGCGCGCCAGTTTCTGGAGAAGGTAGCTCTCCTCGTTGCTTTGCTTGCCGGAAGCAAGGACAGCCAGGGCTTCGGAACCAGATTTTTCCTTGATTTCAAGCAGGGCCTGGGCAGTCTTTTTCACTGCTTCATCATAAGCAACATCTTTATAGTTGCTTCCTTCAAGTTGCATGGGCCCTTCTACGGGATCTGCTGCAGGTTTGTGGGTGCCAAATTTGCCTTTCTGGCAAACCCAGCTCACCTTCTCGCCTTCTGTGGGAACGGTGACTTTGATCAGCTCGTCTGCTGTAGCCTGCCGTTCCAGGAAACAGCCGACTGAGCATTCCATGCAAACTCCAGGAACCCGCGAAAGCTCCCATTCTCTGCCCGCTGCGGCTCTGCCGGTTTCAGTCAGTGCGGCTACCGGGCACACATCAACACACTGCCCGCAGAAAATGCAGCCGGCCTCTTCCAGGGTTACTTCCTTGCCGTCCTTGTAAGGCACTACCCTGGTATCCACACCGTTGCCGACTATCTCGTAAACGTAGCAACCCGGTCCGGTACGGCAAACCTGGACACAGCGACCGCAGAGGATGCATTTTTCTTCATCACGGGTAATGTAAGGGTTGTCTTCAGCCTTTTCGGCAGGGACATCCCGATCGAGCTGTTCAGGGAGATCTACCTTGAACTCATAGGCTTTTTCCTGCAGTTCGCAGGTGCCGGTCCTTTCACAGGTAAGGCAGTCTTTGTACGGGTGAGTCGATAGAGACAGGACCAGGATCTGATCGCGCATCTCCTGGATTTCCGGTGTGCTGGTCTCGACTACCATCCCCTCACGAACCGGGTTGTCGCAGGAAGTTATCGGCTTGTCGAACCCTTTAACATCAACAATGCAGACACGGCAATGGCCAAGCGGTGCCAACCGGGGGTGGTAGCAAAGAGTGGGAATTTCGATTCCGTTCTGCCGGGCCGCCTCCAGAATAGTCGTGCCCTCTTCAGCAAAAATTTTCTTGCCATCAATTTGTAGGTTTACTGTTTTCATTTTAATATACCCTCCCCTCGGCTATGAAATGGCCAGACCCAAGCGTAAACACTTGATGCAGCGTTCCGCTTCGTTGATCACTTCAGATGGATTCTTGAAACCCAGTTCAGCTTCGTCAAAGCCCTTGATCCTGATATCAACCGGGCAGGCTTCTTCTTGCAGGCGGGTTCTTCCGCCAACCATTTCCGGTACTACTTCCTCTTTATAGACGCCCATGTTTTCAATATGCTGCTCTTTGACCACCTGGGTACTGGGTTTGCTCTTGCCGGTCCGGATGTAGTGGTCTATGGCTTCAGCAGCACGGTTGGCCGAGGCTATAGCCTCGATCACTGTTGCTGCGCCCAAAACTACGTCACCGCCGGCAAATACGCCCGGAGTATCGGTTTCCATGGTAGCAAGATCGGTTGGAAGAGTTCCTTTCCTGGTTGGCTCAATACCGCATTCCGGGGTTATATAACATAAATCAGCAACCTGTCCGATAGCCGGAATTACCGTGTCTACTTCCAAAACAAAGTCGGATCCCTCAATCGGTTCAGGTCTGCGCCTGCCGCTCTCGTCGGGTTCACCCAACCGCATTTGGATACACTGCAGGCCGCTGACACAACTGCCTTCTTCCAGGATGCATGTGGGATTGGCAAGGAGGTGGAACTTAATGCCTTCCTCCTCTGCAGCATCCACTTCCGCCTCGTTGGCGGGCATTTCCGCCCTGCTGCGGCGGTAAATCAGGTTGACTTCTTTAACCCCTAAGCGGATCGCAGAACGTGCACAGTCCATGGCCACGTTTCCGCCTCCAATGACTGCCACCTTTTCGCCAATATCAACTTTTTCGCCCAGGTTAACCTTGCGCAGGTATTCTACTCCGGGCATAAAGCCCTTGTAACCGGCGTCCTCGCCTTTGCAGCCCATGTTGGCGCTTTCATGAAGGCCGTTGGCGATGAAGATAGCTTTATAGCCTTCATCCCAGAGTTTTTCCAGTGGGATATCCTCGCCAATCTTGGTGTTGTACTTAATTTCAACACCCAGGCTTTCCACCAGGCCAATTTCGGCATTAAGGATATCACGGGGCAACCGGTAACTGGGTATTCCTACAGCCAGCATGCCGCCTGCTACGGGCAGTGCTTCGTAAATAACTACCTTGTAGCCTTTTTGGGCAAGCTGGTAAGCTGCATTAAGCCCTGCCGGCCCGGCGCCAATGACCGCTACCTTGTCGGCATTCGGTCCTGGTTTGGCGTACTGGACTTTTTGATCGTAATTATTTTTGGCTCCAAAATCTGACGCGAACCGCTTCAACAACCTGATCGAAAGCGATTCGTCATAAGGCTGGCGATTACAATTGGACTCGCAGGGATGGACACATACCCGGCCCAGTGTTCCCACCAGCGCTGTTTTTTCACGGTTTACAGCCAGGGCTCCCTCATAATCTCCTTCTTTGATACATTCAATATACCTGGGGATATTAATATGGGCCGGACAACCATTCCGGCAGGGAGCCGTTAGTACAGGCCGGTATGAAAGACCATTCTCAGCCTTAGGCTGTTCTTCATTTAAATAAACGGAGAAATCATCCTCGAAATACTCGAGAGCATGAAGGAGAGGCACCGGTGAAGACATTCCGAGCTCGCAAAGCGAACTGTCCTTAACCAGTTTGCTGATCTCCTTCAAGAAAGCCAGGTCTTCTTTGCTGCCGCTGCCTTCAATCATTTTTTCCAGGCGATCGGCAATTACCTTGCTGCCGGCCCGGCAGGGGATACAGCGACCGCAAGATTCCTGCTGGACATTCCTGAAATACTCTTTCAAAGCTTCGACTACGTTTAACTCCGGATCAACAACAACCAACCCTGCCCAGCCGACGAAAGCCTTCAGATCCTCGCCGTCTATTTGCGGAGGCACATCCAACTGGTCCAGGTCAATCCGTTCATCTGATTTCTTGTTTCGTTCATCAACTAATTTTCCATTCCAGCTGCTAAAAAATACTTTGGACATTTTTCCCTCTCTCCCTAAAGAAATTACTTAACCTACCTCCCCTGTTAATGTTCGTGATACTTTTCACTCATCCTCCCTCCAATTACAAAATATGATATTCGATTAAGGCTAAGCCTTTATCCGTGCGATCAATCTATGATAACTTCGCCATTCTTCGAGAAATTCCTTTTACAGTTTTAATAGTAAGTAATTTTAACGAATATATTTCTTCGTATCTACTGACATGGAAGTGCTTTATTTTGTATTTGTGACGGCTCATCACGGGTAATGGCAGCGACTCAGCTGCAGTCTTTCGCTTTGGTTGCCCGAGACCTTCGCTATCTATCGCTCAGGTCTCGGCGGGCTGCCTGCACCGCCAGGCCGACGGCATTGTCAGAGGCATATGCAGATCCGGCAAAATGCAAATTACTTGCACCGAGTCTTTGAGTCAGCCTTTTTTTGATAAAATGGTTGGCCACAACTCCACCAACAGCAAGAATACCGTCATAAAAACCTGCTCCTGGGGAAAGATTGGAAACGGCCGCAGCCAGGGAATCGGCGATGCATACTTCTATTGCCCTGGCTACATCTGCTTTGGCGGCTCCTTCCTGCAGGGCTCGTTCTGCGCTGGTAGCGGGGCCTGAAAAGCTGATCGCCTTTTCTTTAACGGCAACCGGCAGTTTAACTGTCCCTTCCCGGCCTTCAGTTGCAAGTGCTTCCAGTTGAGGGCCTGCAGGAAATCCAAGGCCCATCAGGCGGCCCAGGCGATCTATGAACTGGCCGGCGTTTAAATCACTGCCCTGCCCGATCAGCTCAAGTTCCAGGCGCCCCGGTTCCTTTTCTTCGACAGCAACAATCTCTGTAGTCCCCCCTGATAAGTGGACCGAGATGTATCGTCCCTGCGTTAACCCGGCAGACCAGAGCCCTGCAATGATATGCCCTTCCTGGTGTGAAGAAGGCAAAAAATTAAGGCCCATAGTTTGTGCAAAAAACAAACCAAAGGCCTCACTTACTTTAAAAACAGGCATATATGAGTCTGGTAGAGGACGTGGCCGGGTCGAAGCCGCGACCGCGGCAATCCGGTCCCCGGCAACAGTTTTTTTGCACCCGTCCCAAAGTAAAGGTACATTTTTTAGGTGGGAAAAAACCGCCTCCGACTGGCGTAAACCCAGGCTGCCATCTTCAACAGCCAGGGGCAACCTGCTGTCACAAACCAATTTTTCTGTATTATCCACTACAGCCAGAGAGGTAGTATAGGCCGAAGTGTCCAATCCCAGGTAAAGGTTCTGCTCATGATTCACTTTCCAAAGCCTCTCCTACTGCTTTATCTAAAACTCCGTTAATAAAACCGACAGCTTCCCCTGTACTGCCGTATTTTTTTGCCAGCTCCAGAGCCTCGTTAATTGATACTGCGGGGGGAATATCGGGACGGTAAATAATTTCGTACAAAGCTAAACGGAGCAGGTTCCGATCTACAGCAGAAAGTCTTTCCAGTTCCCACTTGATCAGGTGTTTTTTGATAATCCTGTCCAGCAGCTCTTTATTATGCACCGTATGATCAACCAGTTCTTCAACGAACTGCTCTTCATCTTCATCAAGTTTGTAGTCTTCCAAAGAGCGCTTCAGGGCCTGTTTAACCCTGCATTTGCCAATATCTACCTGAAAAAGAGCTTTAAAAGCAGCTTCTCTTGCTAAACGACGGGACAATCGGCCAGTACCTCCGTGCTGTCATGATCTGGTCGGCAGACGATATATTCAACTGCTGGCTGGATTAGACTCAATCCGTTTCGTCTCTGGTTGAAAAAACGCGCCTGAAAAAACTGCCAACATCTTTACTGAGATCCAACCTCCAACCGATCAAGATCCCTATAGCGATACATAAATATATAAAAACACTCCACCAAAATCCATAATTAACAACCAACAGGGCAAAAACCAAACCCAGCAGCCCGCCGAGGATCTTCCCCCAGTGTTGATTTATTATTGTCCACCAGTTCAGTTCGGACAAGATATGCTCCCCCTTTTTCTTTGAATTATAGCTATTTTTTAGACGGAGCCTGGTCTGTAACTATGTTTTCGACCATTACCTTAACTTCATGCACTGTAATGCCGGTTATTTCTTCAACGTATTCCTTAATTTTTGACTGCAATTCGTTAGTTAGCCCCGGCATGGCAACATCGGGCATAAC
Organism: uncultured Syntrophomonadaceae bacterium; assembly: GCA_964458455.1. Lineage (GTDB taxonomy): Bacteria > Bacillota > Dethiobacteria > DTU022 > DTU022 > B1SED10-74M. The sequence continues at coordinate 24,882 of CAYWIY010000009.1, read as the reverse complement.
CCTGATCTTGACGGTAATATTTAACCCATCCTGCGTGAATGATACCTGCCTGCTGACATCTTTAATACCTTGAGTTTGCTGAATAACCCGTAAAACCATATTTTCGATGGCGGATATTGAAATGGCCACTTCACCATATTCACTGCCCTTAAGCACGGCGTTGCCTGGCCCTTTTGTCCTGCGCAAACCTAAAATTAGCAGGATCAGGGCAATAAGCAGTAATGCCGCTGTGGCTCCCAGTACAACTTCTTCACCAGCCCACCCGGGCAGGTATACAGCAAGGCCGGGGACCAGGTTATAATTAACAGCCAGCAGGAACAAAGCTCCTCCTATAAAAAGAAACGCTATAAAAACCATTATCACCCGGGCTATTGTTTTCATGCAAATTCCCCCTTTCTATTTTTCAGGCCGCTTTTACTCCTTGCTTACTTCTTCTTCTGCGCTTTCTTCTGACTCTTTTTCTGCCTCTTCTTCTTCTTTCTGGGGGAACTGGACGCCCTGGACGTGAACGTTTACCTGTGTAACCCGAAGGCCGGTCATATTTTCGACCGTTTTCTTAACTCCTTCCTGGATATCCCAGGCCACATCGGGAATACGAGCGCCGTAGTCGACAATGATGAAAATATCTATTTTTGCCTCCTCGGTTCCAACATCTACCTTGATCCCTTTGGACAGGTTCCTGCGGCCGAGAACCTCAGCAATACCGCCGCCTATTCCGCCGCTCATAGAGGCAACGCCCTCTATTTCAGTAGCGGCAAGGCCGGCAATTATGGACACTACTTCTTCAGCAATCCTGACTTCACCAAGTTCGGTTGGCAGGGTTCGGCTTTCTTCATTAGCCATTATATTACCTCCCGATCAGTTATTAGGCAGCTAATAGCTTAACCTTTAAACATTATTATAACAAACTCTGGTAACAGGTTCAATTTATGCAACCTGAAAAACTCCATTTATTTTGATTTTTGCGCTTATTCTTCGTTATCCTCTTCCTTTTCATCCACGTCTGGCAGATCCTCAAAATCCTCGTACCATTCTTCATCATCAACCAGCACCGCTTCGCCGCACCCGGGGCAGGTTACCTCGATTGATGAGTCCTGGTTCAAAATGTTTTCATCAAAAACAACTATTTCCCTGCAGTTAGGACATTCAATAGAAAAGCCATCCTCATATTCGTCAAAATCATCTTCGTAATCTTCTTCTTCATCTCCGTAAAAGTCTTCTTCGATTTCACCCAGATCATCATCGATTGCCTCTGTGAATTCAAACAGTTCCTCATAATCGACTCTTAGATGTTCTATTTCATCAGCCATATCTTCAAGCAGATCAATAATGCGCTGCAGGATCTTCTGCTCCTTGCTCTCTTCGCCCAGGTCTATACCCTCGGTATAACCTCTTAAATAAGAAACTCTCGCTTTCAAATCTTCATGCATAACAATTCCCTCCCTTTAATTTGATGGTAGTCCTGTTCAAGCTCGTTCAATATAATTACCGTTTCGGGTATCAATTTTTACCAGATCGCCGGGGTTAATAAAAAGCGGCACCTGGGCTACCAGGCCGGTTTCCATGGTGGCGGGCTTGGTAGCCCCGGAAGCTGTATCTCCTTTCAAGCCCGGTTCCGTGTCGGTTACCTGCAGGGTCACTGTAACCGGCAGATCTACACCCACAACTTCGTCCCCGTGCATGAGAACCTGGAGACGGTCGTTTTCTTTTAAATATTTGACCCCGTTACCCAGTTTTTCTTCAGAAATTGTAATCTGTTCATATGTTTCCAGGTCCATCAGGAAAAACAGCTCATCGTCCCGGTAGAGATACTCCATTTCTTTTCTCTCCAGGTGAGCCCGGGGCATTTTTTCCCCGGCCCGGAAAGTGTGTTCAATAATTGAGCCTGAGCGCAGGTTTTTCAACTTCGAACGAACAAAAGCAGCGCCCTTGCCCGGCTTAACATGCTGAAATTCCAGGACGGTATAAATTTCTCCCCCCATCTCAATTGTTATGCCGGTATGAAAATCATTGGTCGAAATCATCATGTAGAATGCCTGCCCTTCGTATTAGATATAATTATACAACTGACAATTCACGGGGACTTGCAGTAAGCGTTTCCCCGCCGCTGCCGGTAACCACTACCATGTCTTCTATCCTTACTCCGCCCCAATCACCGATATAGATGCCGGGCTCTATTGTCACCGTCATGCCCGGTTCGAGAATCGTTTTGCTCCTGGGGTTTAATACGGGCTGCTCATGGGTTTCCAGGCCAATACCGTGCCCCAGGCCGTGCCCGAAATAGTTGGCATAACCAGCCCTGTCTATTATATCACGGGCTACCGCATCTAAATCACTGGCTTTCATCCCCGGCCTAACAGCCCGGACGGCCTCCTGTTGGGCTTCCAGGACAAGGTTATATATCTCCTTCTGCTTCTCATCAAATTTACCCAGGGCCAGTGTCCTGGTCATGTCGGTAGCATACCCGTCAAAAACAGCGCCATAATCAATGGTAACCAGGTCGCCCTCCTGCATTCGCCTGTCTGCAGCAGTGCCATGTGGCATTGCTCCCCGTTCCCCTGAGGCCACAATGAACTGGAAAGCCCTCTCTTCTGCCCCTTGCCTAAGCAAATAGATTTCAAGTTCCAGGGCTAATTCCTTTTCAGCCTGGCCCGGTTTTATGGTAGACAGTATAAATTCATAAGCCTGATCAAGGATCCTGGCTCCACTGCGCAGGGCCTTGAGTTCTTCCTCGCTTTTCTGCATCCTTTGTTTCTCCACGGTGTCTTCAAGAGGAACCAGTTCTGCAGGAAGTTTTTCTTTCATATCGTTATAAGTAGAAAAAACAATATGTTTGGCCTCAAACCCCAGCTTTTCCCACCCGGCTTCTTTTATTATCGGGGCCAGGTTTTTATAAAGATTGTCCTGCCACCTGCGAACGGTAAACTCCTTTGCCTGGATCGCGGCCTGCTCTGTATAGCGAAAATCGGTTACCAGGAAGGCCTCATCTCTGCTGATCAACAGGACTCCGCTCGTACCTTCAAACCTGCTCAGGTAACGGCAGTTAAACGGATTGGTTATTAACATGGCATCAATATCGTATTCTGTTATAGTTTTTCTAAAACGGGCCAGTCGTTCATCCATAAATTAACTCCGCTGATTTTTAATGATCTTCAACAGGGCTTCCAACCCTAAAATATAGCTGTCCGCCCCCAGGCCGCACAGCATCCCATCAGCAATGGGGGAAATCACAGAATGGTGACGAAAAGATTCGCGCGAAAAAACATTGCTCAGGTGAACTTCAACCAGCGGCAGAGCGGCAGCAGATAAAGCATCCCTCAGTGAATAGCTATAGTGAGTTAGTGCGCCGGGATTAACCAGGATCCCATCTACATCAGAGTATGCCTGCTGGATCTTGTCTATCAAGGCCCCTTCGCTGTTAGATTGAAATGATTCTACCTCTGCCTTTAGTTCTGATGCCCGCCTGGTTAGCATTTGGTCAATATCCTGCAGGGTCCTGGTGCCGTATACACCGGGATCTCTCTGTCCAAGCAGGTTCAGGTTAGGGCCGTGCAATACAAGTATTTTATATCCTGCCACCCGGTTCATCCTTCCTTTAATAATTAACAGGGGTTAAATTCCCTTATTTGCTGTAAAATTCCTGCTGCAGGAGTTCAAAAAATTAAGGATTCAAGAAACAGCGCTTTTAACCAGTTTAACAGATCAAGAGCTGTTTAGACAGGAGAGAATTGTTGAAGCTACCTGCTGAGGTGTTTTGGCGGTGGTGTCAATTTCAAAGTCACAATCACGGTAGCAGGCTTCCCTTGCTTCCAGCAATTCTATAATTATTCGGAATGGGTCAGTTTCATTTAAAAGTGGCCTGTTCCCGGTTTTGGCAACGCGCCGGTATATTTCTTCTGCTGAAGCCCATAGCAGGCACACAAAACCCAGCTTTTTTAACAGGCTCCTGTTTTGCGGCCTTAATACTACTCCGCCCCCGGTGGCAACAACCAGGCTGCCCGGCTCGTAACCAGACAACTTTTTCAACACATCACTTTCCAGGTCCCGAAAATACTCTTCCCCGTGCTTTTCAAAAATCAAGGGGATACTCAAACCGGCTTCGCTTTCAACGAGTTGATCGGTATCAACAAACCTTCGATCCAGGCGTTCGGCCAGGATTTGACCCGTTTCGGTTTTGCCTGTGCCCATGAAACCGGTTAAAATAATATGCTTTTGATCCGGCCGGTTTCTAATTACTATCATCTCCTGCTTAAATTGCTTGCTAAAATATAATATCATAATATAAATGGCGGGGTAAGCTGCCTCTTGCCATTGTTGTGTGATCAGCGGCGCCCCGGGGATGATTCGACCGTCCCTTAAAGCATAACTTTAAGCGCAAGGGGGAGAAAGTGGAATTGCCCCCTTGCAGCTTAGTATATCTCCCAGTGCTCCGGCGGGCTTTCTGAAATCCTCACCCTACCGGTAACAGGAGTGACAATAACATACAATGTATCTCCGCTGCTGCTTCCTAAAGTCACGGTTCCACCGCTGCTGGGCGAACTGTTATAGTTAAAACGAAGAAAGCGGATATTGTCAGATGAAGGGAAATTTACAGATTTGCGGGTTACCCCTTCCGGCAGCTCTACAATATAGGTTTCTTCGGTTTTCCCGTCCGTTACCCGGTACCTTCTGGTATGGTAAAATTCTATAATCTGTCCGCAGCCTAAAGTAATTGCCCTCTGCTGAGCTTTCCGCATCTCCGTAGCCATGGTCCTGGCCGCTATTTCCAGGTTGTGCTTCTGCCCCCAACCCTGTACAGCCGGGACAGCCACGGCTGCTAAAATGCCGATCAGGGCGAGTGTACAGAGCAGTTCCGCCAGGGTAAAGGCGTGTTCTTCTCGAGTCCAGCGTTTTATATATATAAGCACTTGATCAATCACCGTCATCTTGCATCTCGGCAACAAAAACACTATTCAAAGTGTTTCCGGTTACATCAAGATCGTGAAGGCTGTTGAAAGTGGCCCGGACCACCTCTCCCAGGGTGGTTATGCCCTGTTCCAGGCAGCTCAAGCCTCCGGCAACCATAGGCTGCATTCCCTGTTCCATCGCTTTCCTGTAGATCTCTGAAGCCGGCGCTTTTTGTAAAATCATGGCCTGCAGTTCCTGGTTTAGCACCAGCAGTTCCTGGATCGAAATACGCCCGTTAAAACCGGTTTGATTGCAGCGCCTGCACCCGGCACCCCTGGAAAGTTTTAAAGGCGGTTCTGTTTTAAAATAGCCAAGGAAAAACTCTTTTTCTTCATCCGTCAAAGGGTACTCTTCCAGGCAAAAGGTGCAGTTTTTCCGGATTAAGCGCTGAGCAATTACCCCGATCGTGGAAGCAACCACCATGAAGGGTTCTAAGCCCATATCGATCAGCCTTGTAACGGCGCTGGCAGCATTATTGGTGTGCAGGGTGGAAAAGACCAGGTGACCGGTTAAAGCTGCCTGGGCTGCTATTTTTACTGTTTCCAGGTCCCTTATTTCACCGACCATGATTATATCGGGATCCTGCCTCAACATCGAGCGCAGGGTGCTGGCAAATGTGCGGTTTATCCGCCGGTTTACCGGGACCTGGTTTATTCCGTCCAGCTGGTATTCAACCGGATCTTCTACTGTAATAATATTATACCTGGGGTTGTTCAGGTAGTGCAGGGCTGAATAAAGAGTAGTCGTTTTGCCGCAGCCGGTCGGCCCCGTGACCAGGATCATCCCGGAATGGTTAAGCAGCAGGTGCTGGAAAGCCCGGTAATTACCCGGTACAAAACCCAGGCTTTCAAGGGGCATGATGACTTTCGTTTTATCCAACAGGCGGATTACCACTTTTTCTCCATGCACTGTCGGCAAGGTTGATACTCTAAGGTTAACATCCCGGCCGTCCCGGATGTAATGGATATTGCCGTCCTGGGGAAGCCTCTTTTCGGCTATATCCAGGTTGGCCATAACTTTGACCCTTGATACAATGTGGGCCTGCTTAAAGCGGGGTGGAACCGCTTGATCATAAAGCATGCCGTCAAGGCGCAGCCTGATCCGCAGGCCTTTTTCTGACGGTTCAAGATGAATATCGCTGGCCCCTTCATCAAGGGCTCTTTCGATTAAAAAATTGACCAGTTTCACGACCGGGGCTTCCTCTGCAGGATTATGTTGGGGAGAATTTACTTCCGCTTCCCGAACGGCGCTGCCGCCGCTAACTCTTTTCTCTTCCTGAACGGGATAGGTGGCCAGGTCATAATAATGGCTGATAACATATGAGATTGCTTTTTCGCCGGCCAGGACCGGGCATACTTCTCTGCCGGTAACCATGGTTATATCATCTATGGCTGCCAAATCAAGCGGATCGGCCATGGCCAGGTATAGCTTTTCTTCCCTGATCCCGACCGGTATAACCCGGTAACGTCGGGCCATTTCCGCAGGAATACAATCAGCTAATGCTTCTTTGATTTTGTAATTATAAAGGTTAATACGGGGGATATTCAGCAGTTCTTCCATAATTGAAGCTGTAGCTTCTTCATCCAACAGCTCTTTGTCTATCAAAATCCTGGCCAGTGATTTACCAGTTACCTTCTGTTCCTTTAAGATCCCCTCCCGGTCTTTTGCTGAAACTGATGCGGCTTCAAGAAGAGCCTTATCAATGACATTTCGATTGAGCCTCTCCATGGCAGTTCTCCTTTATCATTTATGTAGTGTGGACTATCCAGGCGGCTTCGAATGCTTCATACCTGCCGCATTAAGCATAACTTCTACCGGTGCTTCTTGCCCGGTGAAAAGCTCAAAGGATTTTACGGCCTGCCAAACCAGCATACCCAGGCCGTTGTGAGCATCCCCTCCTTGCCGCTTAAAAACCTGCATAACCTCGCTTTGTTCCGGTTGGTAACGCAGGTCGATAAGCTTTTGCGTATAATCCAAACTATCAATACTGGAGATGGCAGTAGTGAATTCTAAAAGATCAAAGGGCAGGCTGTAAACCACAAGCCGGCAGCGCCCCAGAACTTCGCTTATTGGCTGTGCCTCAAGAGATATATTACTGCTCCGGGGCAATGCTGTATTTTCTAACAGCAGCTCAGAAAGGGCTTTGCCCCTGGATGCGGAACGGTTGGCAATGATGATTTCTTCAGCGCCTTTTTCTGCCAGAGTATACGCAACTGCCCGCGCTGCTCCCCCGGCACCAACCACCAGGATACTGTGCCCGGAAGAGTAACCGGGATCGATTTGTTTGAGGTAATGGTAAAAACCTTCCCCATCGGTAGTAGTTCCGTATAACCGGCCATTTTTATTGATAATCGTATTCACCGATTTGATCCGGGCGGCTTCGGTTGAGACTGAATCAAGGTTGCTTATCACATCTTCTTTGTGGGGAGCCGTAACATTGGCCCCTCCTGCAGAAAGAGCCCGCATTCCATTAATTGCAGCGCCCACATGTTCCTTTTTCACCGGGCAGGCCAGGTAAACGCAGTTTAGGCCCAGGGCTGTAAAAGCGGCATTGTGCATCGCAGGAGAAAGGGAATGCTCTACGGGGTTTCCCAGCAACAGATACAACCTGGTTCTGGCATCAATCGGCAAAAGGTTTCACCGGCCTTTAAAAAATAATAAATACAGTATATCATAGCAAGATTTATACGGAAAGCCTCAGAATCTCGATTATCAACTAATTTTACTTGATTGCAATAAATTGTGCAGGAATAATACTAATGGTGTCGAATAATCTTATTTCGGTTGAATAAAAACAGCATGATAAAAGCTTAAAGGAGCGCAATCTAAATTGACCAATTCCCCGGAGATGCTTATTACAGCCCTTATTTTTATAATCGGCCTCTGTTTTGGCAGTTTTCTTAATGTAATCGTTTACCGGTTACCCCAGAACCTCTCAATAACCAGCCCGTCTTCCTGCTGCCCGCAGTGCGGAAAAAAACTTGGGGTCCTGGAACTGATCCCGGTTTTGGGCTACCTGGTTTTAAGAGGGCGCTGCCGGGACTGTAAAGCCGGGATTGCTATTCGCTATCCCCTGGTCGAATTGTTGACCGGTGTGCTTTTTGGGATAACATATATATTTTACGGTTTGTCCCTGGAATTTTTCATATATGCCACCCTTTTGTTTTTACTTTTTGCCATAGCCCAGATTGATTTTAAACACAGGATCGTCCCTAACGTCCTGGTTGGAGCCGGCCTAATTACCGGTTTAATGTTTTACCTGCCCCACTTAATATCTTTTTTCTTGCCAGTTCCAGAAGCCCTGATCAGCGAAAGGGCCCTTATTGACGCATTAGGGGGCATGATTCTCGGTGGTGGAATTATGCTTGTCATTTTCCTGGTCAGCCGCGGTGGAATGGGAGCCGGCGATTTAAAGTTAATGGCCCTGATCGGTTTGTACGTGGGCTTGCGCGGAACTGCTGCAGTGCTTTTACTCGGCTTTTTGTTCGGAGCGGTAACCGGGATTGTTTTCATGGCCACTGGAAAATTGACCAGGAAAGATGCCCTGCCTTTTGCTCCTTTTTTATCCCTGGGCGCCCTGATCCAGGTTTTATGGGGAGATCAGATCTGGGATTGGTACACCAGCCTGTTATAAGGCTAATTTATGTTTTATGCCTTTGATACCGTAACAACTTCTGGTTGTTACCAGGTAGCTTTGAAGGCTTTTAAGATGTTTTATTGCCTGTTTTAAACTTTTTTTACTTTAAACAAAAATACTTAAGGAACCAGGATCAATTCTTTGAGAAAAACTACTATTTTAAGCAGTACCTGTGGTTATTCCTTTATCGAGCTGCTGGTAGCCATGGCCATCCTGGGCCTGGTAAGCGCGCCTTTGCTTGCCCTTTTTACCGGAAGCTTTTCATCGATCGCTGAAGCAGGTAGAAGAAGCGCTGCTATAAACCTCTGCCGTGAAAAAATGGAAGTCATCAAAGCCGGCGGTTATGAATCCGCTTACGATTATTACATAACCAATGCCGGCAGTCCTGGTGTGGAAAATAACATCCCCGGGCAGCCGGATTTCAGCAGGACAACTATTGTGCAAACTTTAGATCCCGGCAATGATTCCTTACCTCCAGTTTCCGAAATTCTTTCCATTCAAATAACGGTCACCTGGAATGAAAAAGGACGAGAAATCTCAGAAAGCCTGGAAAGCAGGCTGGCAGAAAGGTGAAAATATGCATTTAACCAGGCTTTTGAAGTTGGAACAAGGTTTTACATTGGTTGAAATACTGGTGGCTTTTGCCCTGCTCGGCCTGGTTATTACAGCCCTGTATTCATTTTATTTTACCGGGCTGCGGGCCTGGAACCGCAGTGTTGAGCGGATGGAAAACCAGCAAACTGCCCGCATTTCCATGGATAAAATGATCAGTGAACTGCAGTATGCGCACCTGGTCAAGTTAAGTATCAACCAGGATTCACAAACCACAGGTGAACCCGGTGATATAATTTACTTTCGAACCTACATCAACGGGATATCAGCAAGGTATAGCTTCCGCCTTGAAGGCACACAGCTCCATCTTGACCGGCGCAGGGATACCAACAACTCCGTTCGCTATACCAGCCTTGTAGCCCTGGGGGTAACAGACCTTGAATTTATAATTGACAGTGAAGACACCGTTTTTATTGAGGTAACAGCTGGTGAAGGCTCCGGAAAAGTAACACTAAACGGGGCAGTAAAGCCCCGTAACATACCCCGGGTGAAACCGGATCTTTTAGAATTATTAAACCGGAAAGGGGTAAAAAGTGATCAAAGCGCATAGATATTCACCGGCGGCTATAGCAACTCAAGAAAAAGGCATGGCCCTGGCGCTGGTGATTATTTTTGCCGGGACCCTTATGGTCCTTGGAACCGCAGTATTCACTTACGCTTTTAACGAAAGGATCATAGCGGGTTACAACAGCAGCGATATCCGCCTTTATTACATAGTTGAAGGCGGCCTGGAAACAGGTATAGCCGTTATCAAAGAAGATTTCAATCATGAAGATGAACTTTCTGGCTCCATTGGGGAAGGGGTTTTTAGCATTTACTTTACCGGTGAGTACGAACATCACAGCGATCACCAGGAAGATGAAGAAGGTGAACAATATTATGAAGGCCAGGAATTGGTGCGCTTTGTCCGGTGTGTAGGCACGCTCGGTGAACACAGCAAAGTTATGACCGTCGCTTTAGAAAAAGACACCGCGGGAGAAGTTCATATCCTGAGGTGGTACAAGATCAGGCCAATCCACTGACAGCATTTTTTAGCTGCTAGCAATTACATAATCCGGGATAGGAAGGTGAACAACAATAGCTCTAACTGGAAAAACTAATACACCTGCAACCATTTTTCGCACCAAGGGGAAGTTTTCTCCTATCGGTATCGATTTTGGCAGCGGGAGAGTCAAGATGATGCAGCTTAAGCAGAAACAGGGCCGGATAATGCTGCACGAAAAAAAGCATTTTGCAACTTTCGGGGGAACATCAAAAAATGGTCATCTATGCCAGCCAGGCTTGATACTGGAACAGCTAAAACAAGCAGTTCAGGACAAAGGCTGGCACGGCAGGCATGTCTGCCTGGCCATGGAAAACCGGGCCTGTTATATGCGAACCATAACTATGCCGCAGCTAAAAAAGCGTGAATTGAAGCAAGCATTGTTCTGGGAAGCAAAAAAACACCTTCCCTTTAATATCGATGAAGCAGTAGTAAGCTACATAAATATTGCTTTAAGGCCCGGACAGGTACCTGCAACCAGCAATTACCTTCTGGCTGCAACACCGAAGGAAACCGCCAACATGTATACCAGCCTGGCTGCAGAAGCCGGCCTCATTCCCATTTCCTTAGAAACACCTTCCACAGCATGGCTGCGCTCAATTACAGGAATTGATGTAAATAACAATCACAGCACAAAGAAGCACCTTTTGTTTGTTGACTGCGGTTACAGTACCACCCTGCTTCTTCTCACCCTGGACAATCGTTACTGTTTCCACCGTATTATCCATTTGGGAATCAAGCATTTTGTCCAGGCTGTCCATGTTAGGTATGGCAGGGAAACACAAGAAGCCCTGCGCTATGTCTACAGCAAGGGCGACCTTGCAGAAAAAGGTCTGCTGAAAGAGGCCGGCAAACTGGCCTACAGCATTAATGAATCGCTGGGCTACTGGAGTGAATTGTACAGGGATAGCCCGCTTAAACCAGCAGGTTTAACCTTAAGCGGTGGTGGAATGCTGATTCCAGAGCTGGCGCTTTACCTGCAGCAAAAACTGGGCGTGAAAACCTCGATTTATAATCCTTTTTTCGGTATAAACTGCGGCCAAGGCGAAGATGGTTCAGGTTTAAACAACAAACATGATAATACATTGTTTTCCACCGCCCACGGCCTGTCCTTGAGGGGGTGGTTGAAATAAACCGGGAAATAGACTTACGCTCTCCAGAATTTATTGCTTCGCGCCGCCGGATTCGGCCTGGCATGATCAAAGCTTTCCTTGGTATGTTTTGCTTTTTAATCCTCACCAGTATCTTTTATGCAGCAGCAGCGCTGCCGGGCTATATCCACCGGCAGCTTGAAACTGAAACAGCCTTTCTTGGCGCACTGAAGAACGAGGTAGAGCCTCTTTTGGAAATGGCAGATCAGATTACCCTGCTAAAATCAAAATACGATCTGGAGCAGCAGCTGCTTTCATCCACAAAGCCAGTCCATGATTATATCCTGCTTGTACAAGAACTGGCCGTTTCACGCCGTGTTTCACTTGAAACTATAACCGCAGACAAAGAGGGAAATCTCATCATTAACGGGCACAGCCGGGTTATGAAAGAAATCGCTTCATTTAATAGCGCTCTTGAAAAAACACCGGGTATTACCTCTGCCCGGGTTAAATCTCTCAACCTCAACAGTGACAACAGTTATACCTTTGAAATTGAAGCTACCTGGATTAAACATTTGGATTAACAAGTTTGGAATATCAAAGTAGTTACAGTTAAACAAAGCAGTTACAGTTAAAGGAAGGTACAGTTAAATGAATACTCTAAAAAACCGGCGCCGAAAAATTAGAATGAGCTTCATCCTTGTTCCGGCACTAGCCCTTGTAGTTTTAGCCATATCGCAGATCCCTGTTTCAGATCATTATCATTCAGCCAGGGGCGCCTGGGAGCAGTTGAACCAGGCCCGCAAAGAAAAAGAATCGTACCTGGCTGTCAAAGACAAATCAGAGCTTCTCAGGGCTGAATGGGCCCGGCTTTCCTGCGAAGAAAAACGCCTCAAAACGCTTTTCCCTTTGGAAAATGAGCTACCCTTTGTCCTGGTTGATCTGGAAAAAACCATAAAAAAATACCCTTTAAACCTGCAGCATATGAGAACAGGGGGAAAAATGGAGCACCACTCTTACGGGGCGCTCGTGATTGCACTTACCGTCTCCGGGAACCCGTCAGGTATCGATTATTTCCTGAAGAGGCTTATGGACCTGCCCTACTTCATAACCCTGGACAACATAACCTGGACTTACAAAACAAGTGATGAAGCGGTACTTGATTTAGAACTGGAACTGTATTATATCGATCCGGATAGGATTGAACCGCTCATTGACAGGCCTGATGTGGATATCTTGCATGACCAAACTCATTAACGTTAGGGATAATTAATTGGGCTCGAAAAGGAGATTTTTAAATGGCTGATACATTCCGCTTCACCGCCAGGGACTGGAACGGTAAAAAAGTTCGCGGTGAACTGGCTGCAGCTGACCGGGGCGAAGCCCTCGAGATGCTGCAAGTCCGCAACCTGGTTTTACTGGAACTAAAAAAACAGCACCCTGTGCTAAAAGCCATAAAGCAGGCAACCTTAAAGGGCCTCTACTTTCTTGGTTACCGCGCCTATACCAGCCGCGAATTAATGATTTTTTGCAGGCAATTTGCAACCATGCTGCGGGCCGGGATCAATGTTATGCAATGCCTCGAGATCCTCTCCGGGCAGAAAGAGCTGGCTGCACTCCGAAAAGAAATCAGTACAGCAGCACAGGAAGTAGAACGAGGAGGAAGCCTCTCTTCTGGTTTGCAAGGCAGCAAAAACAGCCTGCCTCCTTTAATGATCAGCATGGTAGAAGCCGGAGAAGCAAGTGGAAAGCTCGACCTTATCATGGATAAAATGGCCGAACACTTTGAAAAGCAGCATGACTTTAATGAAAAAATTCGCTCAGCTACTTTGTATCCATGTTTTATGATCCTGGTTTCTGTGGTGGTTTTAACGGTGATGGTTATTTTTGTACTGCCCCAGTTTTCTGCTATTTTCAATGCCATGGGTATGGAAATGCCTCTCTACACCCGCTTCCTGCTGACCCTGGTGGCAATCCTTTCAAATTACAAGTTCCTTTTCATTGCAGTCCTGATCCTTTCCTTCTTAGGGGTTATATATTTTTCCAGGACAGAAAAAGGCAGGCGTTTTTATGATCGCCTGCGCCTGGATCTGCCTTTTATAGGAACAATTTATACTCAAACTTTAGCCGCCCGGTTCGCAAGGACTATGTCTACCCTTTTAGCAAGCGGCATAAACTTACACAGCGCTTTACTTTTAACAGATAAAGTGGTGGGAAACGTTATAGTCTCGGATTCTATCTTAACCTTAAGCGCTTCCCTGCACCAGGGTGAAGGCCTCTCCGGGCCGATGCGGCATGTTGGTTATTTCCCCACGTTGCTGACTGAAATGGTGCGCATCGGCGAAGAAACAGGAAACCTGGATCACACCCTGGAAAGCACCGCCCAATTCTACGAAAAAGAAGTAAGTTATGTTGTGGAGCGCCTGGGTACTATTTTGGAACCGGTCTTGCTTTTAATTGTTGGCCTTTTTATCGGCCTGCTGGTTTTTTCCATCCTTTCACCCATGTACCGGGTTTTCGAAATGATGTAACCGGATCATTCATTTACCTTTACTTTCTCCGCTTCCTTATTCTCCTCTTCTTCAACTTCCGCTTCTTCGCTTTCTTCCTCTCTTTCTTCTTCCGCGTCCTTTTCTTCTTCGCCTTTTTCTTCTTCTATTTTTTCTTCTTCTACCTGCATTTCTTCCATATTTTCTACAACATGAATCGTATAAAGAAGAATCATGTTTTCAGGGGCTATGATTTCACCTGGAAAATGTAGCTTGCCGGCAAAGATATAACTCCCCTCCCGGTCGGGATCGTAAGCGGGTACCGTCTGGTTGTCCCATTTTACTTCTATCCCGGTAATTTCGATCACTTCCGCAGTCAGGCTTATGGTTTGATCGAGCTCGATCTCTTCCAGGGGTGTGCCCAGGGGCACAGTAGTTGCAAATTGGTCGCTTTCGATAATAAAAACATCATCACCGGTTATTTCAGCTTCCTCTTCTTGCGGTTCAGTTTCTATATGAGTAGTAAAAAACCCGTCAGAATCGCCGTCACTTTTTTCTTCAGCTTCCTCAGTTTCTTTTTGCTCATTTTCAGCTTCTTGCTGGCCCTCTACATCTTCACTTTGTTCATCAACGGTTTCTTCACTGCCGCTGTCTCCACTCCCGGCAGGCTGGAGAGAATCAACCACCCGCGCGTAACCGTCTATTTCTGAATCCTCAAATAAGTAAACTTCTGAAGCCGGGTCGACTAAGTCGATATAGCGTTTCATCTGACCGCCGGAAGTGTAAGCATCCTGGTCAATTACAAGCTGACTGGTTAATTCGTTATCATAAACTGACTCAGATGCGCTCCAGTCCTGGTTCAGGTGGCCCTCTTCGCCGGGATCTGAGTCCACCTTCACGGCAAAAACCTGTTCAGCTACCTCTTCAGGTATCTCTGCCAGTTCCGGGTTCAGTTTGATGGCCGATCCCACAGACAGGCCCCTCAACTGCCGGTCATCTACTTCCCAGTCACTGTCTGCTTTAACGCTTAACTCACCTGGATCTAAAAAAATTGATTCATCACGCTCAAAAGCGCCACTTCCCTCAACCAGGGTTTTGTGCTGGGCAGGCGATGAGCCTTTCTCACCGGTTTGGATTTTTAAAAGGATTTTCCCGTCCAGATCATAATACTTATCGTAACGCATATATCCGGAAGATGAGTAAACAGGAGCAGATAAAGAAAGGATAAAAAAGAAGACGATAAAAAGAGCCACACATTTTTTAGGCAGCATGATCAAACACTTCCTCCCTGATAAAAAAATAGCGGCAAATAATTTCTATATTATATTAATTGCCGGCGGCCCAAACACCCTGTCTCTATAATAATACCCGGCAGGCAGCCGCTACCTACCATGTTGCTTTAGCCTACATCATGGTTTTGCAATAATAAATCATAATACATTATATTTCAAAAACCCATCTTTGTCAAAATTTTATAGCACTAAATTTTCTTTATGGTAAAAAACAGTGCTTGACAGACTTATTCAATGAGTTTAATATAGTTAGTGTAAACTAACAGGCAGCAAGTTAACTTATTACAGAGTTAGCAGTTTTTTAGCTTCAAATGTTAGCATTAACTAACTAAGCGACGGATCACATAAGGGAGAGTGCTGTTATGAATATGAGCCTGCAGGAAAAGCAAGAGCAGAACACCCTGTCACTGGCTAAATTGCCGGCCGGTGCAAGCGGTATTATAATATCTGTGCCTGATAATCCACTGATGTATCCCCTCGGCCTCAGGCCCGGGAAAGAGCTGCAATGCCGCGGACATCAAATTTTTGGGGGACCGCTGCTAATCCGCGTTGGAGACCGTCAAATCGCCCTGAGCCGCACCATCGCCGAAAATGTGATCGTTAGCTGCTAAAAGGTGAATTATGAAGCAAACCGTTTTACTAATGGGCACTCCCAATGTGGGTAAAAGTGTAATCTTTAATTATTTAACCGGCCTTAACGTCAGGGTAGCCAACTATTCCGGGACCACTGTTGATTATGCCCGTGGCTTGATCAATCTCAACGGAAGGACTCTTGATTTAATTGATGTCCCGGGTACCTATTCCTTGTGCGCTACCTGCGAAGCTGAAGAAGTAGCCGTAGAAATGGTCTGCGGCCGGCGCCGGGTAGATGATTGTAACCGTAATCCTTCATCCTGCTGCGCCCCTCCCCGCAAGGACCAAAATATCCAGGTTATTAACGAACAGGACCGGGAGAAACCATCCCTGATTATATACGTACTTGATGCCGGAAATTTTGAAAGCGGCCTTTATTTGTTACTTCAACTGCTCGAACTCGATGTGCCGTTGATTGTTGCCCTTAACCGCGGCGACCTGGCCCGTAAAAAGGGCTACGTGATCGACATAAATAACCTGACTTCAATTTTAAATGTTCCAGTAATCCCTACCGTGGCTATTAAGGGTGAAGGTTTAGCCACGCTCAAAGACGAGCTTTTTAATAACCTCGATAATAGTTCCAGTTTAGACCATGAAGAGCGCCATTTATCAGCAACCTGGGATAATGTCGAGACCATCGTTGACCAGGTCTTGCGCCGGGTCGGCCCGCCTGACAACCTCCTAAAAGAAAAATGGGACCGGATGCTGACCAGCCCCTGGCCGGGATTACCCCTGGCCGCAATTATTTTATCCCTCATATTTGCTGCTGTAGTCGGCATCGGTATGGGGTTACGGCAATTCATCCTTCTGCCGCTATTTAACGGCTTAATTATCCCGCCCCTGGTAAGCCTGGTCGGCCAGATCGTTCCACCTGGAGTGATCCAGAATATATTCATTGGTGAGTACGGATTCCTGGTCAAAGGCCTGGAATGGCCTTTTACCCTGGTCCTTCCATATGTCCTTTCTTTTTATACAGTTTTAAGCCTGGTCGAGGACAGCGGTTATATGCCCAGGCTGGCCATTCTCCTTG
Organism: uncultured Syntrophomonadaceae bacterium; assembly: GCA_964458455.1. Lineage (GTDB taxonomy): Bacteria > Bacillota > Dethiobacteria > DTU022 > DTU022 > B1SED10-74M. The sequence goes on along the minus strand of CAYWIY010000009.1, from coordinate 8,109 downwards.
ACGGCCTGTTCAACCGCCTGGGGCTGCCCGGATCTGGAATCATCCCCCTGTTTCTTGGTTATGGTTGCGGAATCCCTGCTATTATGGCTACCAGGGCTCTCGGTTCCCATAAAGAGAGGCTGATCGTAACCGTTTTGGTTTGCCTGGCCGTACCCTGCATCTCTCAAACAGGAGCCTTCATATCCCTGCTGGCAGCCCGTTCTGCGGCCGTTATGGTAGCCGTGTTTGTTTTCAGTTTCGTGGTCATGATCGGGGCCGGCCTCCTGATGAACCGCTATATGAAAGGCGGTCATCCTCATACCTTAACAGAAATTCCCGATCTGCTTATGCCCCGCTTCGGCGTAGCTTTAAAAAAGCTGTGGCTGAGGATAAAAATGTACATCACCGATGGAGCTCTTCCCATGATCGGAGCGGTAGCCTTCGCTTCTATCCTCTATGAAACCGGCTTAATGGCCATGTGGGGCAGGGCTTTAAGCCCCGTAGTCACCGGATGGCTCCACCTCCCAGAAGAAGCTGCCGCACCCCTGGCCCTTGGTATCCTCAGGCGTGAACTCTCGGTTCTGCCTCTTCTTGACATGGAACTAACCACTCTCCAACTTTTTACAGGTGCGGTGGTGGGCCTGTTTTACGTTCCCTGTATTGCCATTGCAGCCACCGTGGCCAGGGAGTTTAAACTTACTACCGCTCTGGCCATCCTGTTCTTAACCACTTTCCTTGCTTTCCTGGTGGGTGGAATCGTAGCCAGGCTGGGAGCCCCCCTATTCTAAACAAATAATTACCTTGACATTAAAAATCTCTACCGGGCCAGGCACAAGGTTGCTTCACCCGGCTTTATGGGCTGCTCGCTTTAAAGTGCGCCTGCTCGGTCCAAATGATAGGTAAGCTCCCTTTCAAAAGGCAAAGGATATTTGCCGTCCCAGACTATACCGGTAAAATTATCAGGATCAGTGTCACCTTCAGTATTTAATACCAGAATACGGGAGTTACTGTCGAAGCCAAGCTGTTCTTTGGCAGGCTTAAATTCTGATTTCTCCATCAGCAGAGAAAGCAGTCCAATACCCACCGCGCCTGATTCTCCAGAAATTATCCGGGGATCATTACCGGTTGGGTGCCCGAGAATTCTCATCCCGCGGGCGGCAAAGAAATCCTCCAGCGAAACAAAAGCAAAACTGAAATCCCTCAGGATATCCCAGGCAATCAGGTTCGGTTCACCACATGCTAACCCGGCCATGATGGTCTTTAGATCCCCTTTTACCGCGTGCCGCCTTCCATCTTTCTGAACAGCCGAATGATAAATACAGGCTGCATTATGAGGCTCTGCAATGATCGCATTAATACTTTCAGTTTCGGGATTGTTGATTAGGAAACCAAGCACTGCTGCCGGCATCGATCCAACCCCGGCCTGAAGAAAAACATGGGTGGGCCATTTTAGCTCTTTTTCCTTCAACTGTTCAAGGACCTCGAAGATCATGGTCATATAGCCCTGCATCACCCAGGTCGGCACCCCGGTATAGCCTTCCCAGGCACTGTCCTGGACCAGCATCCAGCCTTTTTCCTCTGCCATTTGCATGGCCAGGCGGACAGTATCGTCATAATTCATATCCGTCACTACGGCTTCAGAACCGGTCTCAAGTATAGCATCTACCCGGGCTCTGGCCGTATCCTTAGGCAGGTAAACTACCGCCCTCTGGCCTAGTTTTCTTGCGCTCCAGGCCACACCGCGGCCGTGATTACCATCAGTAGCGGTTACAAAGGTAATCTCTCCAACCCTTGCCCTGACTTCCGGAGATGACAGGTAGCCAAAATCCAGGTAGTCATCTGAAAGTCCCAGCTTTTTGCAGATCACTTTAGCCATGGCAAAAGATCCTCCCAGGGCTTTGAAAGCGTTTAACCCAAAACGTTTTGATTCATCCTTGATGTAAATACCCCCCACACCCAACCTGCTGGCTAAATCTTCAAGGGTGACCAGGGGGGTGGCGCTGTAAGAATCGATAGTCTGATGAAAGCGGAGGACTTTTTCTGCCTCCCTTAGAGAAAGAAAATCCGGTCTTTCACCAGCCCGGGTAGAATTGAGCATTACTTTCAAATCATATATGCTTGAACTCACAGTTTAAGAGGCCTCCTTAGCGTGTTTGTTATTTAATTCTGAGTCAGGTTCTAAAACCCCTGCCTGCATGGCAAAAACAGCAAAAAGAGTAATTTTGCCACTCCTGCGGGATTTAGACACAGGCAAATAATCAAGTCTTGTAAGCTGCTATTTATAGCAGTATAATATTGGTGCAATATATTGCAGGTTAATAAATACTATTTAACTTTAAACAGCTGTGCTGTTCATTTTTTTGCATTACTGGAGGGACTTTGACCGTGGGAAGCCACTGGTTTATTTATAAAAATCAAAAGCAAAAAGGCCCCTATACCTGGCAGCAGCTATGGCGTGAAGCCCAGGCTGGCAGGCTCAGTCCCAGGGACCTGGTTTGGAATAAAACCATGAAGGACTGGATCCAGGCCTCCCAGGTCCCGGGGTTAATCTACAATACCCGGAAAAGAAATTACCTGGCCATTGCGCTGGTCACTTCAGCCGCCTTTTTCCTTTTATTGAGCGGAACAGCATTCTATTACCTGTTTTTCTATACCGGGCCGCAGTTGTCTGCCATCGGAGAACAGGAAGAACCGGCGCTGATCGAGGAACCGGTAGAAGAAAATGAATCAGAAGACCCCGGTCCAGATGTTCTTGAAGAATATGCTTTAAATAATAGAAATGAGAGCCGGGAACAAGAAACAGCATCAGCAAACAACCAGGATAATGACAGTGATGATGAACCTGACCAGTCCGGCTTCCAGGAACAGACTATACCTTTCCAGGGAGGCACTTATACCGGCCCCCTCAAAGAGGGTGAGCCGCATGGGTACGGGGTTTGGACTCACCCCGACGGACACCACTACGAAGGAGACTTTAGAAACGGCAGTATCGAGGGCTACGGAACCATGACCTTCCCGGGCGGAGAAAGGTACACCGGTTACCTTAAAGACGGCAAAGCTCACGGCGGAGGAACGATGACTCACCCCGACGGCAGGCAGGTAAGCGGGCAGTGGGTTGAAGGGGTATACCAGGATGAAGATGCAGACGAAGAAGAAAACGATGATGCCGAAGAGAATGATGATGAAGAAAATAACAATGAAACCTAAATGCTAAAACCTTTTTCTATGTACAATTTACTTAGAGAATTTAACCGGCAGATACAGAAAGAAT
>CAYWIY010000009.1:0-4759 GCA_964458455.1 uncultured Syntrophomonadaceae bacterium | reverse complement strand
CCTTTTTCTATGTACAATTTACTTAGAGAATTTAACCGGCAGATACAGAAAGAATGGTGTAACAAACCTTGGAATTCACTATAACAAAGGCTGCTCCCCAGGACAGGCAGGCCATCCTAGATTTAAGCAGCCACTTTACAGATGATTACCTTGAATATGCTGTTGACTACTGGATGTCCCAGGAAAAAGGAGGGCTCTCCCTGGTATGGGACGGCGATAACCTGGTGGCCTGCTGTTCCCTCTACTTCCCCGCTTCTTACGAAGCGTGGCTGCAGGGGATGCGCGTCCACCCAGACTACCAGAGCCGGGGTATAGCCTACCAGCTCAACAAACACCTGATCGAGCAGGCTAAAACTGAAGGCGCTGCTGCAATCCGTCTATTGACATCAGAACAAAATCACCCGGCTATGAAGGTGGCCCAAAAACTAGGCTTTTCCCCCACCGGGGGCCGGCGCGAGATCATCTTCCGGAAACCTCTCCTCAAAAGCTATAAGCCCGGTGAAGACCATACATGCAATATCAGGCCTTGCCTTGCTTCAGAATTATCCCGGGCAGCTTACTTTTTAGATGACGGGCCCTTATTCCATAACCTGCAGGGTTATCTTTTCGGCCCCCGTTACTGCTACCGCCGCCTGACAAAAAAAGACCTGGAAGAAGGCATTCACAATCAGCAGGTATACCTGCTAGAAGAAAAAAGCCAGGTATCGGGCTTGCTCTTTATTTTCAAAGATAAAGAGCAAGGCCACATAAACTTAAGCTACCTTGATACACCTCTAGAGCAGCTTCCCTCACTTCTACCGCTTTTTAATACCTGGTCTAAGGAAGGCTACCACCAGTTCACCATCAACCTGCTTGCCGAACAGCACCGGGTATTAAAACCAGCCCTGGAAAAGCTATTCGGTAATTATGAATATGAACAGTGGTGCCTGATGGTAAAAAACCTGGTTTAAAACCAGGCAACCAGCTTTATTAGCTTAAAACTGTCTAACAGGTGCTCCAGGCAAATGAACAATATTGTATTACATTGAAGGTTATTAATCAATACTAGTTATATTTTGGAGATAAGACCTCTAAAGGAAGGAATTGGAAGTCCGACAAAGCTTAAGATTTCTCTTTAGTCCCCCTCTGGCAGCTTGTACTTGATTTTAGTTCCCCCGTCCTCGTTCAACTGGATCATGGGTTCATCAAGACCGTAGGTCCTAAACAACTCCAGGTTCAGTGCCTGTACCCTGGTCTTCAAAAAATACAGCCCTTTTTCTTCTTCATATAGCTGCTCTATATCAAACCCATCGGCATGTATATCGATTGAATAATCTGCTATCAGGTACATAATCACTACATCATCCGGAACGCTGCAGGTGAAGTATATACTAAAAGGCATTTCATCAGCCCCGGCATCCGCCAGGAGCCTCTCACTACCCTCTTCATCCCTAAAAATAATGTTATCATTCTCCAGGTATACGTAACGGTAGCCCTCTTCAAACCCTTCACCAGGATTGATCTCTACTTCTTTGGCAAACCGCAGCTCCGAAGTCAAAAAATTAGAAGTAAATCGTAACGCTTTCTGGGCAATAGTTTTTTCCTCTCCCCGGTCAAATGCCTGGGCGCCGAAATCTAAATACATATAGCCTAGGGCCAGAACAATTCCAAGCAGAGCTAACACGATTACCAGTTCAACCAGCGATAGACCGTCTTGTCTCTTATATAGTTTTGCTATTATTTTGCCCATCGGATGGCCACCCCGTATAAATCAGTTTCACCATTACCCACCCCATGTTCAATCTTTTGCCATGAGTCATCTGAATCACCGGTCCAGAATAAAACTGTACCTTCTTCCCCGACTGCAAGGTATCGATAATAAAGTTCATCGATATAGCCCCAATCTACAGCGTGTAAGTTATCATCTATACTTATACCATTTCCATCTTCATCCTCAATATTTTCCTGTTCCCATTCGGAACCGTCTGAAGAAGTCAGAATTGTGCCATCGTTACCGACAGCAACAAATTTATCCCCGTCAAAAATCAAATCATTTAAAGGTGGCGAGGAGTCAAACTCCTGGGACCAGCTTACACTGTCGTATGATCTATAAATAGATGCCTTATCTTCACAGCCTCCAACTACAACCCAGTGTCCGTTACCGTAATCTACACTCTTAAAATCATATACAGCATCAGCTGGGGACTGATCACTCCACTCATATCCATCACTGGAAGTAATGATCGTCCCCTGATCTCCCACGGCCACATACTCCTCAGCATCACTATTCCAGGCCACATCATTAAGATTGCTTCCGTCTGCTTCTTCAACTTCAAATTCATCTGCGTTATTGTTTATAAGCCGTTCTGCCGATTCAGTTATCAAAATTAACCCATCATTACCGGCAATGATATAATTACCCCCGCCATATGTAACAGCATTTAATCCTTTGCTGTATTGGTCAGAGTTTTCAGGCTCTTCCCGATTATCCCATACAACAAGTCTTCCCGGTACTGTAACGGCAACGTACCTGGATCCTGTCCAGTGAATATCGTTGATTCTACCGGTTCCGGTTAAGTTGTTATTCCTTTCGAACCAGGTGCTTCTTGCATCAGATGAAACCCAGGTGCTCTGGTCCCCTCCCACTGCAACACCAAAGGGCATGTTTACATGCAGTCTGGCCCTGACCGTAACTTCGGCTTTTACCTCACCGTCACTTTCAACATCCCACTTAAGAGAGACCGTGTAGGGACTTCGGCTGTTAGTCAGGCCCCGGTTTAAATCAAATTCCGCATACTCGTGAAAAGTGCTTTCATCTTCCTCCGAAATAGTTTCTATTTCTTTTATCGGCTGCCCCTGCTCATTTTCCCCATAGCGGTTATTGATTTTAAATTCATAACCCTGCTCTTCAGCATCCTCAAATTCGGTAAATCTTCCCTTTGCTATCATCGGATCCTGTTCTTCATATGGATCATCTGGAAAATATACCTTTTCATCATACCCCTCTATAATACTGGAAGGGCTAATGTTGATGGTCGGGACATATGGCACAAACCCGCTCAACCAGGCAGTAGCTTCTCCTTTGGTTTTCTCTACGTCTACCATTCCCCCGGGAACCCGTATTTCAACATCCGAGTTTTCCGGAAAAGTAAAAATCAATTCATTACCATCTACCGTTTGCCTTTCAGCAATATTAACTTCGAGCTCCGACTGCCCTTCATACAACGATTCAGTTTTATCACCGGCATACTGTATGCGCTGGATACTGCCAACCAGCAAAGGGGTAACCGCAAAAATAACCAAAGTCAGGATCAACAAGGCCACAAGCAGCTCTATCAGGGTAAACCCATGTTGTGGCCCAAAAATATCAAAAAGCTTTTTTTTGTTCTTCTTTTTGATCAAAGTCACAGTCCTGAAACCTCCTCGACTTTGGTTTAATCAACCCAGCGCACCATGTAATAGCCACCATAATCTATATCCAAGAAATCCCACGAATGCTTATGATCAATTGTTGTATCTCCAGAACCGATGTAAGTGCTACCCTTTATACCCTTAAGTTCATTGACGATCATAGAACCTTTAAAGCTGGCATTTCCACCCATGCTAACAAACGCTTCCGGTCCGTAGACAAGGCCTTCAAAATTACTATTAGCTTGCAGGTCCATGGTGCTGCCCTCACCTAAATAAACAACAAGGTTGGCATCATCTTCAAGGATATCAGCATGGGGAGTTTGGAAATTAACATGCCCTTCATCACGCACATATATCTCGGCTATGCCATCACCGGTTACTTCGATCTTAGTAATTTTAGCATAATTTTCAACTATCAGCTTTAGACTGTGGCCTGAGCTGGTTTCAAATAACAATTTGGCATCTTTATCCATCTCCAGGTCCTTTGTTTCAACCTGAACCTCGTCTTCTGTTGCATCCATTATCAACTTTCCTTCTGTATTACCATGCTTTTCTATAGATATTTTTTCATACCCTTTATTGTCATTATCAGGGGTGTTGTTAGTATCTATAGTGTATTCTGGCTCATCATCCATCTCTTTAGCGCTTATTATTAAGTGATCATCATACTCCTCAGGTGGATCTGGGAAATCAATTGAAGGAAAGGCTATAGATTCACCTTTCTTTATTGTCCCTTCAACACTATCATGAGTATAAACTCCTTTTTCCTCATCATATTCAACTTCATCAGTTCCAAATTTAACACTCTCATCAGCAGTTACAATATCCCCTACTACTTCGAGCCCGCTATTAAATCTCAAATCGTTTACGGAGTATACGACACCGTCAAATTCATCCTGTATTTCAAGAACAATGCTTACATTTTGATTGATATCATCATCGACAGTACCTGTTCCGGTAACCTCAACCCTTGTTTCAGATATTCGCTTAAGCTCGACCTCCACTTCACCAACAGTTTCTGTTTCACTAAAATAATCTGTGTCGAAGTCCTGTTCATCAAATGTTACTCGATCATCGACTTCAGGAACTTCCTCCAGAATATCCATATCCCTCATTATATGGCGGGCCAGCGACTCAGCACCGGCTCGAGCTATATAATAGGCCCGGGTTCTTTTCTCTTCACGTACAGAATGATCAAGTTCACTGATGCTATATTGATGAAGGGCTATACCCAGCAAAATAAGCACTACCAGGACAATTAGAACTAAAGGCATTGCGATTCCTTTTTCGGATCTTATGATTGAGGTCACTTGCTTCACAACCTTCCTTTACCTATAAAAACAACCCATTTCGACAGCCAGGCGATCTT
>CAYWIY010000008.1:0-37343 GCA_964458455.1 uncultured Syntrophomonadaceae bacterium | reverse complement strand
GATCAAATGGCTGATGACACTTCACTGGTACTGATTATGCCCGGAGGCCTGGTTATCATCACCGGTTGCTCGCATGCCGGGATTATAAGCATAATCGAGGCTGCCATTCGCTTGACCGGGGTGAAAAAGATCGCTGCCGTCATCGGCGGCTTTCACCTGATTGATGCTGAAGCCGAAAGGATTGACAAAACCGTTGACTACCTGGCCGGCCTGGATGTAGGCCTGGTTTACACCGGGCACTGCAGCGGCTTGAAGGCCGAAGGCCGGCTGCAGGAAAGCCTGCAGGATCGCTTTAAGAAACTGCGAACCGGCATGGTTATAGATATTCCTACACAAAAAGAGGTGTAAATAATGAACCCGAGTTCAAATTCCCGTTACGATCTTGAATATGTCAGGAACCAGTTCCCGGCTCTTTCGCTTAAAGTAAACGGCCACCCGGCGGCTTTTTTTGACGGTCCCGGGGGGACGCAGGTGCCCCAAAGGGTGCTTGATGCGGTTACAGATTACCTGGTTTACTGCAATGCCAATGCAGGCGGCAAGTTTTTGACCAGCAGCAATTCGGACCGGGTAATCAAGGAGGCCAGGTCAGCCCTGGCCGATTTCCTGGGAGCAGGCGCTGATGAGATTGCCTTCGGCCAGAATATGACCACTATGAACTACCAGCTGGCCCTGGCTCTTACCCGCCACCCGGGCCGGCGCCGGGAAATAATAATCACCGAGATCGATCATGAGGCCAACCGGGGGCCCTGGCTGGCCCTGGAAGAAAGGGGCTACATTATCCGTGAAGTGAGGATGGACTCCGAAACTTGCACCATCGATATGGACGATTACCGGAACAAACTGTCGGAGGATACTTATGTGGTTGCCCTGAACTATGCCTCCAACGGGGTTGGCACCATCAACGATGTGGAAGAAATGATCCGCATGGCCCACGAAGCCGGGGCCATTACCGTAGTTGATGCGGTGCATTACGCCCTGCATGGCCCTATCGATGTCAAAAAAATCGGTGCCGATTACCTCCTGTGCTCGGCCTACAAATTTTTTGGCCCCCATATCGGCGTTCTCTACGGTAAAAGGGAATTATTTTCCGAGCTGGCCACCTACCGGCTGAGGACCCAGTCCGGTTCAATCCCTCACCTAATTGAAACAGGAACGCTCAACCATGAAGGTATTGCCGGAGCTTCTGAGGCGGTTGAATTCATTGCCGACCTGGGCAAGCAGTTTGGCAGCTATGAGAAAAACCCATCTGCCTCCGGGGAAGAGCAACTTACGGAGCGGCGCCGCCAGGTCCTGGCCGGGATGGAGGTAATGGAGCGCTACGAACAACCCCTGGCGGATAAAATGCTTGAGGAACTGTCATCAATAGATCGGGTCCGGGTTTACGGGCCGCCGCGCGATTACCCGCGCACTTCGACCATTTCTTTTACCATCGAAGGCCTCAGTGCAGACAGGGTAGCCTCAGAGCTGGGCCAGAAAGGAATTTTCGTTTGGGACGGTCATTTTTATGCCATCCGCCTGGTGGAAAAACTGGGCCTGGATCAGTGCGGCGGGCTAATCAGGGCAGGGCTTTGCCCTTACAACACAGAAGAAGAAATAGACCGGTTCCTGGAGGAAATTCGCCGGATTGCCGGATAACAAACAGGATCTTATAAGTGGCCTGACACAGAGAAACCCTGCGAGAAGGGCGGCACCAATCTCTTAAACATGCTTATTTCCCGGCTTCACCAGGAGTAATACCCACAAAATTTCCCCGGGATAATATAAAAACCTTTAAAAGGAGCGGTTAAGAACTTGAAAATTAAGGAAATATACGATTTTGTAGTAGAAAAAGGTATGGATAAAGATCCCCGTAAACGTGAAGGCGTGGAAGACCTACTTTCCAGGGAAAAGAAAAAGTTCGAAGAGATGAAAGAGAAAGATAAGGAAGAATTTGACCGGGAGAAGCTGACCAACCCCTACAGTGATACGCGTATCCTGTGCGGTGACCCTGAAGCCGAGGTTAAAAGAATTATGGTTGGTGTCGATATTGAAGTGGGTGAAGTCCTGCTGGCCGACCGGTTGGCTGAAAAAGGGCGCCCCGTTGATTTGATTATGACCCATCATCCGGAGGGTAAAGCTCTTTCCAGGCTGCACGATGTCATGCATATGCAGGAAGATATCCTGGCCCGCTACGGTGTTCCGATTAATGTCGCAGAAAGCATCATGTCTTCCCGGATCAGTGAAGTCAAGCGCGGGTTGATGCCCATCAACCACAACCGGGCCATTGATGCGGCAAAAATACTTGGCCTGGCCATGATGAGCGCCCATACCGTCGCTGATAACCAGGTTGCCACCTTTTTGCAGGACATGTTTGATCAGGAAGAGCCGCGCACCCTGGGCGATATTCTCAAGCTTTTAAAGGACATACCCGAGTACAAAGAGGCTTCTAAACATGGGGCCGGCCCCGATATTTTTATCGGCGGTAAAGAACGCCGTGCCGGTAAAGTCCTGGTTGATATGACCGGCGGTACGGGCGGTTCCGATAAAGCCTATTCCAAGCTTTCCCAGGCCGGGATCGGGACCATAGTAGGTATGCATATGAGCGAGAAAAACCGCAAGCAAGCGGAAAAGCATCATATCAATGTAGTAATTGCAGGTCATATTGCCAGCGATTCAGTTGGTATGAACCTGCTTCTTGATGACCTGGAAGCAAAGGGAATAGAGGTTATCCCCTGCTCCGGCATAATAAGGAATAAGCGGCAGTAAAATTAGGTTATTTATATTACTGCTCACCAAAGGCAATGGCAGCGCCTCAGGCGCCAGGTGCATTTAGCTCCGGCCTGAGGCGGTTTTTTCCGCCGGCAGGGGTGTATACCTGATCCTGGCATCGAGAGCTGCGGCCCCTTTTCCTGCAGGGAAAACCCGAACCGGGTTGATATCGAGTTCTTTGATGCCGGGATGATCGGCCAGCAGGTGAGATGTGCGCACCACCAGGTCGATAAAAGCGCTGGTATCACCCGCTGTTTTACCGCGCATGCCTTTAAGGATCCTGGCGGCATTCAGGTTATTAAGCCTTTCTTCTACGCTTTCCTTACTTGCCGGGCAGATCACATTAGCTACATCCCGGAAAGCCTCGATGTAAATGCCGCCCATGCCGAAGAATATCACCGGACCGAAGGAAGGATCCTGTCTGCCGCCGATAAACATATCGTATCCTTCTGCGGCCATCTTCTGGATCCTTACCCCTTCAAAGCGAGCGTTACTGTCATAGGTAAAAAGGTTCTTTCGGATAGTGTCAAAGCCTTCAGCTGCCTGCTGCGGGTTTTCCAGCCCCAGCAGCACCCCTCCGGCATCTGATTTATGCAGGGCATCAGGCGAGATTACCTTCATTACAACAGGAAAGCCCAGTTCACCGGCGCGATCTGCTGCTTCTTCCCTGCTGTTTGCTGTGGTAGAGGGGGCCACTTCCAGGCCGTACATTTCGAGCAGCTCCAGGGTTTCCTCGCCGTAATCCCCGCTTTTACCCTCCAGCCATCTCGATGCAGCCGGGCGATCGGTGCCTTCCGGCATGGTCTGCTGTTCCAGACTTTGACCGGAGCTTTTATGGCGGTGGTAATTCATCTGCAGTGCCAGGGCTTTGACCATTTCTTCGGGGCTGTTGAATATGGGAAATTCTACAGAACGTTTGCTCTGCTGAATTACCCTGGTCGGTCCGAACAGGCAGACGCCCAGGGGTTTTCCGGCGGACAGGATTGATCCCCAGGTTTCCTTGGACAAATCGCTTAAGAACATCCTTTGAAAAATGTTGTCGCCTGAGGGCATTTGCGGCCTCTGGCTGATATATATGGAGCCGTCTACCCGGTCGGAATGCATGACCGAGTAGATTACGTGGGCGGTAAGCTGGGGATCATATATATCGCCCATATCGAGCGGGTTGGAAAAATTGATCACCCCGGCGCTGCTAAATTGCTGCAGGCTGTCGTAAAAATCCTGGCCCATGTCGGCAAATTCGAAACCGGCTTTTTCGCACAGGTCTGCGCCCATGACCGAAAAACCTCCAGCCGGGCTCATGATCATGATCCGCGGTCCCCGCATGGGCGGCAGCTGAAAGGCCTTGGTTACTTCTATAAAGTCGAGGAAATTATCAATGCGGATAATACCCGCTTCTTCAAAGGCCGAATTTATGATGCTCTCGTCACTGCTGATTGCAGCGGTATGGCTCATGGCGGCCTTGCTACCCGTTTCGGTGGTGCTCGCTTTGTAAACTACGACCGGCTTGTCAATTTTGTCTGCAACCTCAATAAATTCCCGGCCCCGGGGCAAACTTTCCAGGTAGACACAGATAACTTCAGTTTGCGGGTCCTGGCCGAAGTATTCCAGGAAATCGACCTCATCCAGGTCGAGTTTGTTTCCGATACTGGCAAATTTGGCCAGGCCAAGTTTCTCGTCCTGGAGGTAGTTGAGCATGGTCAGGGCTGCGCCACCGCTCTGGGAAATGATGGACATGTTCCCCTTGGGGGCCTTGTGGAGGGCTACGAAGGGCAGACAGAGCCCGTTGTCTGTATTGGCCACGGTAACACTGTTGGGCCCCACGAAACGGATCCCGTATTTATTTGCTAAGGCCAGCAGTTTTTCAGAAAGAGCTTTTCCTTCATCGCTGTATTCGGAGAAACCGCCCGAGGGAATGGCCATGTTCTTGATTCCAAATTTGCCGCAGCGCTCCATCATGTCCGGGATCAGTTTGGCCGGGGTCATGCAGTAAGCCATATCCGGGGTTTCGGGCAAATCCTCGATATTTTTATACATCCTGATTCCGTCTACGTGGACGTCTTCGCTTCTCTCGTTAACCCCAAAAATTCTGCCCCGGTAACCCCAGCGCAGCAGGTTTTCCAGGGTCAGCCTGGGAATGTTGCTGGGTTTGGAGGATAGACCGATAATTGCGATTGACTCCGGGTAAAAAATCTTGTGCATGGTTCTTTCTTCACCTCGTTAAAAATGGCTTTACTGCTCAACCTTTTTCACATTAAAGACTGCATTAAAACACACTTTTGATTTTACCACAACTTGCCTTTTAAAGCATTGTCTCTGTTGACAGGTCTCCTTGCTGACAATGAAGGACTCTTTGTCGAATGCTCTCCGGTTTTCCATATGTTATAATCCTCAATAAGCGGACAAAAATCATACTTTGGTACGATATAAAAATCGGCCCGGCGGACCTTTGTTTCAATGAAGGGCCCTGTTAAGCTTTAATCAGCGGCCGGGAAAGTTTGAACAGGGCCGCAGTCAAAAACAAAGGGGTTGGTGACTGTGAAAAAGCAATTGTGGGGTTTAATCTTTCTAGTTCTTGGTGTCCTTGTTTTACTGCAGGTTTTGGGAGTTTATGATTTGGGGCTTGCTTTTTGGCCCACTGTGCTGCTGCTGCTCGGGATTGTGATTTTGACCGAAAGTATCAGCTTCGGCCTCATTTCCTGGGTAACCCTTGGTTTGGGTTTATGGGTCGGTGGAATCGGCCTGTTTGGTATTCTTTCAGGTGCCGGGGTAACTGACATCAGCGGCAGCGACATCGCCCGTTTTGGCTGGCCTTTGATCCTGGTGGCCATCGGGCTGTCGATTTTACTGGGAGACCGGAACCTGTTTTTCCGGAAACTCTTTTTCCGGCACGGCTTTGACAAAGATGATGTCGCCGGCTACTCACAGGTGCGCCATATCGGAGATCTTTATCACGGCCGCGCTCCCTGGACCCTGGACCAGGACCTTGAATTCTTTCACGGTATAGGGGACGTGGTCCTTGATTTTACCACCGCTGAAATTAAGCCCGGCACGCACCAGGTTTATCTGAAAGCGGGCGTTGGCGATGTTACAATCAGGGTTCCAGACGGAGTTAATATAGATGTCGAGGCCTCGGTCGGGCTGGGTGAACTGGACGTGTTCGGCGAACAGAAATCGGGCATCGGCGGGATGTCCTTAAAGCGCTCAATCAATGTTGAGGGTTCTGATGCTGCAATCCGAATTGAAGCAAGAATGGGGATCGGCGATATGAATGTTATTTATATGCCTGCTGTACCGGGGGTAGCGAATTGAAGCATGAACGTACTTTAGGCCTGCAATGGCGGCAGGCCTTTATTTACTTTATGGTCGGAGCCGGCAGTGCCCTGGCGGCCCTGGCCGTGTACCAGGCCGGTCAGTATTTCGAACTGGATCTATTCAGCGCACTTGTTCTCGGATTCGGAGCCGGTCTTATGGTGGGCCTCTGCGGTGCTGTGGCCGGGTCGCTGATTACCCGCAAAGTCAAGCTGAGGCTATGGGAAGCGGGGAGGATGGCCGGGAGGATAGCCAGGGGAGATTACCGGGCCCGGGTGGAGACCGGCCCGGAAGACGAAGTAGGCTGGCTGGAAGAACAGCTTAACCACATGGCCGATCAGCTCGAAAGTGCGGTTTTTTCATTAAAGGACCTGGCCGAACAGAACCGGCGCCTGGGTGAAGAAGCCGGGCGGGGAGCGGTTTTGGAAGAGCGAATGCGCCTGGCACGTGACCTGCATGACACGGTTAACCAGCAGCTATTCGTGCTGGCTATGCGCACGGCCGCCCTGAAAAATCGCATGGAAAAGGCCGGAGCCGGGGATGAAAGCCTGGCTTCGGAAATGGAAAAACTTGAAGAAATGGCCAGGCAGGCCCACAGCCAGATCCGTGAATTGATCCTCCAGGTCAGGCCGGTTACCCTGGAAAGTGAAGGGCTGGGGGCGGCCCTGGAGGAATATGTTAATAACGTAGCTGAAAGCGAAGGCTGGAAGGTGGACGCAAGAATAGATCACAACGTCCGGCCCGCAGGGACGGTTTCTGAAAGCCTTTTCCGCATCGCCCAGGAAACTTTGAACAATATCAGTAAGCACGCTGCTGCACAAAAGGTTGAGGTTTGCCTGGATTGGGAAAGCAATAATATTAAAATGGAGATAACAGACGATGGGGTCGGTTTCGATCCAGGCAGGGCTGTTCGCCCTACAGCTGTTGGGTTGTCCGGGATCCGGGAAAGAGCGAAAGCAATTGGGGGGCGGCTGGAAATAAACAGCGCACCCGGGGAAGGCACAAGAATAATTGTTACCGTGCCCGTTGAAGAAGGGGGAGATAACCTGTGATCAGGGTAATGCTGGTAGACGATCACGGTATGGTCCGGGAGGGCCTGAAATACTACCTGGAAGTGGAAGATGATATTGAGGTAGCCGGAGAAGCAGCTGACGGCCGGGAAGCAGCCGCACTGGCCGGAAACCTGAAGCCGGATGTTATCCTGATGGACCTGATTATGCCCGGGGCGGACGGGGTGGAAGGGACCAGGCTCTGCCTTGAAGCCAGCCCCGGCTCGAAAGTTGTCGTTTTGACCAGCAAAGCCGAAGATGATCTGGTCCTGCCGGCAGTGAGGGAGGGAGCGCTTTCATATCTGCTTAAAGATGTTTCTGCCTCGGACCTGGCAGGCGCTATCCGCGCCGCCGCTTCAGGAAAACCGACCCTTCACCCCATGGCGGCATCGAAGATGATGCAGCAGGTCCAGGGTGATCAAAGCCAGCAGGAAGGGCAAATACGGATTAGTCCCCGGGAAATGGAAGTGCTGCGCTTGATTGCCAGAGGATTTGGGAACAAAAAAATCGCTGAAGAACTTTTTATCAGCGAACGAACGGTTAAAACCCACGTAACCCACCTGCTGGAGAAACTTGAACTGCATGACCGGACCCAGCTTGCCATTTATGCGATCAACAACAAGCTGGTTGAATCATGAGCATAATCAGCTTACTGCAAGCATAAAATAACAAAGAAGGGAGGCTTTAAAATGCCAATAGTTCGGGTAGACATGATCAAGGGAAGGACAATTGAACAAAAAAGAGCAATGGTCAAAGAGGTAACTGAATCGATGGTCAAAACTCTTGATTGCAAGAAAGAAGCAGTTAGGATTATTATCACCGAAAAAGAGAAAGAAGATCTTGCGGCCGGGGGAGTCCTTCGCTCAGATACTGACGGGTAATAAAGGTTTGGTTGTGTTTTTTTGCCCCTGACATTATTCTATTTGCAATGCTATAATCGGTGTGGCAATAAAGATGCCAATTGATTAAGGTTACTGGAGATCAACGAAAGGGCAGTATAAATATGAGCGAAGAACAGAAAACCGCCGGGAGCGCCAACGTGTTGATATACTGGATTAAGCAGATCCTTCTTGTTATTGTCGTTACGTTCCTGATCAGCACCCTGATTGTGCAGACTTACAATATCAATGATGTTTCCATGGAACCGACCTTTGACCGGCAGGGAAACCGGGTTCTTGTTTTTTTGACCCCCTATATTTTCAACGCTGAACCTGATCACGGCGATATCCTGATTGTTGATAGCAGGGTGGACAGGGAGCGGACCTTTATGGACCGCATTGAAAATAACCCGATCGTTTCCGTGATTACCGGTCAGTACAACGAGCACCTGTGGATCAAGCGGGTGATCGGTTTGCCCGGCGATAAGCTTGAATACAAGGACGGAAGCGTTTATCGCAATGGTAATCAATTGGAAGAAGATTATACCGCCGGAGAGATGGTTGCTGAATTTGAACCAATTGAAGTTCCGGATGGTCATATATATATAATGGGTGACAACCGAAACCGGAGCAGCGATAGCAGGCAGATCGGGCCGGTGCCGATCAGTAACATCCAGGGCCGGGTGGTCCTTCGTTTCTTCCCCCTGGATAAGTTCAGCACCTTTTAAAGAAACGGTGCGGCCGTGGGCTGGCAAGCCCGGTATGGTTCATCAACATCAATTACAAAGGCGGAATAATTAGATGGGCAGGAAAAAGGCTAAAAAACGAAGATTTTCGGTGTTAAAATTAGCGCTGGCAGCGCTGATTATTTTGCTGGTTGCAGGGGCGGTTATTTCTTTTTTCCCGGCCCTGCTGTTTACTTCAGCGGCAGTTACAACCGATGCGGGCTCCGGATCAGGAGCGGGGGTTTTAAGTGGCGATACTGTCAATATTGCCCTGCTTGGCTTTGACGGCACAGTATCCCCTGATAGAGAGCAAAACATTTATCGTCCCGACACGATCCTGGTAGCGGCATTCAATTTCCGCTCCGGTGACATTTCGATGGTCAGTATTCCCCGCGACAGCTATGTCAAGATCCACGGTACCGACACCTACGATAAGATCAACCACTCTTTTATGTACGGCCATTACCGGGCCGGGGAAGGGGAAAACCGCTACCGGAGCGGTGTTGACACCACCCTTAAGACAGTGGTTGACTTCCTGGGAGGAGTGCCCCTGCATGGCCATATTGTGGTCGATATCAAGGGAGCGGAATCGATTATCGACAGCATTGGCGGCATCTATTACGATGTTGAGGAAGAGGTGCGCGATGAATTTGGCCGGGGCCGGCTGCTCGTTGAAGAAGGCTACCAGCGTCTCGACGGCAGTCAGTTCATGGACTATGTGCGCAACAGGGCCGGGTTCCAGGGCGGTGAGCGTGGCCGCACTGAACGGCAGCAGGATATCATGATCGCCCTTTTTGAACAATTCAAGCAGCCGGCCAACATTCCCCGCATCCCTATCCTTTACGGAGCCGTCAGGGAAAATGTTAATACCGATCTCAGCCTGCCCCAGCTCCTGGGACTGGGGCTTTTTGGGCTGCGCGTTACCCCGGCCGAAATTGACACCGCAGTTTTTAGCGGAAGCGGCCAGCTTTCCTACCGTGATGGGCAAAACATCTGGTACCTGGTTGTCGATGAGTCAGACAGGGTGAGCACTATAGAGAATATTTTTGGGGTAACAGTAGAACAAAGAAGTATGCCCGCGCTTCCCGGGCCGGTGACTACCGAGCCTGAAGATCCGGAACCGGAACCTGAGCCTGAGCCGGAAGAAGAGAAAAAAGAAGATCCCGATCCGGAACAGCCTGAGGAACCGGAAGAAAATGGAGAAGCTGAGCAGGATCCCGGAAATGATCTGGGACCAGGTGAGAATGATGAGGAAGAAGAAACCAATGATGCAGGGGAAGAACAGGAGCAGGAAGAGCCTGAAGAAGAGCCGGCGGAGGATCCAGAAGGCAACGGCGAGCCCGGCCCCGATGAAAACAATAACCGGGAGTAGTACACTGTACAGGCAAACAGTAAAATGAAGAAATCAACAGCTGATTTTTGGGCCAGGGGCCGGCAGTATGCCGGCCCCCGCTTTATGAGGAAAAAGCCGCGGGGACAGTTCCATCGTCTTCCTTTTGGCCTGCACTGTGCTTCGGGACGTGCGAACCGTTCCCACGGCACCGTTTAACTCTTAATCATTTGCTGTAGTATTAGTGTGCTTAAAAAGATTTGATGAAGGGAATCTATACCCCGGCAGCGAAGAATATAATTAATGAAACCCTGTTGAAAATTGTTTGACAGGGCCTCTCTCAGGTGCTAAACTTTTTACAGTCAGGCACCCTTTAAGGATAGTCCTGTGAGGCTGGCAAGGGAGCGACAGTTTAACTGCTATTTTCCGCCCGCTCCCATTTTTTCGGGCGGTTTTTTATGCGCCCGCGACCTTTCCGCATCCCGGTTTCTGCCGGGGCGGGGAAGGAGGTGATAAGATGGCGCTGCATCACAAGGCGACTGTAATGGAAGAAAAATCGATGAAGCAGGCCCTTCGCCGAATTGCTCATGAAGTAATCGAGCACAACAAGGGTGTTGAAAATATCGTCTTGATCGGCATCCATACCCGCGGTGTTCCCCTGGCCAAACGGATGCAAGAATACTTGAAAGAAATTGAAGGCATTGAAATATCCCTCGGCATTCTTGACATTACCCTCTACCGCGACGACCTGATTGAAAGGCACGACCAGCCGGTAGTCCACACTACTGAAGTCCCATTTGACCTGAGCGGCAAGCATGTAATTGTTATCGATGACGTTCTCTTTACGGGGCGAACTATCCGTTCAGCCATGGATGCCCTGATTGACCTGGGGCGGCCGGCCAGTATTCAACTTGCGGTTTTAATTGACCGCGGCCACCGCGAATTGCCGATTCGGGCCGACTATGTCGGCAAAAATGTTCCTTCCTCGCGCAGCGAGCTGGTGGAAGTAAAGCTAAAAGAAATTGACCAGGAAGACCGGGTTGACATTCTTGAAAAGAAAGATGATTAATTTTTAGCGTTGAAGGTTGCCTGAACGCTTATAGCAGGAGGAGGTATTGTATAGGTGCAGACTTTAAGGCGAAAAGATATGCTGGGATTGGAAGAAGTTTCTGCCGAAGAAATAAACCTGATCCTGGAAACCTCCCGCTCCATGCGGGAAATTATGCAGCGTAAAATTAAGAAAGTGCCCACCCTGCGGGGGCGATCTGTCTTGAACCTTTTTTACGAACCAAGCACCAGGACCAAGGCCAGTTTTGAGCTGGCCCAGAAATACATGAGTTCGGACTCGGTCAGCGTGGCCGGAAGTTCCTCGAGCCTGGTCAAGGGAGAAACTCTTAAAGATACGGTGCGCAATGTAGAAATAATGGGGATTGAATGCGTGATTATGAGGCACCCGGTATCCGGGTCTTCTCATTATTTGGCCCGAAACGTGGAGGCTTCGGTCATCAATGCCGGTGACGGAATGCATGAGCATCCCACCCAGGGCCTGCTTGATATGTTTACAATCTGGGAAAAGAAGGGGCGCCTGGAAGAGTTGAAAGTGGCCATCGTTGGAGATATCCGCCACAGCAGGGTGGCCCGTTCCAACCTGTGGGGCCTGCAAAAAATGGGCGCCGAGGTTGTGGTCTCAGGGCCCCCGACATTAATGCCCCCGGACCTGGATGCTTTTGGGGTAAAGTATTATCATGACCTGGAAGAGGCCGTGGAAAACGCCGATGTGGTCATGGCCCTCAGGCTGCAGAAAGAGCGCCAGGAAAGCGGGCTGTTCCCGAGTATGCGTGAATACGCCGAACTATACGGGGTAACGCCAAAGAAAATTGCCCGGGCCAAGGAAGAACCGTTAATCATGCACCCCGGTCCCATGAACCGGGGTATAGAGATCAGCTCAGAACTTGCCGACGGCCCCCAATCAGTCGTTTTAGAACAGGCCGCTTCGGGTGTAGCTGTCCGGATGGCGCTGCTTTATCTTTTGCTGGGAGGGACTAAAGAACAATGAAACAGTTGATGATTAAAGGAGGCAGGGTCATCGACCCGGCCCGCGACTATGACCAGGTCGCCGACGTTTTGATTAAAGACGGTGTCGTGGAAAAAATTGCACCGGGCCAGAAATCCCCTTCCGGCGCGGAAGTGATCGATGCCGAAGGTTTAATTGTTACCCCGGGCCTGATTGATATTCACGTCCACCTGCGTGATCCCGGCCAGGAATACAAGGAGGATATCCTGTCTGGAACCCGGGCAGCATCTGCCGGCGGTTTCACTGCTGTGGCTGCCATGGCCAACACCGAGCCGGTTGGAGACGATCCTTCTATGATTAATTATGTGCTTAATAAAGCATCCGGGGCCGCGGCCAGGGTTTACCCGCTGGGTGCGCTAACAAAGGGCCTGGAAGGAAAAGAGATGGCCGAACTGGGCCGGATGAAGCTGGCCGGTGCAGCCGGGTTTTCAGATGACGGCAAGCCGGTAATGGATGGGATGATGATGCGCAATGCCCTGCACTATGCTTCCGGGATTGGCGCTGTTGTTATTGTCCACGAAGAAGACTCTAACCTGGCGGCAGGCGGAATGATGCACGAAGGAACGGTTTCTTCCCTCCTCGGATTGAGAGGAATCCCTGCTGCCGCCGAAGAAGCGATGATCAGCCGCGATTTGATGATTTTGAAAATTACCGGCGGAAGGCTTCATATTGCCCATGTTTCTACTGCCGGCTCAGTGGAACTGCTGCGGCGGGCCAAGGCCGAAGGTTTGAATGTAACTGCTGAGGTAACACCCCACCACCTGTTGCTCACCGATCGCCTGGTTAAAAACTCAGGGTACAACACTAACACCAAGGTAAACCCACCGCTCAGGACCGAAAATGATCGCCAGGCCCTGTGGGCAGGCCTGCTTGAGGGGACTATCGACGCTGTCGCTTCGGATCATGCCCCCCACCATACGGATGATAAGGATGTTGAGTATGACTTCGCCCCCTGTGGTATAGCGGGCCTGGAATCTACCCTGCCGCTCCTTCTTGACGAAGTGGCCTCCGGCCGCATCAAGGGCTTTACCCTGCCCCTGCTGTTGGAGAAATTGAGCAGTGGCCCGGCCCGGGTTCTTGGTTTGCCCGGAGGGTCCTTTGAGGATGGCAAAGCGGGCGATGTGACTATTATCGATCCGGAGCGTGAATTTATAATCGAGCCGGATAACTGGTATTCCAGGTCACGCAATACTCCTTTTGCCGGGAAACGCCTGAAAGGGGCACCGGTTTATACAATTGTGGGGGGAGAGATCACCATGAAAGAAGGTGTAGTCACTGAAAGAGCAGTCCAGGGCTAATTGCATGCGGGAAAAATGCCCGGTTTTGGACAACCGCACTGTCACGCCCGGTTTTTGCCGGATTACCCTGCATGCACCGGCTATAGCCCGTTTAGCTGCGCCGGGGCAGTTTGTCCATGTTTACATGCCTGCCGGGCATATGCATATGCTGCCGCGGCCTTTTAGCATCTACAAAGCCGATCCTCTAACCGGCGAACTAACTCTTTTAATTGAGATCAAGGGGAAGGGAACCACTCTGTTGGCCGGCACCGGGACCGCTGATGTTATTGAATTGCTGGGTCCGCTCGGAAACGGGTTCCCGTCCCTTGCGCCCGGCGCTTTGCTGGTAGCAGGCGGTGCGGGCATTGCACCGCTGGCTTTCCTGGCGGCCTCGGCAAGTGTTCCGCGGACACTGCTTTACTGCGCGCGCACAGCAGATTTGCTTGCCTGCCCGCGCTACGACCTGGATATGCCGGGCCTGAACATTATAGAGGCTACGGATGACGGCAGCCGGGGTGAAAAGGGCACTGCTGCAGACATCCTGTCCCGCCGCATAGAAGGAGCCGGGGCGGTCTTTGCCTGCGGCCCCCGGCCGATGCTGGTTGCTGTAAAAAAAATGTGCTGGCAATCGGGGATCAGAGCCTGGTTCTCCCTGGAAGAACGGATGGCCTGCGGAATCGGGGCCTGTGTTGGCTGTGCCGTGGCCACGACAAGCGGTTACAAACGGGTCTGCCGGGACGGACCCGTATTTCCGGCAGAGGAGGTAATCCTCAAATGAGTGAAAAAGAACAACCGCTGGAAGCGAGCCTGGAGGTAAACCTCTGCGGTATAAAACTTGCTAATCCCATCCTGACCGCATCAGGGCCTTTTGGGTACGGGCACGAGTACCGGGAACTGACAGGGTTTAAGGACCTGGGAGGGATCATAGTTAAGGGTGTTTCTCTTGAACCCTGGGAGGGCAACCCTCCACCCCGGGTGACAGAGACTGCATCGGGTATGCTCAATGCCGTCGGGTTGCAGAACCCGGGCTTAAAAAGCTTTCTTGAAGACCACCTTCCATCGCTGAGCGATACAGGCCCACGTCTTTTTGTCAACGTGGTTGGCTGCACCATCGAAGAATACGCCGGGGTGGTAGCGGGACTTGATAAAGCGGAAGGAATTGACGGCCTGGAATTAAACATTTCCTGTCCCAATGTTAAGGCGGGCGGGATGGCTTTTGGAACCGACCCGCAGGCTACAGGCCGGCTGGTCTCAGCCGTCCGGCGGGAAACAACACTGCCCCTTCTGGTCAAGCTATCTCCTAATGTCACCGATATCGGTGTCATCGCGCGGGCTGCGGAAGAAGCCGGGGCGGACGGGATCTCCCTGGTTAACACCCTCTCCGGGATGCTCATTGATACCGCGCAAAAAAAGCCCTTGCTCGGCAATGTTTTTGGGGGCCTTTCAGGCCCGGCTATTATGCCCGTGGCCCTGCGGATGGTCTGGCAGGCTGCGGAAGCGGTAAAAATACCGGTCCTGGGTATGGGGGGAATTGTTTCATCAGGTGACGCCCTTCAGTTTATCATGGCCGGGGCCCGCGCTGTAGCCCTGGGAACGGGCCTGTTTTACGAGCCAGATTTACCCTCTCAGATTAAAGCCGGCCTGCTTGAATACATGGAGAAAGAAGGTTTGCGCAGTTTGAGCGAAATAGAAGGAGTTGCCCGCGGACCAAAGAAGTTTTAGGGTATCATAAAGCCAAAAGAAAGCACGGCTGAGACAAAGAAAGGGTAATAAAATGACAGGTGACAAGTATTCCAAGCACAGCATCCATAGCGGGAAAGACCTTTCCCCCGAACAGTTAATCGCAGCCCTCGATGTATCCGATACCAGCCGGGCCCGGGAACTGGTGGAAGCCCTTTCTCCACTTGGGATTGGCTTCAAAGTAGGGCTGGAACTGTTCTTAGCCGGCGGGCCGCCGCTGGTAGAAGAACTGGCCGGGCGCTGCCGCATTTTCCTTGACTTGAAATTTCATGATATCCCAAACACAGTAGCCGCCGCGGTGCGATCCGCGGCATCGCTGCAGGTGTGGATGCTTAACGTCCATGCTGCCGGAGGCAGGAAGATGCTTTCTGCAGCCAGGGAGGCGGCAGAAAAAGCAGACTGCAAACCCATTCTTTTGGCAGTAACCGTGCTTACCAGCATGGACGATCAGGAGATGGCTGAAACCGGCTGTCCCGGAAGAGCTGCCGAGCGGGTGGTCAGTTTGGCTCGCCTGGCTGAGGAATGCGGCATGGACGGGGTGGTTTGTTCACCGCTTGAAATTGGCCCGGTCAAAGAAAGCGTTTCAGGAAATTTTATTACCGTTACCCCCGGGGTCAGGGGGGCCGGAGAAGATGCCGGCGATCAGTCCAGGGTAGCCACACCGGCTGGAGTGATCCGGGCAGGAGGCGACTATCTTGTAGTTGGCAGGCCAATTACCAGGGCTGCCGACCCGGTGAAGGCTGCCCGCAGCATCCTGGCCGACATGGGTATCAACCGGTAAAATAATTCCCTGTGAATAAATCACTGTGATGGAAGGAGAAAGGATTATGAATTCCAGCAATAAATTTGAGGAAGCCGGGTTGATCGAGCTGTTGAAGCAAACAGGTGTGATCATGGAAGGACACTTCCTGCTCACTTCAGGCCGGCACAGCGCCCGTTTCCTGCAGTGCTCCCAGCTTCTGCAGTACCCCCGGCATGCAGAAAAAGTTTGCCGCCAAATGGCTGAGCCCTTTAAAAACGAACAGATCGATACTGTGATTGGACCGGCCATGGGCGGGGTGATCCTTTCCTATGAAATAGCCCGGGCCTTAGACGCAAGAGCGCTTTTTGCCGAACGGACCGGGGAAGGGACTATGGCCCTTCGGCGCGGGTTTCAAGTCGCAGCCGGTGAAAAAGTGCTGGTAGTGGAGGATGCGGTCACCACCGGCGGATCGATTCAAAAGGTTATCGATTTGCTCAAGAAAACCGGGGCGGAAATAGCAGGTGTGTCGATCATGATCGACCGTACTTCCGGAAAGTTAGACTTTGGTGTGCCCGTGCAGGCGCTGCTTTCCATGGAAATCGAATCATACGAGCCTGAGGAATGCCCGCTCTGCCAGGAAGGGATACCTCTGCAGAAACCCAAGGGCTAGGTGAAAGCTATGAAGAAACTCTTCTTTAATGCTCCGGCCCGGCAGCTGCCATTTTGCCGGTCAGCCTGTTTCAGCAGTTGTTTTGCCGCAACGATAAAGGTTTCATAAGGTTTTCGTTTGAGCTTTTATATCAGCCAGGCCGGGCTGAAGGCAGTATAGAATTTGTTTTCGGCTTAGCAAATTAATCAACTTAACGGGGAGAAGTAAATTAAAAATGCAGGAAAAAATTTTTAAGCGTTTGAGCAGGGAAATGAATATTACGGATAAGCAGGTAGCCCAGACGGCAGCCCTGCTCGACGACGGCAACACGGTGCCCTTTATTGCCCGTTACCGCAAAGAAATGACCGGCGGGTTGACTGACGAACAGGTCCGCCTGCTTGAAAACAAGCTGACCGGTTACCGCAACCTGGAACAGCGTCGTGAAGAAGTGCTTCGCCTGATCGATGCCCAGGGAGCGCTGACCGAAGCGCTCACACAGCAGATCGGAAAAGCGGCCACTGTTACTGAACTTGACGATCTTTACCGCCCGTACAGGCCCAAGAAGAGGACAAGAGCTTCGGTGGCCCGTGAAAAAGGGCTGGAACCGCTGGCTAATGCAATCCTGGAGGGTGAAGTGGATCCGCAAGAAGAAGCGGGTGAGTATATTGATCCAGAACAAGAACTGCCCGACATAAATGCTGTCCTCCAGGGAGCGTCGGACATTATTGCAGAGATGATTTCTGATGATGCCGCTGTGCGCAAGGCGTTGCGCAATATTTATCGCACCAGGGGCAGTATCGATGTGGCCAAGAAAGATGATGTTACCGTCAATACTTACGATGATTACGATGGCTACAGGGAGCCCCTGGCTAAAATCAAGGGGCACCGCGTTTTGGCAATAAACCGGGGTGTCAAAGAAAAGGCGCTTGACTTAAAAGTAACAGTTCAGGAAGAAGAAGCCCTTAAAGCTATACTGGAGCGATACGTGGCCGGAAAGCAGAATGCTGCCTGCCGGGAAATCGCTGAATCCGCTTCCCTCGACAGCTACCGCCGCTTGATTCATCATTCCCTGGAAAGGGAAATGTGGCAGGAATTGCTCGAAAAAGCGGTGGAGGGGGCCCTGGTGGTTTTTAAGGAGAACCTGAAGAAAAGGCTGCTTGTTCCACCGGTGCGCCACCGCAGGGTGCTGGGTTGGGATCCCGGCTACCGCACCGGCTGTAAGCTGGCCTGCGTTTCAGAAACCGGGGAGCTTCTTGAGACTGCAGCAATTTTTCCCACCGCACCGCGCAACGACCGGCAGGGGGCTGCCCGGACAGTGCTGCGGCT
Source organism: uncultured Syntrophomonadaceae bacterium (assembly GCA_964458455.1). GTDB lineage: Bacteria > Bacillota > Dethiobacteria > DTU022 > DTU022 > B1SED10-74M. The sequence continues at coordinate 19,493 of CAYWIY010000008.1, read as the reverse complement.
GCTGGAAAAACATCGCATTGACTGCATTGCTATTGGGAACGGGACTGCATCCAGGGAAAGTGAAACTTTTACGGCCGATATGATCAAAGAGCATAACCTGGCAGTGGAATATACAATCGTTAACGAAGCCGGTGCCAGTGTTTATTCAGCTTCCCCGGCGGCCAAAAAAGAATTTCCAGGCCTGGATACGGCTGAAAGAAGCGCAGTTTCCATAGCCCGGCGCCTCCAGGATCCGCTGGCAGAGCTGGTCAAGATCGACCCTAAAGCGATCGGGGTAGGCCAGTACCAGCACGATATGCCGGCCAAAGAACTCGATTTAGCCCTGGCAGGTACGGTGGAAAGCTGTGTCAACAGCGTCGGGGTAGATTTAAACAGCGCCTCGGCGGCCCTGCTTTCTTACGTGGCCGGGGTCAACTCTTCGGTGGCGGAGAAAATTGTAGCTAAAAGGAACGAAATTGGCACCTTCCAGAACCGGGAGCAGCTGCTTGATGTTTCCGGGCTGGGACCGAAGGTTTTTAAGCAGTGCGCCGGTTTCCTGAGGCTGCCAGACAGCGACAACTACCTGGAAAGAAGTGCGGTGCACCCTGAATCTTACCAGCTCGCCGGAATGATCATGGACGACCTTGGAATCAGCCCGCAAGACCTGGGGCATGCCGGGGCGGTGCCTTCCCTGGCGGGTGAAGAGATAGCTGCCCTCGCCTCCCGGCTGGAAGCAGGGGAACCCACGGTAAAAGATATCCTGGAAGAATTCCGCAAGCCCGGCCGCGACCCCCGGGAGGATTTACCCAAACCCGTTTTTTCCCAATCAGTTACAGAGCTTGATGACCTGGAGCCGGGTATGACCCTGCAGGGTATTGTGCGCAATATTGTCGACTTCGGGGCGTTTGTTGATATCGGAGTTCACCAGGATGGCCTGGTCCATATTTCTGAAATAGCGGATCGCTATATTAAGCATCCTTTGGAAGTTCTGCAGATTGAAGCGGTGGTGCCGGTGAAAATCCTTTCCATCGATCGCGAACGCAGCCGTATAGCCCTTTCCATCAAGCAGGCAGATTCAGGCCGGCAGGCCGGGGTTAAGCCCGGAGAAGATGAAGGGGAAGGAACCGCTTGAGAGGGAAGCGCTTAGCCTACTTGTAGGGCAGGGCAAACCGGGGCCGGGCCTTTGCTTTTTGCCGGGCAGCCGGGAGCAGGCCGGGCGCCGGCAGGTTGCGAGAAGGAACCAGCCAGGGGAGGTAAAACAGGCTGTGTATGACCGGGAACCCCGCAAAGAGTAAATACTTCCTTCCTTCCGGCATAACTTCCCAGAATCCCTGCCTAAAACTGCGCCAGGCTCTGGACAGGTCTGGTTCAGGCAGGGAGAAACTGAGGTTGCCCTGTTCATCAACGACAACCATTGTTTCACTGGCATTTTCCAGGGCGCTATGCGGTTTACCCTCATAATCAGCCCAGATGTGGGTTAAAGAAACATTTTTCCGGTACGGGATGTCGAGCTCTTCCATCAGGGAAGCAAACAGCAAAAAGCGCGCCTTGCAGTCACCGGCGCCTTTTTGCAGGGCTTCGTTCAGGGCAGGGAAGTACCAGGGCATCTCGTATACTTCCCAGTCGTAGCTGTAGGGTATTCTAGCATATACAAACTGCTCGATTTCGATGGGGGTCTTGTATTCCAGTTCCCGGGCATATTCGCTGACCATGATTGGCATTACCGGCGGGTTTTTTAACCTGTAGATGCTGACGGCCAGGTGGTAAGGGTTGGGGTACATAACGAAAACAAGCCATCCCAGCATGAGGATGATCATGAGAAGAGTTTTGTTGGGCCATCTATTATCGCGCTGCAGCATGATTATACTATCCCTTCCATATTAATACTATATATGTAAAAAGTGAAAAAAACAATCTCAGCCAGACCGCGCTTGCTTAAGCTGGCTAATTATGACTCCCGGTAGCTCTTTTAAACTCCCTGTTGCGCAAGCTTAATGTTTGTAATTGCGGTAACTTTTTTATAAAATAGGTCCAAAGGTTTTCCTCAAAATAGCGGGGCATGATCCCCGGGGAGGTTATCAAGTATATGCGAAAACTGCCTGTCATTACTGCCTTACTCCTTATCTTCGCCGTGTTAACATGGTTTTTAAGGGTCGACTTTGAACTTTTCAGCAGTTTTTATCTCCGCTATCTCGGCCTGCTCCTTGCTCCGCTCGGCCTGGCTTTTATCCTGCTCCAGTTTATCCTGGTGTCGAGGATAAAATGGCTGGAAGCAGGCTTTGGCCTGGACAGGATGTTTCGCTGGCACCGCGTTTTTGGCCGGGTCGGCCTGATTATGGTTACATTTCATGCTGTGCTGATCATTGCTTTCCGCCTGCAGCAGTTCGGTGAAACTTTTTTTGACCTGTTCATCCTGGGCGGAGTCCTGGCCCTGCTTGGCTTCATGGTGACGGCCGGGGTGGCTTCCACTTACAAAAAAATTGGCCTCGCTTACGAAACCTGGCGCAACATCCATCTGGCCAACTATGCCCTGTTCCCGGTGGTAATGTTCCATGCTCTTTATCATGCCCCGCCGGATTCTTTGCTTTACTATTATTTACTTCTACTGGGTCTTTTGTTCCTGGCTGTGGTTGTATATCGCCTGGCAAGAATTGCTATTGTGCGCAGTAATCCCTATGAAGTGGTCGAAGTCCGGCAGGAAGCAGAAGATATCTGGAGCCTGTTTTTTAAAGGGCCTCACCTGGATTATAAGCCGGGGCAGTTTATGTTCATCCAGCTCTTAAGAGAGGGAAAGCTTTCATCCCCCCATCCTTTTACCATTTCCTCCAGTCCTACGGCTGAACAGCTTTCCATAACTCCCAAGAAACTCGGTGATTTTACCATGACCATCAAGGATACCGCGGTAGGGGACCGCGCTTTTATCGATGCGCCGTACGGGGTCTTCAGCTTCCTTAATTACAGCGGTGGAGAGCCGGTTTTCATCGCCGGGGGGATCGGCATTACGCCCTTCATGAGCATGCTTCGCTATATGTATGAAAAGAAGCCAGATCACAGGGTAACCCTTTTCTGGGCCAATCGCAGTGAGAAGAACCTCTGCTTTCAAGAGGAGCTGGAACAAATGGAAAAAGAAATGCCCGGCCTGCAGGTGATCCCGGTCATGTCCGATCAGCCCGACTGGGAGGGTGAAAAAGGCCATATCAAGGGGCCGGTGATCTTGAATTATATCGAAACCATCGAGAACAAGGAGTTTTATGTCTGCGGCCCTCCGGCGATGAGCAGGGCAGTGGTAAGTGAGCTTAAACAATTAAGCGTTTCACCGCTGGTAATCCACAGCGAACTTTTTGAGCTTTAACTATTTAGCTGGGAGGGACCTGGTTTTGAGTGATTTGATATTTTATAACGGCCGGATTATAACCATGGAGGAAAAGGCGGGCGAAGTGGAAGCTGTAGCGGTAAGCGGGGGCAGGATTAGCGCCCTGGGGCAGGCAGATGATATTTTGAACCTGCAGGAAGATCATACTACCCTGGTTGATTTAAAAGGACGGGTTCTTTTGCCCGGTTTTAATGACAGCCACATGCACCTGGTAGGCTATTCCCTGACCTCAGAAAAGGTGGACCTCCGCCGCTGCCGGAGTGTCAATGAAATAGAGGAGGCCATCAGGGAATACATTAGCAAAAATAAAGTGGAAAAAGGAAAATGGGTTTTAGGGTGGGGCTGGGACCAGGGGCTTTTCAAGGACAAGCGTATCCCAAGAAGAGAGGACCTGGACCGGGTGGCCCCTGATCACCCCGTAGCTATTATGCGCACCTGCTGCCACATCATGTCGGCCAATTCTGTCGCCCTGAAAGCGGCCGGGATAGAGCGCAAAGCGATTTTCATTGAAGGCGGCAATATCGAAGTAGATGACAGGGGCGTTCCCACCGGTGTGCTTGAAGAAAAGGCGATGAGCCTGTTGACTTCCCTCCAGCCCCCGCTGGATAAAGAAAAATTGAAGCAATTAATAATGGCGGCATCGAAAGATTTTCTGGCCGCCGGGTTGACCTCGGTCCAGACCGATGATCTTTCCAGTGTGGGAGGGGAATTTGCCTCGCTGGTGATCGATACTTACTACGAACTGGAGGCAGCCGGGGAACTGCCCCTGCGGGTGAATTTGCAGGCCCTCCTGCCGGAACCGTCCCTGCTCAGCTCTTTCCTCGCGCAGGGGTACCGGACCGGGCAGGGAGGCGAATATTTTAAGATCGGCCCGCTTAAGCTATTGACTGACGGCTCTATAGGCGGCCGCACCGCCCTGGTTTCCGCCCCCTACGAGGACAGCTCTGAAACCTGCGGGGTTTCTGTCCTGGCCCGCGGGGAAGTGGAAGAACTGGTCAATATGGCTGCCGGGCAGGGGATGCAGTGCGCTGTCCATGCCATCGGTGATGCGGCGGTAAAGATGGTCCTTGAAATTTACCAGGAGGCGGCCAGGCGTTACCCGCACCCTGACCCCAGGTTCCGGGTTATCCATGCCTCGATGGCTGGCCCCAGGATCCTGGACCGGTTTGAAAAACAGGAAGTAATTGCTGATATTCAGCCTTCCTTTATCCCTTCGGATTATGTCCTGGTGGACAGGCACCTCGGCCCCAAAAGAGCGGCCTGGACATACCGCTGGAAAGATTTTATTGACCGGGGGATCAGGCTGGCCGGCGGATCTGATTGCCCGGTGGAGAATTACGAGCCGCTGGAAGGTATTCATGCTGCTGTAACCAGGCAGGACCGGTACGGCAACCCTCCCGGAGGATGGAATCCCAACCAGCGCCTTAGCCTGGAAGAAGCCCTCTACATCTATACCATGGGTTCTGCTTACTGCACCTGTGAAGAAAACGAGAAAGGGAGCATTGCTGAAGGTAAGCTGGCCGACCTGGTGGTGCTTTCAGAAGATATAACTGCGGTAGAGCCGTCTGTGATAGCGGATTTAAAAGCCGACCTCACGGTGGTTGGCGGCAGGATTGCTTACAGCAGGGATGAGCGGAATCATTAGCCTGTGGAAAAGGAGGGGGTTTAAATTACAACTATAACAGCGCTTGGCCGGCCCATCGATTTTCGTTACATTACCAACCGGGTCATCGTGTTTCTGACCCTGGCCGTCCTGGCGGGATTATTGATATATCACCTGGTCCTGGGAGCACCATTTTTAGAAGCCCTGGGAACGGCCGGGGCGGCAGCCGTTGCCGTCTTTCTCAGCTGGGCTATCGGCCGGGAAATAGATCCGGCGTATGAATGGTCTGCCTTTGCGGCCCTGCCCTTGAGCTTCGCCGCCTTCCTGATCTACGGATCCCCGGCCCTGGCTGTGCTGTTTTTCATCTTGCTATTGGGCAGGCTAATTAACGGTACGACCGGGCTTCAGGCTACCGCTTTCGATGCGCTCATGCTCATCGTTCTGGGGGCAGTGCTGTTTACCGGCGGCACTTTGCTTGCCCTGCCTTTCCTGGCTGCTGCTTTCGGGCTTGTCGGTGTTCTTTTTGCACCGCCTGCATCCGGGCGCAGGTATGGTTTGTATGCCCTTATTTCCCTGGTCCTGTTTATAGTTATGATCATCTTTTTTTATCCACAGCACTACTACGTGCCCGGGTTTAGCATCTATACCGGCGCTGCTGCCCTGGCCCTGGCTATTTTAACTGTTGTCCTGGTGGTCCGGGCCGGAAAGGGGCTGGTTAGCGGTGACAACAATGAAGAACCGCTTGATATCCGCCGTATTCGCCTGGCCCAGCTTATGTTAGCCCTATTTATGATTGCCGATATATTTTTTAAGGGAGGCATTGCCCTGGTCATGCTCTACCCCGCTCTTTTTGCTTACCTGGGCACCGCCGCCTCTAATCTGGTAAGGAGGCCTGATCATGTTGGATAAAGAAACATTCCGCCGTCATGGCTACGAATTTATCGACTGGATAGCAGACTATTTCGAGGAAGTAGAAAAATACCCGGTCCGCTCCACCGTCAAGCCGGGAGAAATAAAGGAATCGTTACCGGGACAGCCCCCGCAGTCCGGAGAGCCGATGGATAAAATATTCAGCGACTTCCAGGACGTAATCATGCCTGGCATTACCCACTGGCAGCACCCGGGCTGGTTTGCTTATTTTCCGGCTAACAACAGTCCCGCCTCTGTTCTGGGTGAACTTTTAACTGCCGGTATTGGGGCGCAGTGCATGGTTTGGCAGACTTCACCTGCAGCGGCAGAACTGGAGGAGGTGGTCATGCAGTGGCTTGGCCGCATGCTTGGCCTGCCTGAAACGATGAGCGGGGTAATCCAGGATACCGCCTCCACGGCCACCCTTTGTGCCCTACTTACTGCCCGGGAGAAAGCGACCAATTTTGAGTCCAACCAAAGCGGCCTGCGCCGCCCTTTGTGTGTGTATGCTTCTGAAGAAGCGCATTCGAGCATCGACAAGGATGTTAAAATTGCCGGTTACGGCATCGAATACCTGCGCCATATTCCCACCGACCAAAATTTTGCCATGATCCCGGAAGAGCTGGAAAAAGCTATTGAAAAAGACAGAAAAGAAGGCCTGATGCCGGCCTGTGTAATCGGTACTATCGGTACTACTTCATCAACTGCAGTCGATCCCCTGGCCGAGATTGGGCCGATCTGCCACCGCCACGGCCTCTGGTTCCACGTTGATGCCGCTTATGGCGGCACTGCCGCCCTGCTTGAGGAAAAGAAGCACCTGCTAGGGGGCTCTGAATACTTTGACTCCTTTGTTTTCAACCCTCACAAGTGGATGCTGACTAACTTTGATTGCTCAGCTTATTTTGTCAGGGACGAAGAAGCGCTGATCCGCACTTTCGAAATCCACCCTGAATATTTGAAAACCGGGCGGGACGCTGAAGTTAAAAATTACCGGGACTGGGGCATCCAGCTTGGCCGCCGCTTCCGGGCCCTGAAGCTGTGGTTTGTGATCCGCACTTACGGGGTGGAAGGCCTTAAGGAAATGGTCCGGGAGCACCTCCGGCTGGCCGGCCTGTTCAAAGAGTGGGTGGAAGAAGACAGCCGCTTTGAATTGATGGCCCCGGTCCAGTTCAGCCTGGTTTGCTTCCGTTACAGGAAAGACGACGTTTCCGAGGAGGAGCTAAACCGTTTGAATGCCGCCCTGCTGGAAAAAGTGAACCAGACAGGTAGAGTATTTTTGACCCATACCACGTTAAAAGGCCGCTACACCATCCGCATGGCAATCGGCCAGAGGACCACGGAAGAGCGGCATGTCCGCGAAGCGTGGGACTTGATCGCTGAAAACGCTGCGCTGCTTTAAATGTTAAAATCAGAAAATATAAACTTTGCATTTCTAGTTGTTATGTCAACTTTTTGTGCTATAATAGCTTAGACTGACTGACCGGTCGGCCGGTAAGCGGTCTGGAAAACAAAGATAAACATAATTGCACCATAAATAGTTAATTAATATCTGTCCAGCCACAACAGTAAATTATTGTAACTACAGGAGAGAAGACGGATGAACCTGTCAAAACTGGCAGTTAAGCGCCCCGTCGCTACCGGGGCTATATTAATCCTGATCCTGGTAATCGGGCTGGTCAGCCTGTCTCAGAGCCCGCTTGACCTGCTGCCGGACATCGAGGCCCCGGTACTGGCCGTGATCACTGCATTTCCTGGCAGTTCTCCCCAGGAATCGCTGGAACTGGTCACCAAACCCATTGAAGAAAGCGTTTCTACTGTCGGTGGGGTGACCGGCATCAACTCCATTTCCCAGGAAAATATGTCCCTGGTCATCGTTTTATTTGACTGGGGTGCTGATGTTAAGAGTTTGCGTGAGGATGTCAGGATGCGCATGGACCTGGTCAACCTGCCTGATGAGGTCCAGAGGCCCATGATTATAGAGTTTGATCCCACCCTGATGCCGATCATGCAGGTTTCGGCATCAGGGGCTGATGATCCGGCCCGGCTCACAGAATGGTTAAAGGATACCGCTTCTCCCAGGCTGGAATCGATTCGCGGCGTGGCCGAGGTGCAGGTCCAGGGCGGGGTGGAAGAAGATATATTCGTCCGCGCTGAGCCGGGGCAGATGGCCGAATACGAAGTCTCTTTTGAACAGGTAGCCAACGTGCTCCGGGCCAGCCTGATGGACCTGCCGGCCGGGATTATCGATCTCGAGGATCGACAGGTCCGCCTGCGCTTCCTGGGCCGTTACGCAGAAGCGGATATGTTATCAGACCTGATTGTCGGCTTTAAAATTGACCAGGACGAACTGGAAAGGCTGATCGGGCAGGAAATCAATATTGACTTAAACCGCATGATCGAGGAACAGGCAGCCGGTTTTGCCGGCGGCGGCACCTCCGGCAACTTGCCCGTCCGCGAACTCTACTGGGATGACATTTTTGATTTCAACGGCGCTACTGTAGCAGGCAGCAGCATTATTTTACCCGTTACAGATAAAGCTGCCGGCAATGATAATATTGAACTCGAAAAGAGCATGCGCGCATTTACTGCGCACCCGGAAATCACTTACCAGGCCGAGAGCAGGCACCTGGTCCTTTCCATGAATTCACTTGGCAAACTTCCTGTTTCTTTGGACCGTGATTTTTCGGAACTGGTCGAAGACGGCCCCGTTACCCTTGAAAAGCTCTGGCTCATCGATTATGCGGCCTGGGATAACGACCGGGTCATTGTTCCCCTGGACCCGGTTGCCCTGGGCAGCTATGAGCTTAACTCAACCGACCTGGAGCGGCTTGCTGAGCGCCATCCGCTAATAACCGCTGCCGGTACAAACTACCTGCTGGTCAGTTTTCATGAAAACTGGCCCGACATTCGCCGGGAGCCTCTAATTTCTGTGCCTGACCTGGAAAGCTTTTTTTCAGACCTGGAGATGGAGGCCAAACGAGGGCTTGATGATGCCTCGCGCGGCCTGGAAGACCTTCTCACCGATCTGGCGGCGGGGATGATCGGGGGCAATATGTCTGTCGATGGGGGCAATCCCTTTGCCGGTATTGACCTCGGTGATGATTTCCCCATTGTCCCGGTATCCCTGGGTATGGTGGCCGATATTGTGCAGGACACCTATGAGCCGGCTTCTATTTCCCGGTTTAACATGCAGCCGAGCATCGGCCTGATGATCCAAAAAGAAGGCGATGCCAATACCGTCTCCGTGGCCCGGCAGGTGCGCCAGGCCTTAGATGAGCTTTCCGAGGAAAGTACAGGTAACTTTTCCCAGGTGCAGTTTAACACTGTTTTCGACCAGGCCGAAGAAATTGAACATGCCCTGGCCGACCTGGCCTGGTCGCTGCTCGGCGGGGCTGCCCTGGCCATTATAGTCCTGCTCCTGTTCCTGAAAAACTGGCGCACGACCATGTTTATCGGCCTCAGTATTCCTGCGGCGATTATTGCCACTTTTACCCTGCTTTATTTTACGGACATTACCATTAACCTGATGACCCTGGGCGGCCTGGCCCTGGCGGCGGGGATGCTGGTAGACAATGCTATTGTGGTTAGCGAAAACATTTACCGTCACTACCAGCAGGGTGAAAACCCGGCCGAAGCTTCCATCAACGGAGCAAGGGAGGTGGCCGGGGCAATCACCGCTTCCACCCTGACCACGATCAGCGTTTTTTTCCCAGTGATCTTTTTGAGTGGCCTGGCCGGTCAGTTGTTCTGGGAATTTGCTTTGACTGTAGGCTGTGCCATCCTGGCTTCTTTGTTCATGGCCCTGACCGTGATCCCCCTGCTTGCCTCCCGCTCCCTGCAGCGGAAAAGAGATCTGCAAGAGGAGCGTTCAAAGATACCCCGTCTCCCCTTGTACCGCCGCTCCCTTAAACTGGCCGTCGAGCATCCCTGGTGGGTGATCATTTTTGCCCTTGTCTTTGTGGGCTTTGGGGCTTTCGGCTTTACTACCCTTGGGACTGAGCTGTTCCCCAACCCGGAGGAGTCGTCCTTTTCGATCAATGTCACCCTAACCCCAGGGACCACGCTTGAAAAAACCGATGCATACATGAGCGAACTGGAAAATATTATCGCAGGCAGGGAGGAAGTGGCCGGTTATTCGACCCGGGTAGGCGGATCCGGGTTTATGGGTATGCCTGGGGGCGGCGGTTCTTCCAACCAGGGACGGATCAGGGTAAATATCGCACCGGAGCACCTTGGAAGTATGGACCTGGTAATCGGTGAGGTCAGGCAGCAGGCCGAAAAATTGCCCTATGAAGCAGAAACCACTTTTACAAGGCAGACTGTCCTTGATGCTGCCGGGCTGGAAACCAGCCTGGACCTGGTAGTCAGGGGCGATAACCTGGAGCGGGTAATAGAAATCACGGGGCAGGCTGCCGGTATTTTATCACATCACCCCCAGTTTAGCGATGTCCAGTCTTCATTGGAAGAAAACCGCCCTGAGATTCATGTCCGCCTCGATCACAGCGAAGCCCTGCAAAAAGGGGTGACCCTGGCCCAGGTAGCCGGCGCTGTCAGGGAATCTCTTGAAGGGATACCGGTAAGCCGGATTGAAACCTCAACCGGAATTATGAATATTGTTCTCGGTTATGAAAAACGTGAGATCAAGACTATTGAGGACCTTGGCGAAGTCGGTTTTTATACGGCCGGTGGTGAGTATGTGCGCATCAATGAAGTTGCCGAGCTTGAAGAATCTTTCGGCCCCCGGAGTATTCCGCGAGAAAACCGGGAGATCGTCGGCCAGATCGAGGCCCAGTATGGAAACATTGATATGGGCACGGCCGAGGCTATTGCTTTCGAGGCCTTAGAAGAAATTGCTTTACCTGAGGGCTTCGAAATTGCTCCGGCTGGCAGCGCTGTAATGATGGGCGAGGTGCTCGATGAGCTGGAACTGGTCCTGTTTGTGGCCATGGTCCTGGTCTATTTGGTTATGGCAGCCCAGTTCGAATCGCTGCTGCATCCTTTTATTATTATCTGCACGCTGCCCCTGGCTTACGCCGGGTCGATCATCGCCTTAATCATAACCGGCAACAATATCAGCGTGCCTGCCCTGATCGGCCTGATTGTTTTGTCCGGCATCCTGGTCAATGACGGTATTATCATGGTCGATTATATCAACCAGCAGCGCAGGCTGCGCGGCCTTGAGCTGAAGCAAGCGATCGTAGAAGGGTCGGCAGCCCGTTTGCGCCCGATCCTGATGACAACGGCCACCACTGCCCTGGGGCTTTTCCCGCTGGCCCTCGGTATCGGTGAAGGGGCCGAACTGCAGGCCCCGATGGCTATCGCCATCATCGGCGGCCAGTTTACAGGAACCCTGCTGCTCCTCCTGGTCGTGCCCTCCATATACAAGCTTGTCACCAGGGACCGCCCGGTTGGGGCAGGTTACACCGGAGAAGGGTTTCACGGTTATACGCAGTTTCCGGAAAGTGAACCAGTGAGGCGTTTAAAAACTTCTTTTGATCATAGAAATGATCATTATGAAGGGGATCACTACCGTCGTCCGCGGCAAAACGGCCTGGTCAAGATCGTGCTGCGCATGGTCCTGGTCCTGATCCTCGCCGCCCTGATCCTGCTCTTGTTTAACACTGCAGGCCAGGAAACTCTGCTGGTAATAAGGTAATAGGAAAGGAGTAGATTTATGATGCCCGCAGGAAACCACCGCAGCAATGAAGCGGGAACCAAGAGGGAACAGATCCTGCTTGCAGCTGTGGAAAAGTTTTTGGAGAAGGATTTTTACCAGGTCACAATAACAGAAATTGCAGAACTGGCTGCAGTGGGGAAAGGTACCGTGTATGAATATTTTTCCAGCAAGGAAGAGCTGTTTAAAGAAAGCTTTTCTCACTGCGCCGATGCCTACCTGCAGCTGTTTAGAACCCATCTTTCTGAGATAAACTCGGCCCGCGATACCATGGAAGAGATAGTGGTTAACCACCTGGCCCTGGTCAAGGAGAACCGCAACAAACTCCACCTGCTTTTTAACGAACGCCCGCAGAGCCTCAAGGAACTACATTCCTGGATTCTTGAGCGCCGCCGTGAACTGCTGGAGGGCATAACCGGCCTGGTCCGGGAAGGAATCAGGCTTGGAGAAATTCGCCCCGACGTTGACCCGGATCTGGCCGGACGTTATTTCCTGGCCCTCAACCACATGGTGATCGGGGAAATGGTGATCCTTGATGATATCGAACTCGATGAAAGCCGCTTAAAAAAGCTTCTTGATATTTACTGGAACGGTATAGCCAATGCCCGGCCCTGGCAGGGCCATTAAAAAAAGGGACCGGGTTTAAAACCCGCATCCCCACAACTCTTAACTATTCCTTTGCATTCAGGCTGCTTGTATTCAGCTTTTGCCTGCTTTATTAACCCGGCCTGTTCTAGGCCAGGGCGGCGCCGATTTCCCGCCCGTAAGCTTTGGCTGCGGCAACACCTTCGTCGTCCGGGCTCCAGGGTATACGCAGTCCTTCTGTGTTGATCAGTTCAATACCGGCTTCTTCAAGCAGGCCGTTGATTAGCTTGACCGATTCGCCGCTCCAGCCGTAACAACCGAAAGCGCATCCTTTCTTTTGCTGGAAATTTAGACCTTTGGCTATTTCCATTAAGGCGGCTATAGAGTGCAGGATACCCTTGTTAATGGTAGGTGATCCTACCACCATCCCTTTGGATTTAAATATTTCAGTAATGACATCGTTAATATCTGAGCGGGCGCCATTGTACAACTTGATCGTTATTTCAGAGTTAGCTTCCTTGATTCCCCCTGCAATAGCTTCAGCGGTCCGCCTGGTTCCATCCCACATGGTATCGTAAACTATGGTGAGCTGGTTCTCCTGGTAGGCGTCGGCCCACTGCTGGTATTTTTTTACTATCTGCAGGGGATCCTGGCGCCAGATGATACCGTGGCTGGGGCAGATCATGTCTACCTGGAGATTTAAGTCCAGCACTTCCTTGATCTTGGCGGTAACCAGCTTGCTGAAGGGGGTGAGGATATTGGCGTAGTACTTGATTGCTTCCCGGTAGAGTTCGTCCTGGTCCACCAGCTCGTTAAACATGTGCTCTGAAGCGTAATGCTGCCCGAAAGCGTCGTTGGGAAAGAGAATATTGTCGCCGGTCAGGTAGCAGAACATGCTGTCCGGCCAGTGCAGCATTTTTGCTTCCACAAAAATAAGCTCCCGGTCGCCAAGGCTCAGCTTATCCCCGGTTTTGACTGTCTGGAAATTCCAGTCTTCGTGGAACTGGCCTTTAAGAGATTTAACAGCGGCCTTGGAGCAGTAAACCGGGGTGCCCGGTATTTCACGCAGCAGTTCGCTCAAAGCGCCGCTGTGGTCAACCTCGCCGTGGTTGGCCACGATGCAGTCAATTTCATTTAGGTCGATTTCTTTCTTCAGGTTGTTGACAAACTCTTCGGCAAAGGGCTTCCAGACCGTGTCGATTAAAACAGTCTTTTCACTGCCCCTGACCAGGTAGGAGTTATAGCTGGTCCCTTTATGGGTGCTTAGCTCTTCGCCGTGGAATTTGCGCAGTTCCCAGTCTATTTTTCCGACCCAGGTTACATTTTCATTTACCTTAAAAGACATTGATCTAACCTCCATTTAAATATTTTTGCGGGAAATAATCACTTCGGCCGGGTAGAAGCCACTCAGGAGCGGATCATCACCAGCATCATTTTAAAGCGTTCGTTGGCTTTAAGGGCGTGCGGCTTGTCTGCCGGCATGATAATCATTTCACCTTCATTCACCTGGTGCGAATGCCCGGAGATAATAACCTCCGCGGTACCGTCTAAGATGCAGACCATGGCATCAAATGGGGCGGTGTGTTCGCTCAACCCCTGGCCCTTGTCGAATGCAAAAAGGGTTACTGAACCCGTATCTTTTTTCATCATTTCTTTGCTAACAATTGACCCGTCCTGGTATTCAACCAGGGTTTTTAGGTTTAAAGCTTGCTCGTTCAGGTTGTTTTCACTCATGAATTTACCTCCTAACCCGGGGCTGGTTTATTTGTAACCATATAAGTTAAGTATATTTTATCACAAGCCGGCAGGCGGCACAACCTTAATTTTTGATTATAGCCCAGTTCACGATTCATGTTTTTGCATTAGCCTGTAATAGTTTGATACAAGTGCGGCAGGAAAAGCAAGGGGGCTGTCTAATTGTACCTTGCAGTGGATAATATGATTGTTAGGAGTGTTAGATAATGAACAAAAGAAAAGTTTTTATAATTGCCTTGATCGCCGTTTCGGTGGTTGCGGTCCTGGTGCTTCCTTTTATTGACGGGGTCGACCCGAGGAGAGAGCCCGCTCCGAATGACGAGGACCGGATTGTGGTTATAAAGCTGCAGGGCCCAATCCAGGAAGGGATGGGCGGCTTTTTTGAAGGAGGCATTTCTCCTGATCATGTCTATAACCAGTTGCAGCGATCGGAAGAGGAGCCCCATATCGAAGGGGTGGTGCTGCGCGTGGAAAGCCCGGGGGGATCGATTGCCGCCTCCCAGGAAATTGCCGCCATGGTCAGGGATTTTGAAAAACCGATCGTGGTATCCATGGCCGATATGGCAGCTTCCGGGGGATACTACATTTCTGCCCCGGCCCAGGGTATCGTAGCTCAGCGGGGAACGATGACCGGTTCGATCGGGGTGATTAGCAGCATCATGAACATGGAAGAATTATATGAAAAGCTCGGTATCAGTGTTGAAACTATAAAATCCGGCGAACACAAGGACATGTTCAGCCGGGGATTGACTGATGAAGAACGGGATCTTATGCAGGAAATATCTGACCGGGCTTACGAACAATTTATCAGCGACGTGGCTGAAGGCCGGGATATGGACATGGAAGAAGTGCGGGAACTGGCTACCGGTGAGCTCTTCATCGGCAGCCAGGCCAAGGAACTGGGCCTGGTAGATCGCCTGGGTGGTGTTGATGATGCCATCGACTACCTGGCCGAATTGAATGACTTAGAAAACCCGGTTCGTTACGAGTTTCCGGCCCCGTCTCTTTTTGATCAGTTAGTTGGTTACGGTTACAGGGTCATGTCATCACTGGAAAGGGCCTTAATAGATCCGGAGGTGCTCCTGTTAGAGAAACTGCGGGAAGGGGTTCCCCCGGAGATACGTTACCAGGTCAGGTAAAAGCAAGTGCCGGTAAACTGGATCCTGGGCCGCTAAACCGGATCCTGGATGGAGGCTAATTGTTTTGATTATGTTTTTTTAAGAACAGTTAAATACCAGCTTCGGGTTTGAGGATATTTAAAAATGAGCAAATTAAAGGGGACGCAGGCTGTAATTTGTACCTGCTATCCAAAAAGGAGGTCGCATTATTAAATGGGGGAAAAATTATTAGAATGGCTTTATGGTGTACTGGCCAGTCCGGTCCGGACGTTAAATGAAATCGCCCGTGAGAAACCGGTGGGGCTTGCTTTCCTGGTTTACCTGGGGGTAGCCGTCCTGGTTATGGCTTCCAATATCTTTGGCGATGAAGGCTTTGCGGTTATGGAGGAATCGATGGCTGAGCTGGGTATTTTTATAGCGTCCCCCGTTATTATGATCGGAACAGCCATATTTGCTGTCGTTTCCATTTTTATTTTGACCGCCTTGCTCCATCTTTTTGCCAGGCTCTTTGGAGGCACTGGAGGTTACTGGAACCTGTTCAGTGCCTATGCTTTTGCAGATTTCCCCATGATTATCAGCGCGCCGATTACTTTGATTGCTGCTTACACAGGTACTGTAGGGGCTATCTTTGGCGGTTTGATCACCTTTGGTTTGTCGATATGGGTTATTGTCTTACAGGTAATTGCCCTGAGGGAAAGCCACGGCCTTTCTACGGGGGCCAGTATCGGCGCTTACGTGATTCACCTTGTAATCCTTATTGTTATTCCGGTAGCGATAGCGGTTGCCGTTGTAGCGGCGGTGTTCCTTGCTGCCTGAGGGGTTTTAAGCAATAGGTTGCTTATAACTTCCGGTGGTTACGCCGGTTAGTAGATGCCGTTAGTCCTGTCAACATGTTTTTTTTGTTTAACAGGTATCTTCAGCAGCCGTTTGTATCGTCATCTGGAAGCATAAATTCATCAAGCGGCTTTAGCTCTTCCACTACCCAGTTGAAGCCGCCCTCGAGGCTGGCCCGGTGTGCGGCCGGGGCAGCCTCGGCCATCATTTGCCGGATAATATCCCGGGCTTTATCTTCATTGCCCTCGTAACGGGTTTTCCTGGCTTCTACTAAAGCGCGGTGGATCTTTTTCTTTAAAGCCTGTTTTTCGCCGGGGCGAAAAGGCTGTTTATGGAAATCATTGCCCATCATTTGTTCACCCTTACTTTATTTTTTATATTATAGCAGCAGGGTTTACGGTTAACAATATTTTTGCAGAAAGCTTGTGCAGAAAGCTCTGCAGGCGGCTTAGTTAAATATAGATCCTGGTTTTGATTGGCTTATTCTCAAAACGCTTGGACAGAAATCAGGATAATACCCAGTATCCTGCACAGGTGTTTGCAAAAATGGTGTTTATAAATTGAGCAAAATCGGCGATAATAAAATGTATATAAAGATGCGCACCCTGGCTGCAGCCAGGTCCGGACTTTAATTAGGGAGGGAACAGCCATCAGGCGCAGAAACGGAGATGACCGGGAACGCGAGTTTGATGATCTGGACCAGGAAATAATTGAAGAAATTAACCGCAAATATGAAGAGGGGCAGGAAGACCTGGACTTAGCTGCCCGTTACCGTAGGCGCCGGTTGATCCTGGGAGCCACTGCCCTGATTGTGGCTTTCGTATTCCTGTTTAGTGTTACCGCCCGCTGGTTGCAGGTCCTGACCGGCCCCGCCTTAGAATTTTTGCAGGAATCCTGGGCCCTGGCTGATGACCCCGTAGTTGAAGAAACAAGAAACGCGGTAGCCCTGGTTTACATCGATTCTGCTGCCGGTGCGGCCGGAGGGCAGAGGCGCGGCACCGGTTTTAACATTGATCCCGGCGGCCTGGTGGTTACCAACCGGCACTTGCTGGAAGATGCCACGGTGGTCCGGATTTCAATCCCTAACCGCGGTGTATTTGTTGCAAAAGACTGGGAAGTTTCCCCTCATGTTGACCTGGCCGTTATCGATATAGAAGGGGAAGATTTGCCGGCAGTTCCGCTGGCCGGCCAGCCACCTCCACCGGGGGAAGAACTTCTGGTAATTGGAAATCCCCTGCAATATGCCCGCGTTGCCAATAAGGGGCTCTTGATTGACCACCATGAAAACCCTGTGCGGGACCTTCCTTTTCTGGTGGTTGAAGCGGCAATCTATCCGGGAAGCAGCGGCAGTCCTCTTTTTAATGAACATGGTGAGGTAGTGGGAGTGGTCTTTGCTACCCTGCGCAGTAGAGATCCTGCAGAAGTAAAGGGGCTGGCTGTAGATGTTAGGGAACTGAATTTATTCCTGGAAGAGCAGCCCTGAGTTAGTTTTAATGCACCCTAACTTTCAAATTTACCGTGTTCTCTTCAGCCTGCTGATTTTCTTTCACCCCGTTGTGACCCAGGCTCAGCGCCCTTCCGATAATGACTTTTTGTTCTGGCTTCAATTCAATATTGCTGCTGTCGTTTGAAGGATCTTCTGTAAAGGATGCCCCGGCAGATGTTTGTTTTGGAGTAGTTTCCATCAGGGTCCGGTAATTGGAAATCAGGGCATGCTTGAAAGCGTTATAACAAAAACTGCCATGTATTGTTTCAGTTGCACTGTTGGACTCACGGGAGCTTTTTCCGTAGATCCTGGTCTTGTTTTTACCCGCTTCTTTAGCCAGGTAAAGGGCGTGATCGGCATGCTGGACTAGTTCTGCAAGGTTCCTGCTTTGGCCAGGATACGATGAAGCCCCGATAGAAAGGGTTACCCTGGCTTTGCTTCCGAGTTTACCGGACATTTTTTGGCGGGCATAATAGTTAACCAGGCGCCTTGCCAGCAGGCCCGCCTTATTTTCATCTGTATCCGGTAAAATGATCACAAACTCATCACCACCGTAACGGCAAACAACATCGTGGATCCGGACTCCTTTTTTCAGGAAATCAGCTGTTTTTCTGAGCATGCGATCTCCTAAAACGTGCCCGTTTTGATCATTATAAGCCTTGAAGTTGTCCAGGTCGATAAAGAGCAGCGCCACCGGGTTCCCGTTTCGTTTTGAGCGGGCTATTTCCTCGTTTAACCTCTGTTGAAAGTAGCGATGGTTGTATGTTTCGGTCAGGCAATCAATTGTAGACATCCACTCCAGGTTTTGGCGATGGGTTTCTTCCTTTCCTTTGAAAAAGAAAATTATCATGCATCCCAGGGTAGAGTAAATTAGCATGGCAATGATAACTGCGATTGCTTCTTCACCCGTAGCCGACCAGCGGTTGTAAAGCAAGGCCAGGGCGGTAAAGTTTGCGAGCAGGGCTACGATTAAACCGGCGTGGTTAAATAGAAAAACAGCAACAATGGAGATTATAGCCAGCGCCGGGACCAGGAACTGCGTGGTTGCAGAAGGCAAGATCCATCCCGAAAGATGAACCAGGATAAGCAGGATCAGGCTTGTTCCAGCCAGGATGAGACAGGTTTTATTCATTAACTGGTCCAGTCCGGTTAAAAAGGCGGCCCTTTTCATTCCTGCAGTTAATTTTTCCATGTTCGTGATCCCTCTGCTTTCTTACAGATTGGCCCAAAACGTTTTTGTTGATGGTAGGTTTTAAAATTGGGCCCTGCTGTTATTATCGGCAGGATGCTGCTGTAATTAACAGGGTTGATCAGGATGCCTTTGGTTTAGGCCTGGTATAGCGGTTGATGATGGGGACAAAAAGGTTCATGCCAATAATGGCAAAGGTAGTGCCTTCCGGCAGCCAGCCCCAAAGGCGCATGGCCATTATGATTAAACCTACGCCGAAGCCAAAAATATAGCGTCCGGGCTGGGTTTTTGGCGAACTGATCGGGTCTGTAGCCATAAAGAAGGCGCCCAGGAGCAAACTTCCGGACAGAAGGTGGAATAATACGTTTTGGCCGGTAACGAGGCAGACCAGGACCACTGCTGCCAGGCAGCTCAAGGGGATCCGCCAGTTGGCGTAACGTTTGTAAATTAACCAGGCCCCCCCGAGAATAAGCAGCAGGGCAGAAGCCTCTCCCAGGCTGCCCGGGACCGTCCCTAAAAACAGGTCCTGCAGGAATTGAGGCTCCCCTGCAGAACTTTATTGAAAAGCCCTGCCGGGGGACCGGTTTATCCTGATCAAGCCGCGGAAAATTATATGAAGCACCTGTAAAGGAGGAGGTTGCCATTTCTGAATACAGCAAGCTGGAAGAAATTTTTGAGCGTTATAATTTTAAAGATTACCACTGGATTAATGCGTCCCAGATTGAAGTTGCCCACTGGGTGAGGTTTAAATGTACCTTTGGCTGCAGCAGTTACGGTAAGAAGGGATCTTGTCCGCCCCAGGTTCCTTCGGTTGAAGAATGCCGCGCTTTTTTCAGCGAGTACGATCAGGCCGTTATATTCCACATCGCTAAAAAAGTGGAGCGCCCCGAGGATCGGGTATCATGGAGCCGGGAAGTGAGCAGGGAGCTGCTTAAAGTGGAGAGGGAAGTGTTCTGGGCGGGCTATCACAAGGCTTTCATGCTCTTTA